>CAXGUU010000182.1:0-6817 GCA_964012875.1 uncultured bacterium
CTCCAATCGCTTAACGGTCACCGGATTATAAGCGTGATATCGAAACACGTGTCATCACGAACGCTGCCGATACTTGAGTGTCAGGGCGCCCGTGGCGACTCACGCAATCGGATCAGCCCACAGACCTGGAAACGCAGGCGATCACGGCCGCGCCAAGCCGCGCGAGCTCCAGATACTTCAGTTCAATGGTTCTGGTTCGAAGGCCACCCCCGACCTTGACGTCTGACGCCGCGTCTATAGCTGCATCCAGAATGATGCTGATACGATCGTCAACCTTAAACGGTCCAACGCCGCCGACCTCGAAACCGAGTTCTTCGGACACACGCTCGCCGGGCATCAGGCGCAGTGCCCGACGCGAACATCCGGCAAGCTTGCTGACGCGCTTGTAGTCGACCGCCGCATCGCGGTCGACGGCAACCAGCAGGACTTGCGGCGTTTGATGGACCTCAAATACAACCGTCTTCAGCAGGTTGATGGTGAGTTCGGGTAGAAGCTTTTTCGCCTCGTCGATGGTCGACACGGCAACATGTTCGTGGACGGTGTGCGGCACCTGATTGTTGGCCAGGAGCGCAGCAATCCGCTCCGCCGCCTGATTGGATTCAGCCACCGCCACCGATCGTGGCCCCGCCATCGACGACGAAGTTCTGCCCGGTGGTAAAACTGCCGGCGCGCGAAGACAGGTAGACCGCGATGCCCGCCAGTTCTTCCGGTTCACCGATACGGCGCAGCGGATCGAAGCGCGTACGGCGTTCGAGCACATCCGGGTTTTCCCACAGGGCGCGCGCGAAATCGGTGCGCACCAGCCCGGGCGAGATGGCGTTGACGCGGATGTTGCTGGGCCCGTGTTCGACCGCAAGATTGCGTACGAGCTGGGTGTCGGCGGCTTTCGAAATGCAGTAAGCGCCGAGCTTGTCATGCCCGCGCAGCCCACCCACCGAGGAAACGACAATGATCACACCGTCCTGGCGCTCGATCATTTCCGGCAGCACCATCTGCGCCAGCCAGTGGTTGGACATGATGTTGACGTTCAGAATTTTCTCGAACGCCGAATCTGCAAGTTCGGTCATCGACCCATACGCCGGGTTGACCGCGGCATTGCAAATCAGGATATCAATCTTGCCAAGCTGTGCCCGGGTCTCGGCGACCAGCTTTTCGAGGGCCTCGCGGGTGCTGATATTGGCCGGAATCGCGACCGCACCGCCGGCTTCGCCCTCAAGTTCGGTGTTGATGCCGTCGGCGACAGCCTGGCAAATGTCGACCTTGCGGCTGGAAATGACGACCTGCGCACCATGGCGCGCGAGTTCCTCGGCGATGGCACGACCAATGCCCTTACTGGAACCGGTCACGAGTGCGACCTTGCCGGTCAAATCAAATAGCGAACTGGACATCAAGACTACCCGGTGAGAAAGGATGCACTATTGAATCATGAAGACGCTTCAATGTGGGGGACCAACCCGGTCCACGAGCGTTTCATGGGTGAGTATTTATCCGGCAATGGCAACCACCACGCGTGCGTTTGCAACAACCCGCCGTCAACAATGATGCTTTCACGGAATTTTTCGGTCGCCGCCCGGAATTCGAGAGCGTCAGCGACGCGTTGTTTATCGAAAACGCCATCCTCGAAAGAAAGCTCGGCGGCGGCGAGCTTCGCGGGGTGTCGCAACAATCGGTATTGATGCACTCGCAAATGGACGGCCCGGTCGTACTCACCGAAGTGAAGTCCATACTGTCGGTGCTGTTGCCCTGCAACGAATGCTCAATCAAGACCGTTGCCGAAACGATGCGGTTTTCGGAACGAACCTTGCAACGGCGCCTGGCCGATCTGGGCACCAGTTTTCGCGAAGTGGTCGATGCCGTGCGCGCTGAGCTGGCGTGGCATCACGTGGGGTCATCAAGACTGCTCATGTCTCAAATCGCGGACATGTTGGGGTATGAAACGCAATCCGCGTTCGGTCGCGCTTTTAAACGATGGCACGGCACATCGCCCAAAGCGGCGCGTGGTGAGACGAACAACGATTCACTGAAGATTGAGTAGGCGAGGTGATTTGTGCTGGGAATTAACCCGGGAATAGAGGGAGAGTTACCCTATTTCCATGTATTTTCCGCACTCTCGGAGTGTGCCGAACGAGATATGTAAACTGTCCCTAGATTTCCCTCGCTTTATTTCCCCCGCCGTTAACTCTTTTTAAAGGAGACCGCCGCGCAGGAAACCTATGCGGCCTTGGTCCCACTGACACGGGTCAACACACCGGCAACGAACGACACTGAGGAGACATCCTTAAAGCCGGCGTCGCGCAGGTAATCCTTGCACTGGCTGACGGTGTGCGCTTTACCGCGACTGCCACAGACGGCTTCGTACATGCCCCATAGCGCCGGGTCCAAGGGCCCCTCGCCATCCGCGTCGAGCATTTCCCCGACGAGATGAAATTCGCCTCCGGGAAGGAGCGCCGCATGAGTCTTGTCGACCACCTTGCGGATCGTGTCCTCGTCGTAAATGGGCAGATTCGAAGCCATCACCGCAATATCGCAATCGGTCGGGAACGGGCTCGTGGTGAAATCGCCGGCCAGCGTATCGACGCGGTCAGCGACCCCGTGCTGATCGAGATATTCACCGGTCACCTCAATCACAGGTGGCAGATCGAGCACCACCGCACGCAATTGCGAATGCGCTTTTACGGCGTTGATGCTATACGCGCCTGAGCCGCCACCGAGGTCGAGTAGTTTGTGCCGGCCCGCGAGGTCCACCGTGCGGCAGAAACGCTTGCCCGCACCCATCCCAATACTGTAAGTCGCCGCATGATACTCACGCGCCGAGTCAACCGTGAGGTCGGCGTACATACCGAGCAGGGTCGGCAACCTTGGATCAGTGAGGATGCGCGTAAGATCGAACCACTTCGGCACATCACCACGGGTGAACGTCATCCAATCGCCGGCGTAGCCGGGTTTGCCTTGCACGAGGTAACGCGCGGCATCCGCTGCGTTGACCAGGCGGCCATCTTGCAGTTCCAGCAACTCCATCGCTAGCAAGACGGTGACCAGGCGTTCTGCGTTCAGCATCGACACCCCCGCAGCCCGTGCCAAGTTTTCGAGCGTGTCCGCGCCGGTGTCGACGTGAGAGAAGATTTCGAGATCGAGGGCGGCGTAGAATACCGCCGTCTCGGAATAGGCACGCGCGATGCGTTGCAGGCGGGTGGTATCGACTCGGGGTTCGGTCATCGGAAGCTCTCGGTTGTGGGTAAGGCGGGTATTGTATTTTGTGCACCGCAGCTCGGGCGGTATCGCCGCAGGGTGCTGAGCGAAACATGTAAACCGTCACTGTATTTGGGACTTCCATGCAGTGATCTCGAAATCGATAGGAAAACCGGCGTTGAGCACACACCGCGCTATGTACTGAAGGATGGCACCTGCGGCAAACGGACTCGAGAGGCGCCGTTCGAGAATCACACCGACGCCGAGCTGACCATGATCGAATCCCTGGTCGGTCACGTACCGTAACTCAGTGGCGATTACGAAGAATACGGACGGCCGCGCAGGCGGAATTACCAGAATCGAATTCCCGCAGACTGCTAAGCAGTCGGAACTTCCGGCCAGCGATCGGCCCAGGGTCGGGCTGCTTCAAGCTGGGCAGCCACGCGGAACAAGGTTGCCTCGTCGGCATAGCGACCCGTCAGCTGCATGCCGATCGGCAAGCCGGCATCGTTCCAGCACAGTGGTAGCGAGATCGCCGGTTGCCCGGTGACATTCGCGAACGAGGTAAAACGCGGATACTGCTCAAGCCGGGTCGTGGCCTGGCGCGGATTCTCGGGATCATGCTTGAACCAGCCGAGCGGTGGCGGCGGTTCGGTCAGGGTCGGCGTCAGCCACACATCGTAGTCTTCAAAAAACGGGGCGACTTCGCGCGCAAACCGATGCATGTCCTGCAACGCGAGCAGGAAATCTGATGGCCGGCGATGAGCATCAACGTTGTACATTTTCCAAGTATGGCGCTCGAAGCATTCGGCGCTCACCGGGCGCCCCGTGCGCCGCTCCCAATCGCGAATCATCCAGCCGAGCATGGTCAGCCATAGCGTCGTAAAATTTTCGTTGTAGCGCGACGCGTCGGCGACTGGGCGCGCCTCTTCGACATGATGTCCGAGCGATTCACACAGGGTCGCGATGTCCCGGACCGCCTTGCGGCAGTCTTCGTGCACGGGCGTATCCATTACCGGTTGGTCGCTGAACGCGATGCGCAAGCGACCCGGATCGACGCCGACTTCGTCGGCGAACGGTCGTGCTGGTCCGGGCGGGTAGTAAGGTGCGCCGATATCAGGCCCTGCGGTGACGTCGAGCATCAGGGCGTTGTCGAGAACGGTGCGTGTCACCACGTGCTCGGATATCAGGCCTGCGCCACCGAGGTCACCGTAGTCGGGTCCCAGCGGATTGCGCCCGCGCGTGGTTTTCAACCCCACCAGACCACAGCAGGCCGCGGGTACCCGGGTCGAACCGCCGCCGTCATTTGCGTGAGCCACTGACACCATACCGGCTGCCACAGCAGCGCCTGAGCCACCCGAAGAACCGCCGGGACTGTGGCCGAGATCCCACGGGTTATGCGTCGGCCCGTAGAAGTCAGGTTCGGTGGTCGGTTCAGAAGCGAATTCGGGTGTATTCGTTTTACCGCAAACGATGAAGCCGGCATTGCGGTAGCGTCGCACCAACTCCGAGTCCTGCGGTGACACGTAACCTTCCAGATAGCGCGAGCCCTCGGTCAGTGGCGCACCGGCGTATTCGGCGATCACGTCTTTGAGCAACATCGGCACACCACAGAAGGCCTCGTCACCGCGCAGTGCACCGACTGCTTCCCGTGCGATTTCGTACATTGGAATCACGACGGCGTTTAATGCCGGGTTCATGCGTTCGATTTCGTGGATCGCCGCATCGACCAGTTCAATCGGGGCGACCTCGCGATTTCGAATCAGTGCGGCCTGCTCCGCCATCGTCTTACGCATCAGTTCCTGCATCGGCTTAGCTCCTGGGGCGGTGTCTGGTTGTCTTGCACTGATCTTCAGCGCTGGCCGCTGACGACCACCCCGTCGCTGGCCAGCGACTCAATGCGGTCGCTGCTGTAGCCAAGCACCCCGTTCAGAACTTCGGCGTTGTGCTGGCCGAGCGTTGGCGCGACCAGGTCGAGGCGCTCGGGTTGTTCGGAGAATCGCAGCGGGAAGCCCGGGATGGCCAGTTCGCCCATAACCGGGTCGTTGATTTCGTTGATCATGCCGCGTTCGCGAAAATACGGATGACTCAAGGCATCGACCGGGTCCATCACCAGCGTGCAGGGCACGCGATGCGACTCGAGGTGGGCAATGACCGCATCGTTATCGGGGAAATCGGCCATCCACGTTTCGATAATCTCGATAATGTCTTTCTGCCGCTCGCCCCGTTTGGGCCCTTCATCGTAGTCAGGGTGATCGATCAGATCTTCGCGCCCGATGGCAGCACAGATATTTTTCCATTGCGGTTGCAGGGACAGGATCACGATGTAGCCGGAAGGTCCGCGGAAGGTACCGAAGGGCGCAATGAGTTCATGATGCGCACCCTGGCGGAAGGGTCTGAATTTGCCTTTAGTGAGGGTGTAGCCCTGCAGCGAAATATCGTGCATATGAAACATGCAATCGACCATGCTGATGTCGAGCCATTGCCCCTTGCCCGTGCGTTCGCGATTGAACAGCGCATAACCAATCGCCGAAAACGCGTGCACGCCACTGCTGACATCGGCAATGCCGATGCCAACCGGCAAAGGTGGCCCTTCGCGCTCACCGTTCATGTGCATGAGGCCGCTGAAGGCCTGCGCCGCCCAGTCATATCCCGTTTTATGCGACAGGGGGCTTTCGCGGCCATAGGCGGAAATTGAGGCCATGATAACTTTCGGATTGATGGCCTTGATGTCGTCCCAGGCGAGACCTTTCTTTTCCATGACGCCCGGACCGAAGTTCTCGACCACGACATCGACCTCGGCAATCAGTTCGCGCAGGATGGCGTCTGCCTCCGGCTTTTTAAGATCAAGCGCGAGGCTCTTCTTGCCGCGATTCTGCTGGATGAAATAGCCGCTGCGACCGTTGTCGGCAATCGGCAATCCACGCGAAGGGTCCCCACCCGGGGCGATTTCAATCTTTATAATTTCTGCGCCCATCTCCGCCATCAGGCGACCGACCGTGGGGCCGGCCAGGTACTGGGTGAAGTCGAGGACGCGTATACCTTCGAGTTGCAGCATGAGATTGGTCTCCCCCATGAAATGTGGTCGGCATCGACGTGCCCACCTTCTTGTTCTTCGCGAATTCGCCGGCCGTGCCGGTCACCTTGCCGTTAAGACTGTATCACCGTTAAGGAACCGCTGAACAAGTCATGACTTATTCAGAGGTTCCTCACCCGTGATTGTGACGCGCGAAATAGTGACGGCTCGCGGCCAGGACTTTCGGCGCTAGCAGCACGGTCGCCGTTAAAGTCGGTACGACCATCAACCCGTAGACTGTGTCGATGATGTTGACCGAGAGCCGCGGCGTCAGCACCGCGAATATGGGCAGCGTCACGAGGTAGACGTAGACAAAGCGACCGCCCCAGCGCTCACCGATCAGGTAGCGCGCGCATTTCACGCTGTAGTAGGCGTAAGTGATCATCGTCGTTACAGCGAACAGCACAAAAACGGCAGTGAGCAGCTCCGCCCCCAGGCCCGGCATGCTGCCTTCGAACGCCCGCGCGGTGTTGATCACGCCGGCGACATCGGGGTCGGGGGTCGTGCCAAGAAGAATCACCAGCGCCGTGACTGTGCACACGATATGGGTGT
>CAXGUU010000183.1:0-6805 GCA_964012875.1 uncultured bacterium
GTGCGACAACCAGACGATGGGGTGCCACGGAATTGGCGGCAATCCGTCCGGCCATCCGCGCTACTTGCGGCCCGCTGGCCGAAATGTAGATCGGTATTTCGTCCTTGATGTTGTAGTAATGGAGATCGGGGTTGAGGAACTTGATTTTGCGATGGCGTTCCCCCTCGCTGTAGTCGACTGTACCGCCGTTGAACAAGCCCCGGCAGACGCGAATGTGATCCTCGAGCTCGGCCATCTTCGCTGCCGGCATGCCCATCGTGCGGCGCGTGGTGTTGCCCGTGCCGATACCCATGATTGCGCGCCCTGGCGCGAGCGAATTGATGGTCGCCATGCCGCAGGCAGACAACGGCGCAATGCGCGATTTTGGATTGGTGACCCCCGGTCCCAGCTTGATCGTGTTGGTGCGATCCGCACACAGCGCCAGCGCCGCATAGACCTCGCTGCCAAGCATTTGCGTGTCATACAACCACGCATGCGAGAAGCCGTGATCCTCCGCGAATTTCACATCGCCATGGACATGGCAATCCCCCATGAATACGAAACCGAAATCCATCTTCAACTCCTAAGTCGTTCCTGCCGTCTTCATAAAGCACCGCAATACAGTCCGGCGCCATCAAATTAGATGATTTTGCGGGTTGTCCTGCAATCCTGTTTCAGGTTGCGAGCACCCGGTTGATCCAGGCGCCGATTTCAATGATCTCCTGCAGATCGACGCCATGCTCAACGGGGTAAGTCTTGTATTCAGCCGCGTAGCCCATTTCAGTTACCAGCCGATGGCTTTCCTGGCCGTGGTGTTCAGGAACAACGGGGTCATTAAGACCGTGACAGATCAGAATCGGCAGACCGGCGTTGGCCTCGTCGACCTCAATACTGATTTTCGTTGCGAAATAGGTCGATATCGCAATCAGTCCAGCCAGTCGTTTTGGGTAACTCAACGCCAGTTCAAAGCCGACAGCGCCACCCTGGGAGAATCCGGCCACGACGATTTTGTTAGTCGGAATGCCGCGCTCAACTTCGCGCTCGATGAGGCGCGCGACGGCGTCGGCCGACGCGCGCAGCTGTGCCTCGTCCAGTCGTCGATCGAGATCAGGTTCAAGAATGTCGTACCAGGCCGGCATGACGTAACCGTTATTGATGGTGACCGGGATCGACGGTGCGTGTGGGAACACGAAGCGTACGGCGTGCTGTTCGTCGATGCCCAGGTGAGGCACGATCGGCTCGAAATCATGGCCGTCGGCGCCGAGGCCGTGGAGCCAGATGACCGCCGCATTAGCAGCTTTGTTCGGTTCGACCTCGACGGCCGGCAGGTAGGGCTCGCTCATTCCGACGCCTTTAATTCAAGCTGTACCGGCACGCCGTTCTGCAGCATATCGAGGACGGGGCAATGGGCATCGACGGCAGCCTTCAACCTGGCGAGCTTCTCCGGAGACGCATCCGCATCAATATCGACTTCTCCGCGAATGGACTGAAACCCTGCGCGCACGCTGTCGTCCACACCAAACAATCCGCGCAAATCGATATCGCCCGCGAGCGATACGGAGACCCCGCGCAACTTGATGCCCATCGCCGCGGCGTAGACCTTGTAGGTTATTTCCTGGCAGGAGCCGAGTGCTGCCAGTACCACTTCGACCGGGTTGGGTCCGGCATCGCCGCCGCCGAGCTGTTCAGGCTCGTCAATCACCAGTTCATGATCGCGAATGTTGATATCGGAGCGCATACCGTCGCTCAGGCTCGACTGCGTTTCGAACGAAGCAAGGGCGGCGCCGGCGTCCTCGCGAAAGGTGCTCTGCATGATGTTGATGGCTTCGGCAAGATTTGTCATGGTCGGCTATTCAGGGCTTGAGTCGGGTTATCATCCTATCGAACGAACTCCAAAGAAGATATTGACGTACGGACTGGGGAGAGGTGATGCGGTTTAAGGATCAGGTTTGCGTGATTACGGGCGCGGGATCCGGCATCGGCCGAGGGCTGGCTGTGGCGCTTGGCGCCGAGGGTGCGATTGTCGAAGTTTCCGACCGCAACGGAGAGACTGCAGCCGAAACGGCCGCTCTGGTTAACCGGAATGGACCGGGAACTGCCAGGGCCACCACGCTGGATGTGACCAACGCTGAAGCCGTGTCGATTCATATCAACGATGTTGCCTCCGAACGGGGCAGGCTGGATCTTGTTATCAATAACGCCGGCATCGCGATAGCCGGTGATGCGCGCGACCTTGAACTTGATCACTGGCGTCGGGTGATCGATGTCAATCTGATGGGCGTCATTTACGGTGCCGACGCCGCTTATAAAATCATGGCGAAACAAGGGTTCGGTCATATCGTCAATATTTCCTCGCTGTCCGGCCTGATTCCGTTTCCGACCAACATTCCCTACGGCACGACCAAGCACGCGGTAGTCGGGCTGTCGCTTGGACTGCGGGCTGAGGGAGAGGATCTCGGTGTGAAAGTCTCGGCTGTTTGCCCGGGTTTTATCGAGTCCAATATCTACAGCGCGAGCGAAGCGGTTAATGTCACTGCCGAAGCCCTTGACCAGGACCTGCCGTTCAGTAAGGTCCCGACCGACGTCGCGGCCCGGAACATTCTTAAGGGTATTGAGAAGAATACGGCCATTATCGTGTTTCCGGGATATGCCAGGACCATATGGCGCCTGTTCAGGCTGAGCGCGAGCCTGGTCGAGAAGACCGGGCGCCAATTCATTCGTGATTTTCGCAAGATGCGGAAGTAGCACATGACCAGTCCCGTTCTGTCCAGCGCATCCATCGGCTACCGGACGCCCGAATTTGATGTAGAAATCGAAAAAGGCCGTTTGCGATTGTTTGCCAAGGCAATCGGCGAAACCAATCCTATTTACTCCGACGAAGAACAGGCCAAGGCGGCGGGTTACCGTTCATTACCGGTGCCACCGACGTTTTTTTTCTGCCTGGAAATGGAGCGCGATGACCCTTACGAATGGTTCTCGGACTTGAATATTCCGCTCGGTAAAGTGCTGCATGCGGAGCAGGCGTTTAAATATCACCGCACGGTTTGCGCCGGGGACACTGTCCATTTTAACGGCGAAATCGTTGACATTTACCACAAAAAGGGCGGCCGGCTTGAGTTTCTGGTGCACCGCAATTTTGTGAGCTGTGAGGGTAAGGCCGTTGGTGAGTTTGACCGAACAATTGTCATCAGACATGGATAAATCAGCCCCTGATCTGGTGTCAATCGAAGCTGGTTATGAATTACCTGCGCTCGAAATGGCGCCGTTAACGCGTCAGACCCTGGCGATTTATTGCGGTGCGTCCGGCGATCACAACCCCATTCATGTTGATATCGATTTTGCCAAGGCCTCGGGGCTGGACGATGTGATTGCCCACGGCATGCTGGTCATGGCCTATACCGGGCGCCTGCTCACCCATTGGGTACCGCAACAGCTTATCCTCGAAATGAACACCCGCTTTCAGGCCATGACCCACATCGGAGACCGCATCAAGGCCACCGGGACCGTGACCGAAAAATTCGAGCAGGATGGTCGTGTGTGTGTGCGGGTTTCGATCAGTGCGGTTGATCAGCACGGGGAAACCAAGACCACGGGCGAAGCCGTGGTCGCGCTTGGCGAACATCCAATTTGAATCAACTGGGCGGAGATTATTTTATGGCAAAAAAGCAAATTTTGAGTCCATTGCCAGGTACTTTTTATCGCAAACCGGCCCCGGAAAGCCCACCGTTCAAAACAGATGGTGATGCGGTCGCGGCTACCGATACGGTCGGACTGGTCGAGGTGATGAAAAACTTTCAGGAGGTGCCGGCAGGGGTCGACGGTACCAATATTCAATTCTTTGCTGAGGATGGTGGCGCCATTATGGCTGGCCAGGTCATTGCCGAGGTTGATGAATGAGTTTCGATTCGGTGCTGATCGCGAACCGTGGTGAAATTGCTGTTCGAATCATTCGTGCCTGCCAGACACTTGGGATTAAATCGATACAGGCGCATAGCGAGGCGGATGCCGATTCGCTGGCGGCCCGCCTGGCCGACGAAACGATAAACATCGGGCCGCCGCCAGCCGCCAAGTCCTACCTCAACATTGACGCACTCATCGATGCGGCGAAAAAAAGCGGTGCCGACGCGGTGCATCCGGGCTACGGTTTCTTGGCTGAGAATGGCGATTTCGCCGACGCTGTCGTTGCAGCGGGTTTAAGTTTTATTGGGCCCGAGGGCGACGCAATTCGCCTGCTCGGCGACAAGGTGGCGGCGCGTCGCGTCGCTGCGGAAGCCGGCGTGCCAACGGTGCCTGGCAGTGACGGCGGGATTGACGATTTGGATGCCGGCCGGGTGCTCGCTGAATCCATCGGCTTTCCCGTCATGATCAAAGCGGCCGCCGGCGGTGGCGGGCGCGGCATTCGTATCGCGGCATCGATGGGCGAGTTCGATAACTTTTTCCCCATGGCTGCGACCGAAGCGGCATCGGCTTTCGGAGACGGCCGTCTGTACGTTGAAAAAGTCATCGATCCGGCGCGCCACGTTGAGGTTCAGATACTCGGCGACGGCAAAAATTTTGTGCACTGCTTTGAACGCGAATGTTCACTGCAGCGCCGGCGTCAGAAAGTCTGGGAAGAAGCGCCAGCTTTTGAGTTGCCCGGGCATGTGCGTGAAGCGATGTGCGAAAGTGCGGTGTCGCTCGCGCGTCAGGTCGGGTACAAAGGCGCCGGCACAGTGGAATACCTGTATGACGCAGAAGCCGAGGCCTTTTACTTCATCGAGGTCAATACGCGCATACAGGTCGAGCATCCGGTCACCGAAATGATCACGGGCATTGATCTGGTGCAGACGATGATTCGCATCGCCGCCGGCGAACCGCTGCCGTTTACACAAAGCGAGATTGAAATTAACGGTCATGCCGTAGAGTGCCGTTTGAACGCTGAAGATCCGTCAAAGAACTTTATGCCGTGGCCGGGTGTCGTCGAGTCGGTCACCGTGCCGGAAGGCGCCGACGTGCGTTTCGACTCGTTACTCTATGAGGGCTACGCGGTGCCGCCCTTTTACGATTCGTTGCTCGGTAAATTGATCGTCTATGCGGCGGACCGCGATGCCTGTCTGGCCAGACTGCGTGGGGTTCTCGATACCATGGCCATCGACGGGATTCCGACGACGATTCCGTTGCACCACAAACTGGCGGCGGATCCCGATGTCTGCGCCGGCCGGATCGATACGAAATTTCTGGAGTCCTGGATTGAACGTGAATTTTCATAAACCCGCTCGACAATGGTAGGGACATAACTATGGAAACCCGATTCACATTCGGCGGTGATGAGCACCTGCTGTGCGAATGCGCCGAAGCCATGTCGATGGACGCGTTTTTCAAAAGCCTAGCGGCTGTGCGCGCACTACGGGAAGCAAACATTAACGGGATTATCGAAGTCGCTGGTGGTAATGCTTCTTATCTGGTCCGCTTTGACCCCGATGTGACGCATCCGAATGACATGCTGGAGACGGTGAAGGCGATCGATCTTCAGGCGGAGCGTAGCGAACCGATCCTGGAAACCAGAATTTACGAGATCCCCGTCTATTATCAGGATCCCTGGACTCATGAGGGACTGATGCGCTTTCGCGAACGACATCAGGACCCGGATGGCACTGACCTTGAGTATGCGGCGCGCATCAACGGCTACGACACGGTCGCTGCTTTTATTAAGGCACACCACGGTTCGCCATGGTTTGTCTCGCAGGTCGGCTTTGTTTGTGGTGTGCCCTGGCTGTACCAGATGGTCGAGCGCGAACGTCAGATCGAAGCACCCAAGTACGTGCGTCCGCGGACTGATACACCGCTGCAAACGATCGGTCATGGGGGGGCCTTCGCTGCGATCTACGCGGTTCGCGGAGCCGGCGGTTACCAGATGTTCGGCATCACGCCAATGCCGATCTACCAGCCACATCCGGCCGAGCCTTACATGGGCGACGACCTGGTCTTTTGCCGGGCGGGAGACATCGTCAAATTCAGACCCATAGAGTGCGAGGAGTACGACAGCATATTGGCGGCGATTGAAAAGCACCAATGGTCACCGCCAATCAAAAACGTGACGTTCGATCTGCGTGAGTTCGAAACGGACATCGACGCCTACAACAATAATCTCGTCGAGGTGCTCTACGATGATTAAGGTAATCAAGCCGGGACTTGCGACCACGGTTCAGGATCTGGGGCGGCCAGGCTACTACCAGTTAGGCATACCTTACGGTGGCGCGATGGACCGCTATGCATTGCGGGCGGCAAACCTGCTCGTCGGCAACGATGAGGGTGCGGCGTGCCTGGAAACGCCTTACATGGGGCCGGAACTTGAGTTTACTGAAACGACCTGCGTGGCTGTCACGGGCGCGGACGTCCCGGTCTTGCTGGACGGCGAGGAACAACCCGCCTGGACGTCAATCGCGGTGCGGGCCGGGCAGGTTTTGAGCTTCGGGTTCCTCAAGACCGGCGCGCGTATTTACATAGCGGTCAGTGGCGGCATCGACGTACCTGTGGTGCTCGGCAGTCGCTCAACATATGTGATCGGGCAAATCGGTGGTGTGGACGGCCGCGCACTGATCGCGGGCGATGACATCCCCATTGGCGGTGGCGCGGATGCGGGTGGTCGCGAGGTGCCCGACGCCCTGCGTCGCATGCCGGGTAACCCGGCCGAGCTGCGCGTCTTGCCGGGGCTTTACTGGCATCGGATTACAGAGGCCGCAGGCGAGCGTTTCTTCGCTGACGAATGGCAGGTAGGGACCGAGGCCGACCGCATGGGGTACCGTTTCAAAGGCGGGACGCCACTGGATTTTGTGCCGCGGGAACC
>CAXGUU010000184.1:0-6688 GCA_964012875.1 uncultured bacterium
AGCAATGCCAGCTGAATCGCAGAAGATAGCTTTCGTTTGTTAAAGCGCGGGGGCACTTGCGGGGTTCTGACTATGAGTAAAAGACGGGCGGGCAGTCTAGCAATCTCATTGCAAGCAATCACATTTCAAAAAGTCTTTAAGTCATTGAAAATACAGTTTATCGAGGCATGAGTCTTTGGCAAATTGATACGCGGGGAAGACTACGCGGCACACTTATGACTGCCAGCCCGCTCGCCTCGCTAAGTGAATCGCTGTCGCGTACGCCAGCCGGCGGCCCAAATTTTCTATAATGCTCCGCCCTTTGTTAGACGGAAGCTAGATTGAGCGTCGTTACGCGTTTTCCACCGAGTCCGACCGGTGATCTTCATATTGGCAGCGCAAGGACCGCGCTATACAACTGGCTTTACGCACGAGGACAGGGAGGTCGGTTAGTGATGCGTCTTGAAGATACTGACCGCGAGCGCTCGACCGACGCCGCCGTGAAGGTAATTCTGGACGGCATGGCCTGGCTTGGCCTTGATTGCGATGACGGTCCGTACTACCAAACGGAACGTTTCGATCGTTACAACGAAGTGACGGCTAAGCTTGTGGACGAAGCCAAGGCGTACCATTGCTACTGTAGCCGAGAACGTCTTGACTCATTACGGGCCGAGCAGATGGCAGCGAAAAAAAAACCTCGTTACGACGGTCATTGCCGTGACAATCCCGATGCGGATAATGGCAATGCCCCAGTCACGCGCTTGCGGACGCCGCAATCGGGGGTGGTGACGATTGACGACGTCGTGCGCGGTACGGTTACTATCGAGAATCGTGAACTCGATGATCTAATTATCGCCCGTTCAGACGGCACGCCCACCTATCATCTGACTGTTGTGGTGGACGATATTGACATGGGTGTGACCCACGTGGTCCGTGGTGACGATCACTTAAACAATACACCGCGCCAGATACACATACTTGAAGCGTTGGGCGCGCCACGACCGGTGTATGCCCATATGCCTATGATTAACGGCCAGGATGGGAAAAAACTGTCCAAGCGACACGGTGCGGTGAGCGTATTGCACTACCGCGACCAGGGTATTCTCCCACAGGCCTTACTGAACTACCTGGCTCGACTAGGGTGGTCTCATGGAGACCAGGAACTGTTTTCAGTCGAAGAATTGATCGAGAAGTTTGATATCGCGGATATCAACAAGTCAGCCGCGGCGTTCGACCTCGACAAGTTACTGTGGGTCAACCAGCACTATATTCAGACGCTCGAAATGGACACGTTGGTTGAGCATGCTGAACCGCACTTCGATGCCGTTGGTATCGAGACCGGCGACCGCGCTCAATTGCTCGCGGTCATCGATGCGCAACGCAGCCGGGCTAAAACACTGGTGGAAATGGCCGAGAAGAGCAGGCCGTTTTTTGGTGAATTCGCAGGTTTTGACGAGAGCGCGGCAAAGAAGCACCTGCGTAAAGTAGTCGCGGAACCGCTGAAAATGCTGCGCGATCGGTTTGCAGTTCACGAGTCCTGGCGTGGTGCTGAGCTTCAAAGCATCGTGGAGGAGGTCGCGGCGTTGTTCGAGCTTAAACTGGGAAAAATCGCCCAGCCACTGCGGGTGGCAGTAACTGGCGTTAGTGCTTCGCCCTCGATTGACATAACCCTTGAGCTTATCGGTCGTGAGCGCTGTCTAGAACGTATCGATTTAGCGCTGAAATACATTGCAGAACGGGCGCTAGCAGCTTGACACCGCGGAGGTCACTGACGTAATCTGCGCGCCCTCAAGCAGGTGGTAACGGACTGAATTTAAGGCGCTTTAGCCGTATGCCGTTAGCGCCTCCTCGGCGTCGCCGCAATGTGTCGCCGCGGTACACTCGGGGCCATAGCTCAGCTGGGAGAGCGCTACAATGGCATTGTAGAGGTCGGCAGTTCGATCCTGCCTGGCTCCACCAATCCTGTCCCCTTCGTCTAGAGGCCTAGGACACTGCCCTTTCACGGCGGCAACAGGGGTTCGAATCCCCTAGGGGACGCCAACTTTTCGTGGGTTTTCAATGGGTTATAGAATCACAAATGTGCATGATTTAGAACATCGTGCACGTTTTTGGTTTATTTTGCTCATAATTGGTTTGAGCTGCGCCTAAATTGCGCCTAAATTTAGCCAAATTTTTTTTCGCCAAAGCTGACGTTTTCACCAAACTTTCCGAGTTCATTCAGGACGTGACAGTAGCGCTCAGTCACGGCGATTGTGGAATGCCTGGCTGCACTTTTAGAATAGTAGTTGAAGTAGTCTAGAACCTCGCCGGCGTGAACACGACGACCGCTTCGTTGGGGCCTTCGGTGACCTTCCAACCGTAAGCTTGTCCGCGGGGGATGTATATCGCCTTACCCGGATTGAGAGTGTGAATCTCGCCGTCGACCGTGATCTCGGCCGTGCCGGAGAGGATATACACGATCTCATCGTTGTCGGGATAGACTACTGCCGGGTCGTCATAGCCCTCGTTCACGGTCGTAATGTTTAACGACATGCTCTCGGCGCCATGTTCTTTCCGGATCACTCGTCGGCTCACCATCAAGGGATCTTCGGCGACCTCGGCGTCGCTGATATCGATGACTTTGATTCCACTCATAGGCGACAAATCCGCTTGATATACCTGGGTAAGATTCCTTGGCCCGTGTACGTCATCGATGAAAACGCACGCCAGTACCAAATTCATTTTACGCCGACTCTGGTCCCAGCGGATCCAGATCCGGCGCACTGACTACTATCGATCCAAAGCCGACGCTAGGATAACGTAGTCCGTCCTCGGTACCTTTGCGGAGAAAGTATGCAATTAATTCAGGCAACCGAGGCACATATTGCCGGGTATGCGGACGAATATTGCGATCTGATTTACGCTACTGGTGCGCCGTCGTTTGATTACCAATTCCCAAACCGTGACTTGTTCAATCATGTGGTTAGGGCGTCGTGGCAGACAGCGGGAAGTTTGTTTGCATATGATGCGACGACTCTTGCTCTGGATGGCGACGAACTACTCGGTATTGCAGTGGGATTTCCGGCGACCGAGTACGAGCCGCGCAAGAAGGCGTTGGCACCGGTGTGGTTGCAACTGGTCGAAAGCAACGCTGTCTTGAACGAGAAACTCGCCGAGATTGCAGTCCGCGGCTATCAGTGCAGTTATCTAACTGCCGCCATTCCGTCGCGTGTGTATTTTCTCCACGCGCTAGCCGTCAAAACGTCGCAACGCGGCAAGGGCATTGGCGTCAAACTGGTGCGTCATGCACTAGCTAAAGCTGCGCAAGCAAAACTACGCGCGCTACATTTAGACGTGTTGTCGGACAATCCGGCAGTCGACTTTTATACCGCGCTTGGCATGCACTGTCTGGTCGAAACGACGGCACCCGTGCCATTGCAACATGGGGTACCGATGCACATGCGCATGGCGGTCGATGTCGCAGGCTAAGACTTGGCTGTTGCGTCGTGCTGCATCGAAGCGTTATCGAGCAGGTACAACTTGTCGACATCGCTGCTCAGGTCATCTCGCCAGGTTGGGGCGGGAACGGGTGTGCTGACGGGAATCTAGTGGTATCAAAGCCATTGGGAACGCCGACTTGGTGATAGCGTTCTACCGCAACGTTGATTTCAGCGAGTGCTAAGCTTAAATGCAGCAGCCGCGTTGAATCTTCCGGCATATTGTCTAGCGGAAACTCGTTGAGATATTCCAGGATGTCGTCTATTCGCGCCAGCAGAGTGTCGTAGACTTCCTGTAACTCTTCCAAGGTACTCGCATAATGCTTGGTATTGCGCTCACGCTCTGTGGCCAATGCCCATCCACTGGCGACAAGCGGTTCGAGATCTTTAAACGCTTCGGGTAATGACAAATTGGGCATAGTGAATTCTCAGACTGACCACGAATAAAACAATCCGAAAAAATAACTCGAACTGATAAGCGCCGCGACTAAACTCTTTGCTGAACGTGATCGTCAACGGTTTTCAAGTGGTGGCGTACGCAGACTTCGCTATCCTGCAGATGTAACTCTTTCCGGACGCCCGAGGCGAGGCCTTCGTGTGATTTTTCAATCACTTCTAAATCTTCTAACAAAATGTCGCGAAACCAGACACGGCTAAATTCCTGCGCGAATCTTTCCCCCGCGTTCTTCGGCGGTGCATAGTAAGTTCGCATTTCGTAATACGTCTTATCCACCGCTAGCGGCCAAAAGTTGTAGGTGAAATAGGTGCCGTGGAATGTATCGACAAAATGGTTTGGAAAGATGACGTTGATATCTAGTGCAAAGTCAGGGTGCTGCGAGGGGTTGCTGCCAGCCATGGAACCAACCGATCCTTGCGACACCGTAGGACCGCTCCGCGCTGCAATCTCCTCCACCGGGGTCATTTTGAAGTTTGTACTTCCACCGACTGTCTTCGTCTGATGTCGACTGCCTAGACCGATCCATAACGGGCGGCCGTAGCGGTTTTCTTTCGGGACTAGCGACTGGCCGCCACTTGTCCCATGCACAAAAGCTAGATGGTAAACCTCGTTAAAGGCGTACATCGCGCCTTTCCAATTCGCGTTGAGCACACCGCTATAGGAGTAACACGTCGATAGTTCCTCGAACGGGTAGCCGCTCAAGCGCTCACCCATTTCACCAAGGTACTCGCGCAGCGTTTCCTTTGGTTTAGGCTCCAGGTGGATGTAGATAAACCCTTCCCAGGTATCAACGGTTACGGGTAGCAAATTGTTTTTGTTCTTTTCAAAAGAATCGAAGAACTGGTCTTCATCGGGTATCCCAATAAGACGACCATCCGTGCCATAGGACCAACCGTGGAATTTGCAGCGGAATCCACCGCAGGTTCCCTTACTATCCCAGACCAATTTTGTCGCGCGATGCATGCAAACGTTATGAAACCCCCGGATCTCCCCGTCCTTGCCGCGCACGATAATGACTGAGGTATTGCATACAGCCACATCTTGAACGAAGTAATCGCCGGGGTTGGGAATCTGTCCTTCGCGACCAACGTTAAGCCATGAGCGTCGAAACACGCTGTCGCGTTCTCGCTCGAAATAATCCGGCGACACCAGCGGTTCAATTGATACGGGATCGGTGCCGAGCTCGGGGTGATCGAGTGTCCACAACTTTTCTAAGACTTCGGAGTGCGGCGTATTAATGGCTTCCCGTGTGACGGCATTCATCCGATCTTCTCCTTAGTAATAGTAACGGCCGAGTTTCCGGAACTGGCGTGTCTATCTAGATTGCATCAGCTATCGCAACGCAGCATCAATCACCTTTTCGGTTTGGGATACCGCCAGCTGGACTTAGTGAAGATAAGCTGGTTATGAGGATAGTTTTAAGCTTGCGCTTTAGCGACAGAAGAATGAGCGAGGACTCACGAAATTCTTCAATCTAGTGAGTTCACGTTTCGTTTCGACGGACCCCTTGTAGGACCATGAAACCGGTGTGTCGCGGTGCTCAGCTTCTGGAGACGCTCATCGATATGGGAATTGAGCGGGCGAAACCCGCAACGGAGGAGAGGTCATTGCTTTGCCCCTTATCCGCTCTATCAATTAATCTGGACGAGCTACCTGAATTATTCGTTTTAGTTCGTGGTCCGGACAGGTCACGAAATTGCTAATTGAGTAAACTGTCGCCGTTACATCGGGCCCATTCATGCCGCTATGAACTCACTCGACAGCAAACTGCAGGCCATCGTTGACAGCTATGTCAGTCGCGGCATTATCGGCGTTTCGGCGGCTGTCGAGCGGCCGGGCGAGTCGCCGCGGTTGATCTGCGCCGGCGTTGCCAACCGGGCTAACAAGGAACCGATGCGTCCAGATCACCTGTTTCGCATCGGTTCATGCACCAAAACTTTCGTCGCGGCATGCATCCATCTGCTCGCTGAGGAGACACGCCTCGATCTGGATGAACCAGTAGAACGCTGGTTCCCTGATCTGCCGCGCGCCGACGAGCTGCCGGTACGGATCTTGCTCAATCACCGCAGCGGTCTGCCGGAATTTGAGAATCATATGCCGATGATCTCCAGCAAACGCTGGATACCACAGGAAATCGTCGACTTTGCGTTCGCCTCCACACCACAGCGCGACCCGTGGGGCGAGATGCAATACAACAATACCGGCTACATTCTGGCCGGCATGATCGTGTCGGCTGAACACGGCGGCGCGCCGCTCTCGGCAGCCATCCGTCAACGCCTGCTCGAACCGCACGGGCTGCGTGATACCTGGGTTGGCACAGACGAACTTTATCCAGACGAGCGTGTAGCGCGTGGTTACATGCACGTCGAGGAGCAGGCCGGTCAATGGTCGATCGATGGCGCCGGCGAGCCGATCGACGGTACCTGGGATGCGACTGACTGGTTTCCACTGTCCGGCGCTGGTGCGGCCGGTGACATGGTATCGACGGCCGGTGACTTAGCGCGCTGGATGAGTCGCTTGCGCCACGGCGAGGTGCTCGGCGAACCTGCATTCCATGAGATGTCGATGAACCTTAATCCGGCAAGTTTCCCGGGATCCCCGATTACCCAAAATGGTCACGGTATACTCGTGTCGACTATCGACGGGCTCGAAGTCAAGGGACACATTGGCCAGATTCCGGGGCATGCCACGACAATGGCTTACCATGAAGAGAGCGGGATCAGCGTGGCCCTGATTCAGAATTCAGCGGCCGGTGATTTTGAATCATTCTTTTTAG
>CAXGUU010000185.1:0-6688 GCA_964012875.1 uncultured bacterium
CTAGCGTCGAGTAGGGCGCGCCTCAGCTCGATGGTGTGTTCGGGACCGTGTCGTGGTGGGTATCGCTGGGCAAGTTCACTGACCGCGACATCGATATCGGTATTGATTACAAATTTCGGTCGCGGCTTTTCCCTCAGGCACTGCTCAAGTGCACGCCTGAGCTTATCAATGCCACTTGAGTCTGTCGCCGACACTGGCACGACGGGCACGCCGAGAGCCATTTGAATTTTACCAATGTCGAGTTCTAGGCCGACGGCCTGCAGACGGTCAGTCATATTGAGGGCGATGACGGTGGGCAGGCCTGCTTCAAGAATTTGCGTCGCGAGAAATAGGTTGCGCCGCAGGTTGGTCGCGTCCACTACGATCAGGACAGCATCGGGTAACGGCATTCCCTTGACATTGCCGCACAGGACATCGACTGCGATTTTTTCGTCCGGAGAATGCACGGCGAGAGAGTAGGTGCCAGGGACATCAACTAACTGTATGTTTGTATCACCGAGGGTCACATGGCCGGATACCTGTTCAACAGTTACGCCCGGATAGTTACTGACCTTCTGACTCATCCCGGTCAGCTGGTTGAACAGCGTACTCTTCCCCGTGTTGGGGTTGCCCATGGTTACGACTGCGGGCCGGACGGCCGCACCCCCAGCTTTAGCATTCATGCAGCAGGTTCGATGCCGTCGACGAGAATCATCGACGCTTCATGCTTACGTAACGACAGGGCGTATCCCATGACGTCAATCTCGATCGGGTCGCCGCCGGGTGCGAGTCGGATGAGCTTCACGTCCGCACCTTCGGTGAGGCCGAGATGCATCAGACGCTCGGTGATGGCGTCTATTTCTGAAAAGCCAGCTACGGTTCCGGCTTGCCCCGGAGCGAGATCCGCAATCGTTTGTCTCATGAACGCCGGAAAAGGCGTGTGAACCGGCAGTGGGCTCGCTCCAACTGGTCGACGTGAATCGCGGACGCTTCATCCTTGTCCAGTGCCCACCGGTCATCTTCAATTCCGATCAGGACGGGATCGCCATGTTGCAGGATGCCAACCGATGCCCCCGGCACAATGCCTCGTGCCGCTAGCCGCGCGGCCTGCGCTTCCGGCATCTCGAGGTGCGTGATAATAGCTCGGTCACCGTGCTTGAGCTTAGCGAGGGTCAAAATCCGGTCCTTTCCGATGCTTGTATTTGGTTCCCCGGGACCGACCCGGGTATCTCGGCTAAATAATATTGATTCGTAATTAGAATAACAACTGTCTTTGCGGTCCGGAGTGAGCGTAATCACGCCGGGTTCGGACGGCGTGCAGCGAGCCGGTAGTAGGGAGCCACTTCGGGCGCCTCATTATCTTCATGCAACTTTTTGATCCCGCACCAATAGTCGGCGGTCAGGAGGTCGCCATGTACGTCTAGGAACGCTTTGCGCAAATCAGCATCCAGAGGAATGAAGCGGATAAACTCCTCAGGAAAGATGTCGCGTTCGTTCACATAGAACCAGCTTCCGGGCCTCATTTCATCCTCCGGAAAATCGCTTTCAGGAATCTCGCGAAAATTGCAGTCCGTCACCATGCAAAGTTCGTCGTAGTCGTAAAAGATAACGCGACCGTGTCGCGACACGCCGAAGTTCTTCAGCAGCAGGTCGCCCGGGAAAATATTGGTCATTGCCAAGTCTTTAATGGCCTGGCCGTAGTCGAGGATCGCTGCGCGCCCTTCCTCAAAATCGTAGTCCTGCAGAAATAAATTTAACGGCGTCAGTCTGCGTTCGGAATAGAGGTGGTCGATGACCACTTGATCGCCATCAATGCGCACGGTTTCGGAAGTGCTTTCGAGCAGTTCTTCCAGTAATTTCGGGGCGAATTTTTCCATTGGGAATTCGATGTTGCGGAACTCTTGGGTGTCGATCAGGCGCCCGGCCCGATCGTGATTGAAGACAAATTTGTATTTGTTTTTGACTTCCGCATGACTCACGTTCTTCGGGTGCCCGAAATTATCCCGGATTACCTTGAAAACCAAATCATAGGAGGGTAGTCCAAATACCAGCATAACCAGCCCGCGTTCTCCTGCGGCATGACTGAAATGGTCTTCGGAATCAGCAAGATGCCGGTAAAAGGATCGTGCGCGTTCGGTTTTACCTTGCCGCGCACGGCCCAATATAGTGTAGAGCTCGTCCAGCGGTTTGTGCGGCATCATCGACTTGATGTAGAACACCGCGCCTTCGACCGGTTCAACGTCGGTCATGAAGTATGAACGCGTAAAGCCGAACAGGATGCTGACGTCGTCGGTCGAGGTCAGTATTGCCTCAATTCGGATCCCGTGCTCAGCGTTTTCGAGAGCAAGCACGAATGGGCAGTGCTGCTCTCCCCAGAATAACTTGCCGATCACGAACGCGCGCGACGACTGATAGAAGATGCCGGGCAATACCTCGATTCTGCGCACGACGTCGTCAGGGTCGCCGTCGTCACCGACAATTCGTGCGATTTCGTTGAGGATGAACTCAAGATCAGTTGAACTGTCGATGTAATCAACATTCAACGAGACATCATCAAGCAGGCATTCAACAGCTTCCTTCAGATCATTCCAGTTGATGTAGATTTGCTGACGCGCCGCGAAACGGGCGGGCGCATCCGGTGAAACAACGTCGGCAGTGTCGGACACCTGGGTCGGATCAATATCAAGGCTTCGAAGCACATCCCGATAAACGGAATTAAAAAACGTCTTGGAAAACTCGCTGTCCGGAATGTCGTCGACGCGGTTCCAGTAAAACTGACGAATGTCACGCCAGGCGTCCAGCTCGTCCAGGTGTTCGCCGAGCACCGGGCGCAAGGCCGATAGCGTTCGCGCGACGGATTTTTCGTAGAGCTCGATGCGGTCGGAAAGATCTTTGCGTGCATCGTTCCATTCGCGCTTCTCGAAACGCTTGCGCGCCCGTCGGGTGATGCGGCGGTAGCTATCGTTGTATTTTCGGAAGCCGTCGTGGATGCCCGCGGCGGCTAGTTTGATCAATGCCGGGCTAGGAAGATCAGATTCAGACACTCAACCCTACCCGTTTGACCCGAAGTGATTTCGCTTCGATAGACGCGAACGGTTGCTCCGGCCGTGCTTCAGTGGTTCGCCCCGGCAGCATTTCTTGTAGCTGCCGAGGTTTTGTCGGAGTACGCGTCGACGCTTACAGATTACTGATGAGGGCGTCGCCGAACTCGCTGCAGCGGACTTCCTTGGCACCGTCCATCATGCGGGCAAAATCGTAGGTGACGATTTTCTGACCGATAGTCTTGTCCATTGCGGCAATGATTAGATCAGCCGCTTCGGTCCAGCCCAGATAACGCAGCATCATTTCACCGGAGAGGATGACCGAGCCAGGATTGACCTTGTCGAGGCTCGCGTACTTCGGTGCAGTCCCGTGCGTGGCTTCAAAGATTGCGTGGCCGGTGTCGTAATTGATATTGCCGCCTGGCGCGATGCCGATGCCACCGACCTGGGCGGCGAGGGCATCCGAAAGGTAATCGCCGTTCAGATTCATCGTTGCGATGACGTCGAATTCGCGCGGTCGTGTAAGTACCTGCTGCAAGGTGATGTCAGCGATCGCATCTTTGACGAGAATTGCGCCGTCATCGAGTGCAGTTTTCTGTTCAGCGTTAGCCGCATCCTGTCCTTTCGTCGCGACGGTGCGGTCCCACTGATCCCACGTGTAAGTGTCGTCAGCAAACTCTGATTCGGCAAGCTCGTAACCCCAGTTTCGAAATGCACCTTCGGTGAACTTCATGATGTTGCCTTTGTGTACGAAGGTCAGGCTCTTGCGGCCGTTATCTTTGGCATAGCGAATGGCGGCGCGCACGAGTCGGGCCGTGCCTTCCTGGGAAACCGGTTTAATGCCGATGCCGGCCGACCCGGGGAAGCGAATTTTTTTATAGAGGTCGGGATAATTTTTTTCGAACAGATCGAGAAACTTCGCGTTTTCTTCGCTGCCCGCCTCAAACTCGATGCCGGCATAAATGTCTTCCGTATTTTCGCGGAAGATCACCATGTCAACGTCCTGCGGATTGCGTACAGGTGAGGGCACGCCTTCGAACCAGCGGACCGGACGTAAGCAAACATAGAGATCGAGAATCTGGCGCAGCGCGACATTAAGTGAGCGTATGCCGCCCCCAATCGGCGTTGTTAATGGCCCCTTAATGGCGACCAGAAATTCTCGACAGGCATCCAGCGTCTCGTCGGGCAGCCAGGAGCCGGCAAGATTATTGGCCTTCTCGCCCGCAAGGACTTCCATCCACTGAATTTGCCGGTTGCCGCCATAGGCCTTGTTAACAGCTGCATCGAGCACCCGGCTGCTGGCAGCCCAGACATCCGGGCCTATGCCATCACCCTCGATAAACGGGATAATCGGGTTGTCTGGTACCTTAAGTACGCCGTTGGAAATTGTGATTTTCGCACCCTCGCTGGGTACTTTGGGGTTCGCGTTCACTAAACTGCCTCCATCTTTGGCAAGCGCGTCTACAGATCCGTTGATTGGGCCCGGAATACTATTTGAATCATGGACATAACTGCAACACGCACGTCCATCTAAGCGCTTCATTCAATGAATCATCATGACCGTTCTGCGATACACCTTCTACCCCGTGGCCCTTACACTTGCGGCGTGGATCCTGATCAGTGCCGCGGAAGCTGTGCGATACATGAACGCGGCCGCGGCGATGCAGTCTCCGGGGGCAAGTGCCGAGAAGGTGTGGCGATCGGTGCTCGAAAGCCTGAGCTTGTCTCTTTACGACGGCGCGCGTGAGCAACGGGAGGCTTATGCCGGTATTACGGAGCAAGCCCGCACCTGGCAGAAAAAGAACCAGCTGTTTGCGTTAGTCGTTGCCGCTGCTGCGACGCTCCAGATCATCTGGATGCGGTTCAGCAGTGGTATCAGCCGAAACGTTTTCGCCCGGCATCTCAACATGATTTCAATGCTCGGCTTCGGTGTCGGTATTGCTGCACCAATGATGATGGTCACGGTTTTCGCCGATGTGCCGGTAATCGGTACTGTGGTGTTTCGGTTTGAAGCGAAAAGTATTCTTTCCACGATTGGCGCGTTGATGCACGCGGGCAATATCGTGCTGGCATTGCTGATTGCGATGTTCAGCGTCGTCTTGCCACTGGCAAAAATGTTCATGCTCAGCATCGCCTTGTGGGGGTATTTCCCGCCGGCCCGCGAACGTATTCGAGGCTGGTTGCACGCTATCGGCAAGTGGTCGATGGCCGACGTATTTGCCGTCGCGGTGCTGGTTGCATATCTGGCCAGCAACACCGATGCCTACAGTAGGGCGGACGTCGGTATCGGATTCTACTTTTTTACCGCCTATTGCCTGTTATCAATGTGGGCGGCACAGGCGCTACTGACGGAAAACTGAACAGGACGGTCATCTGGGCAGCGTTAACGATATTCCGCGTGTCGCTTCGAGGCGAAAGGGCGGTTCATTAAATTTCAGTTGCTCAGTTCGGTGGCTTTACGAACGCAGCTTAATGGGCAATGAAATTTCCGAATGCGCGCGCACCGTCGCCGACGTCGATTTCCTCAATCACGGCCAGCGACTGGCGGTCGATTACCGTGACGGTGTTGGAGAACCAGTTGGCCACATAGATACGATCGCTCACGTAATGCGTGTCGATGCCTTCAGGGTATTCGCCAACTTCAATGCGGCGGATTTCATGCCGTGCTTCGAGATCAAGAACCGAAACAGAGCCTGATTGCTGATTGGTTACAAACAGGTAGTCACGCTCAGTCTCATGGACAAGCGCGTAAGGGGCTTCGCCGGCCGCAATCGCGGTAGTCGGCTGCATCCCGATGAGATCGATAACGGTGACATCGTTACTTTTGACATTGGCGACAAAAGCCCGCTGACTGTCGCGGCTGACGCTGATACCGAACGGGGCTTCGCCGACGTCGATTTTAGCGACTGTCAATCCCGACGTGAGGTTAATCACCCAGACGGAGTCCTCGTCGCGGTTGGCCACAATCAGGTGCCGGCCATCCGGTGTCAGTGCGATCCCGGATGGCGCCTTGCCAGTTTTGTACTGCGCCCTGAGTCGCAAAGTGATCGCGTCGTAGGCGCGAACCAGATTGTCGTACCAGTCCGCGACATATACGCGACCGGTGCGCATATCCGCAACGATGCCCAGTGGTCCGCTGCCGGCTTTGACGCGGCTCGAAATTTCAAGCGAATCAAGATCGATGGAAATTAGCTCCTGGCTGCCTGCACTACTAATGAAGGCAAGGCCGCGACGGCGATCAATCGCCACGCCGGCGGGATCGTCGCCCACAGCAATCGTTTTGACCACGCGGTTGTCATCAAGCGCAATGACCGAAACCGAGTTGGCTCCCTGGTTGGTTATGAAGGCGAGCGCGCCGTCAGCAGCGCAAACCCTGGTGCAGAGGAAGACCGCGGTTAGCGCCAGTACCTGGATGACGCTCAAAATTTTCTCCCCAGGGCGTCCAGCGCAACGAGTAATCATTGCTCAATCAGTTGCTTTAGCGCCATGAGACCGGCTTTGTAGGTGCCCGTGACGGCGGCGACCGCTGCTTCGTCATTCAATTCAGGGGGCGGGTTGTTATTGGGGTAGGCACGATAGAAACCACCGCGCCATTCCGCCGTGCTGGTACCGTCCCCGTTGTCCTTGATAGTGACGAATGAAGAGTACGTGGTCACCGGCAACACTTC
>CAXGUU010000186.1:0-6675 GCA_964012875.1 uncultured bacterium
CTTCGGCGAACCCCACCGCGCCGCTGCTTATCAGGCGTCGGATCGCCCTCATATTGAGGACCCGCCACTGAGCACGAACTTCGGGGTGATGTTTGCCTTCAAAAGTCAGTTGCTGGCCATTCGGCAACGCTATCTCAAGCGTCCCGAACGCGAGCTGTCCGATAATCTTACCGAGCGCGAGAACCTCCAGGTTTGGTATTCGTGCGCGCTCGGGGCGAGCGATTGCTGAGTCGGTTTTCATACAGTTTCCTTTATAGATTGGGATACCTGATCGTCGCGCTGGCCCCTGCTCAACCCGATAAATCGAACGCCTTTGCGCCAGATTTTCAAGGCCTGGAAATGAATCGAGAAGACGACACTAAGCGCCAGCAACGGGTAACGCACGGCACACCAGCGCAGTTCCTTCGCAACAAATGGTCTGCGCCGGGCCGTGAAACCGGTCTTCAAAGTGGCACCGCCACTATCCTGGTACATGATGCTTAAGTGGAGGGTTTCGTCAGGTATGTTGCCGCTGAACTTGTAGGCACCGCGGGCATTAAAAAACGGTGATACGGGAAGCGCCTTTTCACAACGGCTGTCTTCGGGCGTCACGATATAGTGGGTGCGCTCACGGTTGGTGTTGTTGACTTCGTAGACCGTCACCATGCAATCGCCGGCGGTGTCGAGTCCGTGAACGACCGTGAGCGGGTTGAAGCAGTAACCCAGCGTTCGCGGCAACGTCATAACCAGATACCTTGAAGGCAATGTCCGCCAACCGCGATTGCGCAGGGTTTGATCAAGGAATTCGCGATAGGGTTGCCCTGAGCCGTCACCGAAATCCTCATCGTGCCATGAAAACCACGCCTTACGGTTCACACCAAACCAGCGCGAGACCCGGTCGAGTTGTTCTAATTCGTCCAGGTCAATGACGAAATATGCAAGTTGGTACCTGAACTGATGCGGCTTCGGTAAATCGCGACTGTGCCAGACTGAACCGTGGTACACAGCCGAACGAAAACCAGGGGGCATCTTCAGGCGGCCTCGGCCAGCGACGACAAAAAGCTTTCCGGGAGGCGGTCGTAACGAGACTCTGGTAACAGCTGTCCGGCGCCAAGTCGATCGGCGACCCATAAACCCGACTGCAAGCCATCTTCGTGAAAACCATGACCCAGGTAAGCGCCACAGAACCAGGTATTGCGAACGCCCTGAAGCGCCGCCATGCTCATCTGAGCGCGGTCGGTAGCGGGCGTAAAAATGGGGTGTTCATAGCTGAAAACGCCGTGTGTCAGCTCGTTCTTCGGTGGCGTTTCCGGGTTCAACGTGACAAAGAGATCGTGACGGGTTGCCAAAGGTTGGAGCCGATTCATCCAATAGGTCACTGCCAGCGGGCGTGCCGGGTCTGGCGAGGTCTGCAGGTAATTCCAGCTCGACCAGGCCCGTCGGCGACGGGGCATTAAGGCGGAATCCTGATGCAGCCAAGCCTGATTTGAACTGTAACGAAAATCGGACAGCGTCTGACGCTCTTGCTCGCTCGCATCGGCCAGCAACTGCAGGGCGTGGTCCGCATGCGTAGCGATGACAACGTCGTCGAATCTTGCAGGGTGTCCGCCTTCGTCGATAACAGTGGCGTAGTTCGGGCCTCGCTGAACCGCCCGTACCGGCGTCTTCGTATGGATGTCCATCGAACGATCGGCGAGCAGACGCCGCACATATTCGCGACTGCCGCCAAGCACAGATTTCCACTGTGGTCGTTGCGTCAGGCTAAGAAGCCCGTGATTGTCGAAGAACCGAATGAAAGCGTGCGCCGGGTAGTCGGCGATATCCGAGCGCGACGCTGACCAGATCGCGGCTGCCATTGGCATCAGGTGATGCTCGATGAACGGTTCGCTGTAGCCTTCGCTCTCCAGCAGGTCTCTGATGCTGAGGTCGGGCTGGAGTGTTGACAAATAATGAGGCGCCTCGCCGTAAAACCGTTTGATGTCGGAAAGCATGCGCCAGAAAGTCGGTCTGACGAGGTTGCGCCGCTGGGCGAACAAGCCGCCGAGATCCGTGCCAGCGTACTCCAGGGTACCGCGGTTCAGCGAAGCGCCAAACGACATGTCACTGTTTGCGACCGGAACATTCAGCGCTTCAAAAAGCGCCGTGAGGTTGGGATAATTCCGGTCGTTAAAAACGATGAAGCCGGTGTCAACTGCGACGTTGTCGCCATCGATAACGATGTCGACCGTGTTGGCGTGACCGCCAATGTAGGCGGCGCTTTCGAATAATGTCACTTTATGGCTGCCTGCCAGTTGCCACGCCGCTCCCATGCCCGCGATGCCTCCGCCAATAACCGCTATCTCACGTCGTTTTAATCCCTGGCTCAATGATTCTCCCCCTGCCGACAGACCTGGACGGCCGTAAATGTCGCTTTTACGTTTGCACGCCGCGGTCGGATCACCCCAGTTTCGGGTGATCCATAAATGTGTGGCCAACGTAATGAGTCCATGTATACACAAAACACTAATCGAGCGCAGCCGATAATGGCCGAAGTCACACCGATTGAGTCGGCCGCGGAAGCCCGGGAGCGACAGCGTCGCGACGAGGAAACATCGCTGCTGGTCAGGGTCCGTGAAGACCGCGACCGCGCGGCCTTTGACGGGCTCTATCGAGCTTTTATGCCGCGACTTACCGGCTACATAGGCTCGCTCGGCAGTGTTACGCCCGGGCCGGACGCCATAGCACAGGAGGTGATGCTTTCGGTGTGGACGAAAGCGCGGCTGTTCGACGTCGATAAATCGTCAGCACGGACCTGGATCTACACCCTGGCGCGGAATCGTTTTATCGATTCGAAACGCACAGAGCAGCGGAAGAATACGGCATTTGAACACTTAAAAGGAGGCGAAATGCCCGTGGACAGCGGCGAAGGGCCGGCGAACTTCACCGACACTTCGGGCGTGGCAGAACTACTCAAAGGCATGCCAGCGGAGCAATCCGAGGTACTTGTGCTTGCGTATGTGGAGGGCTACTCGCATCGCGAAATCGCTGAGCGTCTGAATGTCTCTTTGGGTACCATCAAATCGCGCGCCCGCCTGGCCTTCAAGAAATTAAGAGATCGCATGGGGGTGCACGCATGAGTGCTAATCATCATCCCAGTGAAGCCTGGCTCATGGATTACGCGTTGGGTAACGTGCCAGAAGCTTTCGAGACAATACTGATGGCACATGTCGGCAGCTGCGATGTATGCCGTGCAAATGTCGAGGCAGCGGAACAGTTTGGCGGTGAAGTCGTTGCTGCGACGAGGGCCGTATCCGATGCGGTTTCGATTCCGCTTCCGGAAATCGACTCGGCCGCCGATAGCGCGCCAGTGATGTACGAACCGATATCGCGGGCCGTCGATGCTGGAACCAATGGTGGATTTGATTTTTTTGTGCGCACTTATCTCAATTGCAGCAGCGAGTCTCTTCGTTGGCGCCGACTGGGTTCTGGTTTGGCAATATGTCGTTTGAGAGAAGAAAACAACGTCAAAATGTGGCTGCTAAAGGCGCGGCCCGGTACCGTTCTGCCGCAGCATACTCACCAGGGCAGCGAGCTCACTTTGGTGTTGAAGGGTGCCTATTTCTGCGGCGAGGCTTTGTTTAAGGCGGGGGACATTGAAGACGCTGATGAGGCGACAAGGCACCAGCCCATGGTGACAGGAACGGAAGACTGCATTTGTCTGGCTGTAACAGAAGGTTCGTTACAATTTAATTCGCCAATCGCGAAACTCGCCCAGAAATTTGTCGGCATATAGCCGTCGCCGGTGCTTAGTTCGGCGACGGCGGCCTGGCAAGTAAAAGAGGCACGAGAGTCCTCGTCCCCCAAATTGTTCCCGGGCGTATGCACGTCGCACACAGGTAAAGCATCTCCGCATGGGATTTTGTGGCGCCCCGGTCAAAAACGCCGGGCGGCGTGCGGATCCAGTCCCTTGCAGGCGCGTAAACGCGCCCGTCAGAGCTCGCGAGCGAGTCGTTCAGCCTCGTAGATAACGGCTTCAAGTCTGCGCGGCGCGACGACATCCCCGATGCGGTGATGAGAGCGGCAGCCGTTTTGCGCGGACAGGAATAGCGTGTCGTTGGGGACGCGTGAAATGGCGACGACGACCGTATCAATGTTGATGCGTTTGACAGGTTCTCCGCCCCACACATCGTAAATGCCAACGGTTTGGTCAGTGATGGCGTCGATGAAATGCTGCGTTGTAATTTGCACACCAAGCTTTTTCAGACGCGGCATAATGTGCGGTAGATCCAGTGTGCGCTGGGCATCCGCACCGGCAATCGGGCGCGGTGTGACGATCTCAACTTCAACACCCGATTCAGCGAGCGCTTCTGCCAGCCCGAGCGGCAGGTAGTCGCCGCACTCCTCAATAATGAGCACACGCCGGCCCAGCGCGTTAGGGTCTTCCACCGCGCGTCGGACCGCTGTTCCGATATCAATTACAAAGGTCTGGTCCCAACCCGGGATCGTGTCGCGGTCGGGTCGATAGGGGCTGTAGCCCGCTCGCGACCACGATGCGCCGGTTGCGAATACAGCGTACGCGCCTTCCACATCTTCCGCTACAGCTGTATTACCGCAGACGATGTCCACGCCGGCGGCTACACACGCACGCGTCAGGTTATCGATCGCCTGCTGCCAGGCCGAGCGGCTCGGCAGTGACTTCAGCAGGTTCAGACGACCGCCCGGCTCGGCGTCGGCTTCCAGGATCTTTACCTGATGGCCGCGTCTGGCCGCCGTTGCCGCGAAGCGCAGCCCCGCGGGTCCGGCGCCGACGACGACGAACGCTTTGGCATCAGCTTCCTTAACGGTGTTCAGCCGACCTTTACCCCAATAAGCTTCGCGCCCCATGGTCGGGTTCTGAAAGCAGGTGACTTCGCGGTTATCAATCAGCCGGGTCAGGCAGACATTCGCACCGACACAACGGTTTACAGTGTCGCCCGCGCCCGCCAGGCTTTTGTTGACGAGGTGAGCATCCGACATGTGGGCCCGCGTCATTGCGACCATGTCAGTGACACCGTCGGCAAGCATGTTTTCGGCTTTGTCGAGATCGAGCACACGGCCGACCACAAAGATGCGGGCTCGGTCTCCGACAATTTCCTTGGCCCGTTTTGCACTTTCAGCCAAGAACCCTTCCGGCATGGTACCCATGGGCGCAACAGCGATGTGCAGCGTGTGGTAACCGCCGGCGGAGATATCGAAGAAGTCGAACAATGCCGCTGAGCTAAATATTTCCAGTTGCTCTTCTGTTTGCTCGGCGGTGATGCCGGTGCCCGGGAGGTACTCGTCGTATGAAAGTCTGAGCCCCAACGGGAAATCTGATCCCACGCGTGCGCGAATCGCTTCGCCGATTTCGAGCACGATACGGCAGCGATTCGCCACGCTGCCGTTGTAACCGTCGCTGCGTTTGTTGAAGGCGGGGCTCAGGAACTCGCCCAGCAACTGACTGTGCGCGGCATGGATTTCGACGCCGTCTAGGCCGCCGCGCTGAACGTTGGCTGCTGAGCGCGCGAAATATTCGATCAGTTCATCAATGTCAGCCTGTTCCATGGCGACCGGCATTTCTTCGGTGACCGCTGAAGGAATACGCGAGGCAGCCCACAGCGGCCGCCAGTCGTCCATGTACTGCGTGCCGCTGCCCTGGGCGCCGCAGGCGAAAAGCTGGACAAACTGGGTGGCACCGAATTCGTGCACCGCGTCCGCCAGGCGCGCGTACCACGGGATGGCGCGCTCATCCCAGGCTACACAGCCAGCGTGGTAGTTACGACCGGACGGGTGGGCGCCCTGTTGCTCAAGGATCAGCAGTCCGGCGCCGCCCATTGCGCGTTCGCGATAATAAGCGAGGTGCCGGTCCGAGAGCAGGCCGTCGCGGCCGTACAATTGTGTGTGACCGCTGACCATGATGCGGTTCTTGATCTCGATACCGCCTACTGAAAGGGGTTCGAGGCAGCGGGGGTAAAGCGCCGCTTTCGACTCTGTCGTCACTGCAGACCGTGTCGGGCCTTATACCGGTGTGCAGTCAACGAGCATTCCACATCTGTACGACATCTGCCATTCCGATTGTTGCTTCGACGTTGTTATTGTCATCCATAATGTCGAACAGTTCAGTGGCACCGTGTCCACGCACGCTGTAGAAAACAATCGCTCCTTCCGGACCACCGCCTTCACTGTGGCAGTCGTCGCGCTTGCCGCGGTAGTAGCGGCCGGCCGGGCGGACCTCCCTGACGGAACCGTCGGTTTCGTACATGCGCAGTTCGCCTTGAATGATGAACATATTCGTTTGTGCAATGTGATTGTGGATTGCTACTTTTTCATTCGGTTCAAAGCGCACGATCAGGTCGACAATTTCGCGCGCCTCGTCAACTTCAAGGAGCGCCAGCTCCAGGTGTTGAAGGCCGGCAAACGGCTGCCAGGCAATTTGGCTGTCATCGAAACTGAAGGTGGGTGTAGCGGCATTTACGGCAGCCATGTCGGGACTCCCCTGTCGGTCAAGGTTACGAAAGTATACGACCCGCGGCGCGCATCGCCTATCAGAATCAGGCCGGATACGAGTGATCAACATCCGGCAAATCGGTTATCGTTAGGCTTTGCGAGGGCAATATCGTGCTCGCGTTTTCTTACGATTAAACAAACACTAAGGAATGATCATGGCTCAAGCTACAGCCCGCCACATACTGGTTGATT
>CAXGUU010000187.1:0-6650 GCA_964012875.1 uncultured bacterium
TCGCCAGCCCGCCGGCGAAAAGAAAAACACCCATAACAGCCGCAGAACCAATCGCCTTCAAAGTCATTGAATCGCCGTCAGCGCGGAGTAACAGGCTGACCAGCGCCAGCAGCAAAGCGTGCACAAACAGATAGCGCGATGCCGTTTCCACGTTTGCGAGCACATCAGCAGCCAGCCTCGACTTCAGCGCATGGGCAGCGAGGGCACCAAGCAACACCGCACTGAAACCACTGAGACTCGCAATTATCATAAGTATTTTTTCAATCATGACCGTAAAGGTATTTGGATCACCGTTCAGGTGCGAAAGTTTACCTTGTGATTGCGAAACATCACTGAGAAACCAGTAGATGTTCAGACTCAAGCTCATATCCTGCATGCATGGTCGGGAAGAAAGAAGACCAGAGAATACCCGTTCCGGCGCCAATGCCATCCAGATAGACTGCTGTACATAAGAACCACTACTTCAAATGTTCTGCTTGCACCGCCCTAAAACCAACGCTGCGCTTAGCCCACATGCGCACGCGAAACCGTTCTTTTTTATCTTGCTGTCGGCCCTAGTGTGCGCTGTGTCTGTGTCTGCCGGTGACGATAAGGCGTTCAGCCGTCCTTTTGACTTTGCTCCCCAACACCACGACGTTTGATGACGCTGGGGTCATCCTAGGTGCGCTGGAACTGACAACAATGCGCGACGATCGACCGTATCAATTGTCCGGTCTCATCTGGAATGCCGACGAAGAAATCCCATACGCCCTCTCTGACGACGCTGATATCCTCCATTTGAAACCTGTTTTTGCAGACGGCCGCCTGATTTCAGCTGATCTCCCGGCAGTGGTTGAATTGCGGGACCGCAATGGAAAAATCCTGCGCGGCCGGCATACCGACAGTGAAGGACTCGCGCTCAACCACGCCAACAAAGGCTAGTCGGGGGATACTGAACTCGATGTTTCTTTCGAACAACATCCGCGGATTGAGCGTTATAACGCAGCGGTGAGGCTGTCTGGGCTGTCGAATTTGAAAACTCGTCTTATGAAGACTTGCCTTTTCGCCAGACCGACCGGCAATTTGAAGCGCTGACACGACGATTACGGTCTGCTAGCGGTTCCGGAACGTCCGGTAACTGACTCTGACGGTTCCGTGGTGGCGTTTTTCAGTGAACGAGGAACACGCTGGGAATATTTGCTGGTGGAGCCCGGTACGCTAACATCGTCGGCGCGATCACCCGCCCTAACGGCAATTTGCTCATCCTCGAACGTCACCTCGGCTCACGGCATGGCCCGCTCTCAATCAGGGTCGACAAAGCGGTACTCCCTCGCGCGGGGTCGATGCGACTTGGGCGCCATCAACTGCTACGCTTTGATTCGTCGAAGGGCTGGCCGGTGGACAACTTCGAGGCCGTTGCCTATCACACTGCTGAGCGCTACTTCATGATCAGCGACGACAACCACCGGACATGGCAGAAAACGCTGTTGGTCTACTTCGACCTCGTCGCACTCAGCGCTCAAGCAGACGCGGCATCAGTTCAACCAGGTTGCATGGACGCGTGCGAAAGTCCAGCTGGTGCGCAATAAGCTTGTCCCAACCAAGTGCGCATGCACCTGAGGACCCTGGCAGGGTAAACACATAGGTCGCGTTGGCCACCCCGGCCGTTGCGCGCGACTGCAGCGTCGATGTCCCGATATCGTCATACGAGAGGACGCGAAACATTTCACCGAAGCCATCGAGTGTCTTGTCGAATAGCGGCGTGACGGCCTCCGGGGTACCGTCCCGTCCGGTAACGCCGGTACCACCAGTCGAGATCACCGCATTGATTTGAGGGTCACTGATCCAGCGCGATACGTATGCCCGGATTGCATAGATATCGTCCCGGCAGATAGCTTTTTCCGCGACAACATGATCGACGCTCTTAATACGATCAATGAGCAATTTACCCGATTTATCCGTGCTTTCGTCGCGGCTGTCGGATACAGTCAGGACTGCGATTTGAAGTGGAATGAATTCGCGTTCTGTAGACAATTTCTGTTCCTGTAGATGACCCGGAGTCGCGATGCTTTTAGAAACCATGAAATGCCGGGACACCGATGTCAACAGGCGACGATAATACACACGCAGCTATGCGGCTCGATAGTTGGTTGTGGGCCGCGCGCTGGTTCAAAACCCGAGCGCTGGCCGTTGCGGCAATCGACAACGGTCGGGTCCTGCTCAATGGCGAGCGTCGGAAACCCGCTAAAGCGGTACACCCCGGAGACACTATCGAAGTCAGGCGCCCACCTTACAGCTGGACAGTCACCGTGATCGGAACGTCAGCGAAACGAGTGTCAGCAAAGCTGGCGGCGCAGCTCTACGAGGAAACTTCGTCGAGTACCGAAGCACGGGAAAGACTCAAACAGCGACTTTCCTTACAACTCGTGGCGGAAACGCGACTAGGCAAACCCAACAAAAAAGACCGTCGAGCTAGGGAGCAGCTGAAACGAAATCATGAACAAGCCTGAATCTGATCTATCCGTAGCCGCAGCCCACGAGCTCTCCCTACGCCTTCAGGATGCCATCGGCATCGTGGTCACTGGGCAAGCCATTGTCATCAGGCACCTATTGAGCGCTTTTTTGACCGGCGGTCACGTACTGCTCGAAGATTATCCGGGAACCGGCAAGACCACCCTTGCCAAAGCGTTGGCAAAAACCGTTGGCGCGGATTTTCAACGCGTCCAGTTCACCCCGGACCTACTGCCGACCGATATTCTCGGCGCATCGGTTTACAACCAGCAGAATCAGGAATTTGTCGTATACAAGGGACCCATCTTTACCAACATTCTGCTCGCTGACGAAATCAACCGGGCATCACCCAGAACTCAATCCGCCTTACTGGAAGCGATGGGCGAAGCCCAGGTCAGTATCGAAGGGCAGCGGTTCGAACTCGAACAACCTTATTTTGTGATCGCCACTCAGAACCCGGTTGAGTTTCATGGCACCTACCCCTTGCCAGAAGCGCAGATGGATCGCTTCGCACTCAAATTGTCACTTGGGTATATCTCTCCGAAGGAGGAAGTCGAGCTGATAACGACCAGGAATGCGAGTGATCCGCTGGATGCCGTTGAACCTGTAGTCTCGGTCGACAATGTCCTCGAATTTCGACGGATCGCAGCGTCAGTCAGCGTCAGTGACGAACTCAAAAGCTATCTTGTCCGCTTGGTCGCTGCGACGCGCGACCACGAGCACATAGAGCTAGGCGCGAGTCCGCGCGCGTCGCTAACACTACTGAAATCCGCGCAGGCGCTGGCCCTGATCGACGGGCTCGACTACGTCGTTCCCGATCACATCCAGGAATTGGCCCCGCTCGTGCTGGCGCACCGAATATCGGTTCGCGCCGAATCGAAATTTGCGGGCACCAGCGCGACAACGCTGGTCGCCGAACTTCTGGAGTCCGTAGAGGTACCCAAATAGCGGCAGCAGCCATGAGAATGCCGCCGCGCGCTTTGTACCACTTGTTTCCGTGGGTCGGAAGGACGAGCTGCTGGGCTTCCCGCAGGCTCCCCCCGGCCGGGCGACTCATAGCCGGGTTGTTGATCTGCGGGTTCCTGTTTGGTGTCGACTTCCGCCAGACTCTTGCCTATCAGGTCGCCTGCCTGAGCTTCGCGTTGCTACTGAGCTCCTTGATCCTGTCAGTCCTCTGGCGGCCGAAACTGAGTGTCACGCGTATTTTGCCGGAACGCGTAACCAGCGGCATAACCATGCGCTATTTCATTGAGATTACCAACCACGGTCGCCGCGCTGAGCGAGATCTGGTACTGCGGGATGAAGTTAAGCGACCCCGTATTTCCTATGATCATTTCCAGCATTTGCGCGCCGGGTCCCGCAAGACAAACTGGCTCGATCGCGCCGTCGGTTTTCCCCGCTGGGTCGAATTAATGCGCCAGCGGCGCGGGATCGAACTTGAGATGACGCCGGTACCACCTATCCCCGCTGGCGGGCGCGTAAGGGTCGCTGTCGAGGCAACGCCGACACGGCGTGGCTGGATCAATTTTGAGTCGACGCACATTTTTCGCCCCGATCCACTCACCCTATTCCATGCCCAAACTCTGAAACACGGCGCGGCGAGTCTATTGTCATTACCAATCCGCTACAGTGCTCCACCCATCCCGCTCCACTCGGAAAGACACTATCAAAAAGGGGGCGTAAGCCTCGCCCATGCCGTTGGCGACTCCCAGGAATTTGCATCCCTACGCGACTACCGGCCGGGTGATCCGCGACGACATATTCACTGGCGAAGTTTCGCCCGTACCGGCCGCCTGATTGTCAAGGAATACCAAGACGAATACTTCGATCGCCATGCACTTGTGCTGGATACTTACCTGGGAGACATCGACCGCGCGGTTTTTGAAAGTATGGTTTCCGTGGCCGCCTCCATCGCCGCGGGCGAACGCCCCCGCGATTCCATTCTCGATGTCATTTTCGCTGGCACCGAAATCGTCCAACTGACGACGGGGCGAGGTCTGGGCGACTCAGACAACGCACTCGACTACCTAGCCGAAGCCCAGCCCGCCATTTCGGCCGGTCTCGAACAATTGGCTACGTTGTTGCGGGAGCGCGCAGCGCAGCTGGCTAGCCTCATCATTATTTGCGCCCAACGCAACGAAGAACCGCTGCAATTAATTGACCGACTCGCCGCGCAGGGTATCCCGTGCATCAGTATTTTTTTGATCGACGAGAACGCAGCCCTGACAGAACCGGAGCAACGCGGCGCGCACACGTCTTTCGAACTTCGCCACAATCATATCGGCGAAGATCTGGCCCAGATTGGCTTGATCAAATGAGCGCAGACGTGGCCGAAATTCGCCGCCCGATGCCGCGGTTCTGGTTGAGTCTCGGCCTGCTGGCGTGGGGTATTTTTACTGACTCCCTCACCAGCGCTTTCGTCATGGCCGTGCTGCTGGAGGGCATTACTCTGTCGCCCGTAAGATGGGCGATTCGCTTGCACGACTATCATCGGGCTGCCGACCTCACCACCGTGCTGTTCTCGGTGATTGCGATCGTTCAATTCTCGCGCTACTCCATGCACGGCATATACGAAATCCTTGTCGTCGCCCCGTTTTGTTTTTTCCCACTGGTGTTGGTTCAGCGCGCGAGCGTTCAACAGGCGATCCCGCTCAGTGCACTCTTTTATAGCCTACGTCGTTACCCCGAGCACGACAGGCCACTGGACATCGCGCCGCATTTTCTGGTCGTGCTGATTATTTCTTCCAGCACTTCCGATCAGCGCGGCTATGCGTTCGTGATATTCGCAACAATAGCCGTGCTTGGTCTCCTGTATACCTGGCGCGCGCGGCGCTATTCCAACTGGCAATGGCTCGCAGCGATCTCAATCGCAATCGCCCTGGCGCTCGCGACGCAGAATACCGTTCTACGCAGTCATCGCGCACTAGAGCAGTCGTTCATGTACTGGTTAAGCCAGTTTTCGTGGATGTCCGGAGATCCCAATAAGGCCGTCACTGCAATCGGGGCCATTGGCCGATTGAAACTGTCCGACCAGATTCGCGTTCGTGTCAAACCGGGTCCTGCGGTGCGTCTACCCATGTTCCTACAGGAAGCGACGTATGACGAATTCAAATTCGGCTCATGGAGCGCAGTCGACGCCAAATTCGAAGCGATTGATAAACGCACTGGCCGCGACGAATGGCAAACCGGAGCACCAGCCAACGGAAAATTCGAACGTCTCGAAATCATTATCGGACATCCGCGCGAATTAACCGTCTTGCCTGTACCCCGCGGCACCCGTCGCGTGAACAGCCCGGAAATTGCCGAACTGCAGCAAAACCGCTTCGGCACCGTCATGGCCGAGTCGCCGCCGGGCGCGCTGAGATACACGGTTTCGCGTGCCCGACCGGTCAGCATCGAACCGTCCCCTGGCGGCAACGACCTTGTGGTACCTCAAGCCTATCTCAATGTGATCAACGAAACGCTGGCGGAAGTCGGCGGCCCGTTCAAATCCCAGACCGCGACCGCCCGGGCGATTCAGCAGTTCTTTCTGGACAATTTCAAGTACTCTCTAATCCAACGCGGTGGTTCTCGACGGCGAACGCCGCTCGCCCAGTTCCTCAGCGAAACACGTCGCGGCCACTGCGAATACTTTGCCTCAGCGACGGTCTTGATGCTACGGGCCGCGGGCATCCCAGCCCGCTACGCAGTCGGCTATGTGGTAGAAGATTTCAGTGAACTCGAAGGCATGTACATCGCACGGGCCCGCCATGCTCACGCGTGGGCATTGGGTTACATTGACAGCAAATGGCAGGTCGTCGACTCGACGCCATGGACCTGGTTTGATCTTGAGAACGCGCACGCATCAGACTGGCAAAGCTTTCAGGATCTCGCTGCCTGGATCTGGTACCGCCTGCAACGGCTCGGTCAGACCGACGTCTCGGAATTCGAAGACATACTCCTATGGCTGGTCCCGCTCCTGGCAATTATTCTGTATTGGAGGCTGCGCAGAAGCGACACGGCCGTGCGTCAGTCGGATAAGCCGCAGGACACTGACAGTGCTTACACGGAGCACCCATTGTTGTTGGAGCTTCTGCAGGCCTTGGAACAACGTGGCTACGTTGCAGAAACTGGCGAAACAACTGCAGCTTATCTGCGTCGCGCCGCACCGCCGGCCCTGG
>CAXGUU010000188.1:0-6609 GCA_964012875.1 uncultured bacterium
GAGCACGGAGGCGACGCCGCGAAGTCTAAAGAGCACGGAGGCACGCCGGCAACGCCCAAGGCCGAGTAAGCCCCCTCGCGGGAGAATATCCGCATGCGAAACCTCTCCGCGCTAGCCGCACTAGCGTTGTTCGTGACGCTGCGTCCGGGTGTGCTGCCGGCTGACGAGTCGCCGGCAGCAGGCCCGGATTCTGCGCCGGCGTTATACTACGTCGAAGACATCAAGGAAGCGATGAGCACTCACCTAGCTGCGGAGATGTCCGAGGATGGTGCGTTTCACCTGGTCGATGATCGTACCGGCGAGACACTCATACTTGAGTTCGTTAAGATCCACGATCCGGTGCGCCAAATCGACGGCGAAACTTACTTCGCATGCACCGACTTTCGTCTGCGTCAAGCGCCAAAGAAAGTCTACGACATTGACTTCTGGCTGCACCCGGTCGATGGCAAACTGCAAGTCTACGATACCAAGGTCCACAAGGAGCCGCGCTGGTCGCTCCTCTATGGCTGGTACAAATATCCGCGTTATACGTTTGTTAACGACCGCGTTGTCTCTTTGTACTAAACGAGCGCGCCGCCTACAGGCTGGTAGCGACATCAGGCAGCCAGTTCACCGCCCAAGCTTCGAGATGCTTGTCGAGCCCGCTTAGCACGAGCAGGCCGAGTGCCAGTAGCGCAGCGCCTAGCCAGACCTTGCCGGAGCCCGCCCGAGCGAGGAGTTGTGGCCGCAGGCTGTTCAGTACACGTGCTGAGAGTAGGCCCGCCGCGCTTAGCGCAGCCGCCGTGCCGATGCCAAACGCCAGCATCACGAAAAAGGACTGTAGGAACTTCTGGCCGAGCGACGCCAGCGCGATGGCGGCGCCGAGCGTTGGGCCCACGCAGGGTAGCCAAACCAATCCGAGCAACATCCCAACCCCGAACTGTGTAGCCCAAGTCGATGCCGCCGCAGGATCTGCGATCGATATGCCGGCGGAGAAGCGCGACAGCTTGATGTTGACCCAATATCCCGCCTTTGGGATCAGCAGAGGAATAGAGACCAGCACCAGCATCGTCGCGGCTATATAACGAAACAGCTCGGGGTCGAGCGCAAGACTGACCAGCGCGAAACTAAGCACTGTACCGGCGAGAGCAAAAGACAGGCTGAGTCCTGCTGCGAGCGCCAGTGGGCCGGCACGTCCCGCACTGGCTGCGCTACCCATTACGATGGGTACCAGCGGCCACACGCAAGGGGACAGGATACTAAGAACCCCCGCCACGAGCGCGAGCGGTAGTGCGCTCCATTCAAGCGTCAAGGCTGAGCGCCCGCCGCCGTGTTAATTGCCTCGAACACTTTTTCCGCGCGCGTTTCTCCGATGCTGAACCAGACCTGCTCGCCGCCGCGGAAGAGAAGCAATGTTGACTGGCGCGGCGCTTTGAAGTACTTGACCCAATCCTTCTGCTCGTCGAAGTCCACCAGCAGGCGGTGCAACCCAACGTCCGGGTACTCCGCCTCATAGTCGTCAAGAATCTTCTGCTGCTTGACACACGTCGGACACCAGCCTGCGTGCACGTCGACGAGCACAAGGGCGCCCTTTTCCTGTAGCGCTTTGAAACGGGCCTCACCGAACGTCTCGGGCGCCGCGGTGGCGCTGTTGGCGAACAACACTAGCAGAAGTCCCGGCAGAACCACGGCGAGCCAGCCGGCCCGGTTACACTGTGTCATCATCGCCCAACCTCCCTCAAGAACGACAGGCGTCAGCCTCTCTACTTCGTGTCCCAATCGTACTAACACTATGCAGCAGAAGCCATGTTTTGCGGCATTCCCTGTGTTTGAATACGGACCAAAACCTGACGCCATCATCACGCAAAGTCCAGTGCACCGGATCCTCACGTCTCATTTTCTTGAATATTTCGTAGACGGCAGTTTGATCGCTGAAGGTATTCCCATCGATCAGTTTGCGATCGACATCGCGCCAATCAGTCTGTGGCATCGTAGGTTCCCCTTCGTTTGCTCCTGCGTGATGACCTGCCCATATTAACTGATCCAGATGTAGAGTTATTTGATGACGGAGAGCCGATAGCTCTGTGGCGTCATCTCTACCCAGCGTTTAAACGCACGACGGAAACTCGAGCTATCGTGATAGTTCAGCAATGCGGCAACCGCCTCTACAGATAGCTTTGTGTCGCGTAGATAGCCCAACGCCAAAGATATTTGCACCTGTTCTTTCAGCGCACGAAACGATGTCTTCTCGGCGGTCAGTCTTCGAGCCAGCGTACGTTTGCTGATGAAATTGAGTCGCGCTGTGTCATCCTCGGTTAGCTTTCCGGGCGGGTGCGACAGCAACTGCCGCCGTACCCGTAGCGTCATGGGGTCGTTGGTGTCGTCGAGTTCTTCGAGCATTTGTTGGCACTGCTCTAAGGCAAACCGATAGCTCTGATGATTGGAAGAAACATTCGCTCTCTGTAATAAGTTCTGCGGCACGATGAGCAGGTTCTCCGGGCTATTGAATCGGATCGTGCAGTGGATGTATCCGGCGTACTCGTCGACGTAAGGCGGTTCCGCGTACGCGCAATGCATCGCACCTTCACTGAATTTCTCGCCAGTCACAAACTCGATCAACGAAATCAGTGAGAGAAAGTAAGCTTCTGAAACGCACCGGTAGAGCTCCAAGTCATCCTGTGTGTCGACATCGAAGAAATAGTGCAGGTCGTGATCGTGGTATTCGGTGCGCGTAGTGAAAAGATTGATGCGACCGGGGATAAAGCTCTCAAAATCCAGAATCGCGGTGGCCAGGTCGGGACTGGCGTTGGCGAGGAACCCGAGCGGTCCGTGTGTTGGCGGAGTTACCGTACGACCAAATTCGAGACCGTAGGCAGGGTTTCCGGAATGCTGCATGGCGTTGCGCACAATTTGAAGCTGCTGGCGCTTGGTCAGTAGCGTTCCATCGTCCATGAATGCCTCCGCTACAAGACCAGTTTGTTCCAGCAGGGCTTCTAGGTTCTTCTCATTCAGACCCAATTGCCGCGCGATCATTCGCGAATACTCGATCGCGATCGAGGCGGGCTCGTCGGTATACATTTCAGGGCTGAGGACGTGCTTCATGAGTCGCGAAGAGCTGGTTTTTTGGTGGCAAGAAATGTCCCTATTGTGGCAAAAAATGTCCCCTTGAAGCGAGCGAAATCGACCATGGGACCCCGTAAGATGCTCCGTAGGTTGGCGATGGTGGCGATTTCTCAGTGGCCAAAAAGATACCCGCCGGTCAGATTAGGGAGGTCGGCAACCGATGATCACAATCCCAGAAGAAATGAAGCACGGTAGACGCTGGATTGATCGCGAGGTTCAGAAGCTGGACCCCGACACGGACTACCCGAAAATCATGTCCATGGTCGCGCAGTACCAGATGGACGAGTTCACCCTCAACTTTCTGGTCACCCTGCTCAACAGTTACGTCGTCAAGCCAGCACACATGGCTGAGACCCAGGTCTTCACCAATAAAGCGGTCCGTCGGCCTAACCAGCGCATGCAGGACGCCCTCAACTTTTTCTGGACGTGGTATGCCAACGGACCCAACGCGCCTGAGACGATTGAGTCTGTGCAACGCCTCAACAAAATTCATGCGGGCGTAGCGCGGCATCTCACTCAACACTTCGAAGACAGCGACGACTTCAACTACGTGTTGAGTCGCCTGGTCGTACTGCAAGATCGCCTGTTCAAGAAATTGGGTCTGGGCGGCATGAACCCGCGGATCAAATTAGCGCAGTTCAATTTCGCCAAAGATTTATCCAGATACTTCAGGCGCCCGGGCGATCGCGAGCTCGAACCCTTCCCTGAAACACTGGACGAACTGGAGGCATTCGTTGATCAATGGGAAGGCAAGAATCATGCATTCTCCCCGATCCAGGCGGATTTGGTGAATTCGCTGATCTACGCGTTTGCACAACGCTTCTTCCCACGGCTGCAAACACTCGGACGTTGGATCGCGACCTATTCTCTGGAGGACTCTTTCTTAGAGCACGTTGGCATTAAGCCGCTCAGCGGCGCGCCTCGGTTGATCACCCATACGATTCTCAAAGTCCTGTTCTTCTACAAGACACGACTCGCGGCGGACTCAAAAACTTCTGCCTACGAGACCCGCGTTCTGCTAACCAAAGAAGAATATAAGGCGATGGACGCTGTCGCGGCGGCGCGCGCCGATGATCTCGGTTGGCACACCGGTGGCATGGAATCAATCGGACCAAGTCGGACAAGCGGCGCCGTGTGTCCGGTGATGCATCGCGCTCCGGCTTCTGATGCTTCCGCCGAGGCCGCGGAATCCGGCGAAGATTCTCAAACGGTTGCTAGCTCTAATACGGTATCCGCAGCGTCATGACGCCTGAAGAACGCTCAACCATGAAAGTCTGCATCATCGGTGGCGGTCCTGCCGGGTGCGCGGCCGCGTATACAGCGAACAAACAAGGCAATGAAGTTCGGTTATTCGAAGCCGCCGACACTGTTGGCGGAAGAACGAAGCAGCTCCGACGTAATGGTTTTAATCTCGGTACGGGCGCGCTGTTTCTGATGGGTGGTATTTACCCGCGAACGATGGCGCTACTGAAAGAAATGGGCCGCCATAAAGAGCTTGTTCCTTGGAAGGGCACCACTGAGTTGGCTGATGATGATGACACCCGTTACGCGGTGCGATTTGATTCAATTGCGAGCTTCGTACGGCTGCCAATGCTCAAGCTCAGTGACAAAATACGGCTCCTGACTGAGGGATTAAAGTTGTTCTTTGGCAATGGCCCGAAGAACGCCTTCAGCGGGACCGAACTCGCCCGGTTCGATCGCGGTGAAAACCTCGAGGACTGGTCGCGCCAACGATTGGGTGACCGTGCTTACGAGTATGTTATGCGTCCCATTATGGATTTTCTCTATGCGGTACCGCTGCGAGAGCTCTCGACGCCATTTCCGAAAGCGATCATCCAGCAGGCTCACAAGCTTGGGCTATCTGTTCCGCCGGAAGGCATAGGCCAGGTAAGCGAATGGTTCGTCGACTCGATACCCGAAGATCACATTCACCTCTCCTGCCCGGTCGAACGTCTCGAACGTCACGGCGACCAGTGGACTGTTTTTGCCAGTGGTGAGTCGTACGAATGCGACGCTATTGTGATTGCGACCGAAGCGTTCACTGCGGCGAAACTACTCGAAGGCCATGTCAGCGAAGATGCCAACGAGCGGCTGATGAGCACACCGTATACCGAGTATGCGCACGTCGCGATAGCTTATGAACAGGACCCGTGGCCCGACTACCCCGTCGACATGGTGCTTCCAGTAGGTGTCGACGGCGTTCGCGATGTTGGCTCGATGGTGCTGCATGGCCGTCGCTCACCGGCCTCCGTTCCTGATGGTGGCCAATGTGTGGGTGTGTATTTCAATACGCCGCCACTCGCAAACATGAGCGATGAAGACATTAAACGTGTTGCCATCGATCAGGTACACGATGCCTTCGGCGAAGCACCGAAGCCGAGCTTTGTACAACTATTCCGCTACGACAAGGGACTGACCATCGCCAAACCGGGCCACTACGAACGCCTCGACAAGGTTCACGGATTGTTACCGCCGAACGTAACTCTGGCGGGCGACTATTTCTCGCAGGCCGGCGTTGAGGCGGCGGTCTACAGCGGCGAGCGTGCAGCAAATGAGCTACTTGCACAGCGAGGCTGGTAAACCATAGGGTTTACGCACGCAACAACACTGGTTGTGTTTTTGGAATCAAAACCAGAGAGGAGAGACCATATTCCCCTCCTGTGATTTCGCCTGTCTAGATACTTCGTAAGCCTGTGGTTGCCTGAATTCTGCTGGGCCACCTAACGCCGAGTTGAGTGGCACCTGAAGGCGGCCGACCGGAGCGGCAGCGAAAGGAAAGCGCGGTCAAGCGTCCGCCTCCAACGACTCGTTAGATTGCGAGCCTTCCGGCCAAGTACGAGAGTCACAATTCATTGGTATGGCCCGAGGCATACCCGTGCACAAACAGGTGAAATTATGTTCTGTGCTCACGAATCCGCCGCGATCTCGCCGATACCAATGGCGTAGAGGCGAGAATTTTCTAGCGCTGCCGTCCTGTGATGTTCAATCGCCTGATATTCAGCCGAAGCGCGCATTTCCCCTAAAGATTGCGGCGTCGGATATTCGACCAAGATCATGTCATCCCAGATTTCATTGGCCGGCCCAATTACAGTGGCGGCTACTGGCCCAGAAAAGACGATTCGAGCTTTGATCGCTTCTAGACATGGTCTGACCACTTCCATATACCGCCTGTACGCTTCGCGCCCTGTGAAAGCCTTTTCATCAGGAAATCCCGAATAGTCTGCCGCTTTTCGGTATCTCAGGAGATTCAGCATCGTTACGCGGCCGCCGCTTTCCAGCTGCGCACCAAGAGTCCGCATCTGTTCGTCGGTTGGAAGGATAGCTATTTCAACCATTTCGTTTTCTCCGACAGCGACAATTTCAATCTACATTAAGCGTCTGTTTAGTATGGAGTATTTTCCGTATACGAAGCTGAGTCAGAACTGCCAGCGTAAGTTAATGGAGCCGCCGTATGCGTTATAGCCACTGCGCCCCTCATACTCGTAGTCCACCCGTACCGACATCAGG
>CAXGUU010000189.1:0-6590 GCA_964012875.1 uncultured bacterium
ACCTGGAAGGCGACTGGACCACACCATCATTACCGGATCTGATGCGGCTCGCCGCGCACAACGACGCATCAATGTCAGACCGTACCCAGGGGCTGTGGCTCTCGCGTCTGCTTAACCGGCTGCAACACCTCGCCAACAACAACTCCCGCAGCCGGGCCAAACGCAATATCGCCTATCACTACGATTTAGGGAATGACTTTTATAGCGCATGGCTGGACGACAGCATGACCTACTCGTCAGCGCTGTTCAGGCATAGTGACATGTCCCTCTTGGAAGCTCAGGCTGCCAAACTCGATCGCCTGATCGAAGTCGCCGACATCCAGGGCCATGTCAGCGTGCTCGAAATAGGCTGCGGCTGGGGCAGCTTCCTCGAGCGCGCGGCGGGGCACACCGCCGGGCCGGTTACCGGAATCTCAATTTCTGAGCGTCAGTGCGAGTACGCGCGACAACGTCTGGCCACTCGGGATATCGCCAATGCCACCGTCGCTTTTCGTGACTACCGCGATATGACCGGAACGTTCGACAGAATCGTTTCCATCGAGATGTTCGAAGCCGTCGGCGAGGCCTACTGGAGCACTTACGCCGCTGCTCTCAAACGGCTACTCAGTCGGAACGGCAAAGCCGCATTGCAGGTGATTACCATCGATGAATCACGCTTCGACCAGTACCGGCGATCAGCCGATTTCATTCAGCGCTATATTTTTCCGGGCGGCATGCTACCAACGAAAGAAAAACTGAATAATTTATTTAAAGCGAGTGGCTTGCGCGTTACCGACACCCTGAGCTTTGGCCACGATTATGCGAAAACACTTGAATGCTGGCGCCACGAGTTCCACGCGAAATGGCCAACGCTGCGCACGCTTGGCTTTGATGAAAAATTCAGGCGCATGTGGGACTACTACTTCGCCTACTGCGAAGGTGGGTTTCTTGCCGGCAGCGTCGATGTTGTTCAAATCGGCGTGGAGCATGACTGAATGACCCGTGGCGCGACACGCGCCCGTGACATACTGGCTTATGGCCTGCCGAATACGGTCGCCGCGCTGCCGATTATTCCGATCGCCGTGTTACTGCCCAGCTGGTACCTCGACAATACCGGGCTCGGCACGCTGGCCATCGGTATAGGTTTGGGACTGGCCCGGCTGGGAGACTTTTTCACAGACGCTATAGTCGGCGTGCTGGTGGACCGTTCGCAGGGATCGAAATGGCGCTATAAGCCGTGGATAGCGGCTGGCACGATCATCGCCTGCTGCGCATTGTTTGCACTCGCCACGCCGCCCCCGGACGTGAATGTAATATACCTCGGGGTATGGGCGGCACTGCTGTTCACGGGCTGGACCATGATCATGGTGCCGTACACCGCCTGGGGCGCGGAACTCGCGAGCGGTCATCATGATCGGTCGCGCCTGGCTGCGAGCCGGGAAGTCGCAGGCGTCGTCGGGATGCTGGCTGCGCTGTCCCTGCCCTTGTTGATGCATAGCACCGACAACCCTCTGCTTCTCGTCGCAGCTGCCGCGGCGGGGCTTGCTCTCCCTGCGCTGGGAATCTGTTTCTGGTCGTTGCCTGATGTGCCCGCCAATGCGCTGACCGGTAGACAAGGATCATGGGCTGATATGGGCGGGTTGCTGCACCAGCCCTCCATCCGCCGTATGACGCTGTACTGGTTGGTCAACAGCACGGCCAATGCCGTCCCGGCCGTTCTGTTCCCGCTGGTGGTGACGCATTATTTCGGCCTCAAGGACGAGCAGTTGTACCTGCTTTTAATGACCTACTTTGGTAGTGCAGTCGTGCTCGCCCCCATTTGGGTAGGCTGCGCGAACCGCATCGGTAAACTTGGTGCCTGGCGCGTGGCTTTGAGCTTGAGTGTGTTGGCCTTCCTGCCCGTGGTTGCGCTGGAGCAGCATCAGTCGGCATGGTTTTACGTCGTTTGCGTGCTGACGGGCGGAACGCTGGCAGCGGACCTCGCACTCCCGCCTTCAATTCAGGCTGATGCGCTGGAGTACGACCGCAGGATAAACAACCGTCGTCGTTCGGGTGCTGCATTCGCGCTCTGGTCAATGGCCACCAAGCTGGCCTTTGCGCTCGCTATCGTGGGCGCCTTCGGCGGCTTGTACCTGGTCGGCGCGGATCCGGCAGCAGGACTCGGGGCCGATGAAGCGAATGCGCTGTTATTGCTTTACGTTACTATTCCGGTGCTGCTTAAGGTCGCGGTCATCGTTTTAAGTCGCCAACCGCTCGCGGAATTAGAACTGCAGCGCGAGTCGACGCCGTACCCAGCGGCATAACGAACCGAGCAACGGCAACTGTTCGTACAGGCCGCTTGCAGCATCCCAATAGTCAATATGCTGGCACACTCGCAAGTCGTCGGCGAAAGTCAGCTCCGAGTAACCGCTGACCTGCCACGCCCGGCCACTTAATCGATTGAGCTGCCCGCTGAGATCCCAGCGCATGATGCCGATGACAGAACCCGATCGTCTTGCCGGAATCTCGCCTGCATGTGAAACCACTATATTCAACTGATCCAGGCTGTCGCACATGTCGGAAATCAACTTCTCGAACGTGCTTATGCCACTGAAGTCATTAAACGGATCACGGAACCGGATATCGCTCGTGACGACCGCTTCGAGGCCGTCGGGCACTTCCGTCGAGATCGATTCCATATAGGCGACATAGCGTTCGAGGCCGTGGTTCATCTCAACATCCTTTTGGTGATCGCAAACTTCAGATAGTACGGCAGTGCTGCAATGAGTCGAATAAGCCAACTCATTCGTGTGGGAAAACGAATATCGAATGTTCCCCGTTCTACGCCATGCGCGATTTCGTGCGCGGCGCGAGCCGCAGAGACCATAAACGGCATGGGGAAATCATTCCTCGCGGTCAGCGGCGTATCGACAAAGCCAGGGCTGACCAAATGCAGGTTCAACCCGCAACGCGCGAATTCAGGATAGAGTGACTCGGCAAGCCGCCGTAGCGCTGATTTACTCGCACTGTAAGTGCCCGCGTAGGGCAACCCGACATCACCAGCGACTGAGCCGACGATGACACAGGTGCCCGTACCGCTTTTGCGCCACCCGGGGAACAGGTACTGAAGCGCTGCTGCGACGGCAAACAAATTAATCTCGAATAAGTCCCGCATCGCGCCGACATCCAAGTCATCCATCCCGCTTTTCGCATAGGTGCCTGCATTGAGTATGGCGATGTCTATGTTGCCCGCGAGGTCTCGCACACGCTCTATAGCGCTCCTCAGCTCGCTGTCGTTAGTGACGTCGGCTGGCAACGCGTGGCAACGTTCCGGGTAGCCGCTATCCAGCGCCACTTTGCAGAGATCGGCATAGCTTCGCGCCGTCATGAATACTTCCGCGCCTCTCGTGACGTATTCATGAACGAGGGCGGCGCCAAGGCCTCGGCTCGCCCCGGTAATCCAAACAGTCGGCCCCTTCATTGCGCAATGCACCCGCGACAGCGGTACACGATATCCGAGCCATCATCGCCTTTGAAGGCAAGCCCGACCCAACGTTTACCTTGGTACCAAACCGTTGCGGTCAAATCACCCGTGTATTGAAAACAAGCCGCGTTTGAAGGCAATTGGGATGCGAATTCGGCCATCTTCGAGCGGGTACACTCGACAATCTCGACCTTATTGACCTGCCCTGTAATCGTGTTCAAAACCGCGCCCCTTTGAAGCACTGCGGGATGCCAATGATTGGTCGGCATTAACGGTGCCGGATGCGTCAGTTTCGATGCATCGCCTGTGATCGTGGTCGCTCTGCCGTCAAATATCGCCTCTACGTGGGTGCGGCTGCCATTACGGTCAACGGTCGACGACAAATTCATTAAGCGGTCGCCGCACCACGTCGCGCGCGATTCGTAATTAAAGTCGAACACAGGGACAAACAATATTGTGACCTTGAGGGCCATGGATGAATGGACAAGCAGTCCACCGTCTGCCACAGAGAACTCGGTCCGGTGGCGGCCCACGACCTTACCTTTGCGCACGACATCGAATTCGATACTGTCGTTGTACGTTTGGCGCACAAACTCGGTGACGTCGCCACTTGTTGAGCATGCTGCTGAGACAACCGACGACGTCCCAAGGCAGATGGCAAGGCTCCCTACCAAGCGCCACTGCGAACAGATAATCAGCGGACGAGTATTCATAGTTCATGTACGCCATTTGTCCCGAATCTGATCACTGTCAGTGATCCAGATTCCGGGCCTGACCGTAGGCATGGGATGGAGATACGCCCTACCCCGACAGCTTCCAGGTCAGCTTCGACGAGACGCAGCCTGTGGCTCCTTATTCTACCGCTTCTTAGCGCCTGTGGAGGATTGCGCGTCGAAGACCAGGCTGGCGTTGGCCCGCCCCTCGATCTGTACGAATTCTTCAACGGCGAAACTGAAACCTGGGGCCTCGTGCAAGATTGGCGGGGACGCGTGGTACGCCAGTTCGTAGCTACCATCGACGGTCAGGTGGTGAACGGCGAGCTGGTACTGGACGAGGAATTTCGCTTCGGTTCCGGGGAGCGCGAGACTCGACGCTGGAAAATTCGCCGTCTCAGCGGGAACCAACTGAGCGGCACCGCCAGCGATATCGTCGGCGAGGCGATCGGGCGAGCCGCCGGCAATGCCATGGTCTGGCGATATGAAATGGACATTGAGACCCGGGGAAAGAAGGTGCGCGTACGTTTTGACGATCGCTTGTGGCAGATTGACGGCGACACCTTGATCAATCGCGCCGCCATTAAGAAATTTGGTGTGACCGTCGCAGAAGTGACTCTATTTATGCGCAAGGCCCCGCCCGGCCGCTGAACGGACAACGCGACCCCCGCTCCTTGACCGCGGTACCCAGGGGTTCATCGCGTGACCTGACCTGCTAAGCTTGAACGCCAGCAGAGAACGGGACGCAGCATGAAATTCGGCGTAGTTACTCCCAATACCGAGTACGGCATCAGGCCGGACACTCTTGCCAAAGAAGCCGAGGCTCGAGGCTACGAGTCTATTTGGGTGCCGGAACATACGCACATTCCAGTCAACCGGGAATCAGCCTTCCCACTTGGCGGCGAGTTGCCGGAAGAGTACAAGCACTTCATGGATCCGTTCGTCTCGCTGACCGCGGCGGCGATGGCGACCACTAAGCTCAAGCTTGCAACCGGGATATGCCTGTTGATAGAGCACGACCCCATTGTCGTGGCCAAAGCAGTCGCAACCCTTGACTACCTGTCGGGTGGACGCGTCCTGTTTGGCGTCGGCGCAGGTTGGAACAAAGAAGAAATGGGTAATCACGGCACGCAGTTCGAAGACCGCTGGAAGGTGCTGCGGGAACGGATGCAGGCCATTCGCGCAATGTGGACCGAAGAAGAAGCTGAATTTCACGGTGAGTTCGTTGATTTCGACCCCATCTGGATTTATCCGAAGCCAGCACAGAGGCCGCATCCGCCGGTCTACTTCGGCGCCGTGACGCGGGCAGGAATTCGCCGCGTTGTGCGTGAGTACGACGGTTGGTTGTTGGTCGATCCGCAGGACGGTTCGGTTCAGCAATCAACGGCTGAATTTTCAGCCGCCTGTGAAGAACTGGGTCGCGACCGGAATTCGATCTCCGTGACCGTGTTCGCGACATCGAGAGTCACCCGCGAACTCCTCGATCAGTATGCTGGAGCCGGAGTTGATCGAGCCATCGTGTGGACCCCGGCCGACGATGCAGACGCTAGTCTTAAAGTGATCGACGCGGTCGCGCCGTTGATATCTGAATATACTTAATCATCCCAGCGATACGCGGTGGGGCGGCAGGACCCGACGATTAACCGAAACCGATGGACGGGTGAGTGGCGACACGAGCAAGGCGCGCCCTGATCGTGCGAAACCAGAGTCGCGATCTCACCCCGCTAGGCGGTTTTTTTGCCGACCGTCTCGGCCTTCACCCTAAAAAAACGACGAAATTGAAAGGCCGCGGCTTGGCGCCGACCAATGAGTGGCGCTAATATTTCAAGGACTTAATCGTTCCGTCGGGGAAAACCGTGACCGAAGACACCTACATCGCCACTGCCAGCATGCCCTGGCTCAAATTTGGAAATGGTATTGATTTTAAAGTTCTGCGAACCAGCCAAGAGACAGGTTCGTGGTCGGTACTGTTTCGCTGCGCGAAAGGCGCGTCCTTCAATCCCCACCGTCATCTCGGCGGCGGCGAATACCTCATGCTCAAAGGACGCATGGAAGTCCGCGGCGGCGTCGATAAGGGCGGTATCACCGCCTCTGCAGGCGACTACGGCTATGAACCCAACGGTGTACTGCACGACGAAACATTCTTCCCCGAGGAGTCTGAGCTGTACTTCACCAACCATGGCGCCATCCAGTTCCTCACCCCTGAACTGGATCCGGATTTTGTCCTCGACTTTGCCATGCTGGAATCACTGAGCCAATCGGCTGAAAAAGCGGCCTGAATTCGCGCCCGCCAGTGGTCCGGGCGGCGAAGCGAAAATTCAGACGCGGCTTTCAATCCGCATTGTTCGAGTGCGCAATGCGGCCCAGAATCATGCGAACCGCAGCGACAAAGCCCACCATGTGCGCTGCCAACATGACAAAGCGTCGCTGCTCAC
>CAXGUU010000190.1:0-6583 GCA_964012875.1 uncultured bacterium
CGACGCGCAAAGTGATTCGGGCCGGACAACCACTGAGCGTAACGCCAATCGGGATGAAAATTCTTATCGCCCTAATGAATGCCTCACCCGGGGTCGTCGACCGCCACAGCATTGAGCGCCTGTTGTGGAACGATTTGCCGCCTAACAGTGACGCACTAAGAAGCCATATGTATAGCCTGCGCAAAGTTGTCGACCGGCCGTTCGATACGGTGTTGATTCATACTGTGCAAGGGGCGGGTTTTCGTATTACCGATGAGCCGTGAACGCGCACCACGGCTGAACACCAGCTTGTGGCGGGCCTTCCTGCTGCAAATCTGTTTGATCAGCGCGACGGCTGTTGCCGGCGTCTATCTTGCGGAATTTGCTATCCGGGAACTGCTCATTGTGTCTGCGCTCGAACGCGAGGCAGATTACTTTTGGGCGCGGCGCCACATCACGAACGATACGCCGGCGCCGAATACCAATTCATTGATTGGCTACGTATTCCATAGCGATGCGCCAGATATTCCGGAAGAGTTCGCAAACCTTGGTCTCGGGATTCATGACTTGGTGACCCCCGTTGGGGAGGCCGTGGTACACGTCAGTGAGGCTGAGGGGTCGCGACTTTATCTTCTTTTCGACGCGAATAACGTTAAAGAGCTGGCAACGTACTTTGGTATTGCGCCACTGGCATTAATGTTGGTCGTTCTTTATTCATCCGCGTGGGTGGCCTACAGCCTGACGCGTCGTGCGGTATCTCCGGTGATACGTTTGTCGCGCACGGTCAGGGAACTCGATCTCAAAAAGCCAGATCCACAGGCTTTAACACGTGACTTTGAACAGGGCAGTGTCGATGCCGAAATCGCGGCACTTGCACATGCCCTGGAACATCTGATGGTGCGGGTGGACGACTCAATTGAGCGCGAGCGTACATTTACCCGTGAGGCCAGTCATGAGTTACGCAGTCCGCTGACGGTCATTCGCATGGCCAGCGACAATTTGCTGAAACGCGCGCAGGTCGACGATACAACGCGCGGTTTGGTCGAAAAAATAAATCGTGCAGCGATCGGCATGGAAGAATTAACCGAAGTTCTCCTGACCCTGGCGCGCGAGTACGAGGGTGCATTGGTAAAGAGCGTTGTTTCGATCAATCAAATTGTGAACGCGGAACTCTCCAACTGCCGCACTATCTATGCTGAAAAGACACTTGAGCTCAAATGCGTTGAATCTGCGGAATTGACGATAGAAACCAGCCCACGTGTTGTCGCTATCGTATTCGGCAACCTGCTGCGAAATGCATGCGCATATACGGAGGAAGGGACAGTCATTGTTACCATTGCGCATGACCGGGTCACCATCAAGGACGATGGTATGGGCATGACCAGCGAACACCTGGGTGGCATGCTCAGTCGTCGTTTCAGTCCCCAACACGCGCAAGGTAACGGCATCGGGCTTAACCTGGTCAAGCGTATTACCGACCGCTTTGGCTGGGAGATTGAGTTTGACAGCGAGCCGGAGCGCGGGACCCGTGTCGAAGTGCGTTTTGGTTATGCTGATGCCGCCGGCGATTCGGCACCGCGCAGCGATAATTAATTACGTTTGGTTGCTTGATCCTCACTTGAATTTCTGAGCGTAGCAACTATTTCAACCAACTGTCGTGCGTTCACGACGGGCGCCCAGAGTCAGGAGTTCCTATTTATGTTTCGCATCGGCTTGTTCGTATTGACGAACTTCGCTGTCTTGATCGTGCTGTCGATCGTTCTCAATGTGCTCGGGCTGAACCAGTCAGGGACTGGCGGGATGCTGGTATTCGCCGCGATTTTTGGCATGGGCGGCGCTTTTATTTCGCTGTTTTTGTCGAAGTCGATGGCCAAGCGCGCGGTCGGGGCACGACTGATTGAGACGCCTGTTAACAGCAGTGAGCGTTGGTTGGTTAATACCGTTACGCGGCAGGCAGAAGCGGCCGGCATCGGTATGCCGGAGGTGGCGGTGTTCGATTCGGCAACGCCGAATGCGTTTGCTACGGGTGCCAATAAGAACGACGCGCTGGTGGCGGTCAGTTCCGGCTTGTTGCGACATATGCAGGAAAACGAAGTTGAAGCCGTTCTCGCACACGAGGTGAGCCACATTGCGAACGGCGACATGGTGACCCTGGCGCTTCTGCAGGGCGTGATGAACACCTTCGTGATTGTTTTCGCTCACATTATTGCCGCGGCACTTGATCGTGGTGGCCGTGGTCGTGGAATGGGTTATTTTATCGGATACTACGTTGCCCAGATGGGGCTAGGGTTCCTGGCCTCAATGGTGGTGATGTGGTTCAGCCGATATCGAGAATATCGGGCCGACGCCGGCGGCGCCGCACTTTCAAGTCGGACGAACATGATTGCAGCCCTCCAGCGGTTGCAGCAGGCACCTGGCGACTCGCCTCTACCCGACGGTGTCGAGGCGTTCGGTATCGCTGGCGGGCTCGGACACCTGCTTTCCACGCACCCACCCCTTCCGCGGCGAATCGAAGCGCTGCAGCGGGGTGAATGACATTGTTGAAAGTCGTAGCAGTCCACGAGTCAGCGCGAAGAAGTCAGGGCGCGACGGCTGTCTCTACCTCTTCCGGGCGGTCAGTCAGGTCGTAGCCGGTTTCTGCAACAGGTCTACGCGCATTGGTGCCAGAAAGTTGGCGCCATCTGGCGTCATGTGTTCCTCGAACTTCGCACGTACGGCGGCGAACTTCGTCTGGTCGAGTCGGTGGTCGGTGTGCGTCGTTTTGATTAAACGATTTTCGAATTCATCAAAGTTCGAGAAATGGCGGGTTGCCTGGAAAAAAATTTGTCTGGCCAGCTCAAATTGCCCTGTTTCAACGGCGACTCGAACCTGCTCGAATGCCGCTTCGCGTACCGCCCGTTCATCGTGAAAGAGGCGGATGATGTCATTTAAGGCGCCGGCAAAAATCGGTTCTGAAATGTAGATGAAAGCCCCCGGCCTGGTCACCCGTCGAATTTCTTGCATCGCTGTTGCCATCGTCGGGATGGGGACATGATGCAGGGACTTGAACAACATGACGCAGTCGACAGTGCCGGCGTCAAGGTTGATTGACTCCGCGCCACCAAGAATGAATGACAGGTTATCCGGTTTCTCTGCCTCGAGGTTCTTTGCGTGCTGGATTCGATCGACTTCGAAGGCCACGACTTCGCAGGCCGGGAGTCGCGTTGCTATTTCGCGCGCGCGCACGCCATCACCACAACCAAGTTCGACGATGCGGGTAAGCTCCTCGCTCAGTAGTGGCCTATAGAGTGATTGTTCCTGGACGACTGGTCCGGAATCCTCGTTACGGATATCCATCGCCGGACTACTGAGTCACCAGGCCACGGACGTTGCTGTCATTTTTGTTCAAATCGGCTTCCAGTTCGGAGAAATCGATGGCTTTCGGCACAGCGATGCCGCGCTGGCAGGCCGGACGCGCTTCGAGTCGTTCCATCCAGGCATACAGGTTTTTCAGTCCGTCGACACTGGTGCCGCCCCAAAAATGAATGCGCACCCAGCACCAGTTGGCGATGTCGGCGATCGAATACTCGTCACACAGGTAATCACGGCCGTCGAGCTGACGATCAAGAACCTCATACAGGCGACGACATTCATTGTGATACCGCTGTATCGCCGAGGGCAGCTTTTCAGGGAAATATCGGTAAAAGACATTTGACTGCCCCATCATCGGGCCGATGCCGGCCATCTGGAACATCAGCCATTGCGTCACGTTCCACTCGCCATGACTGTCCTGCGGCAGGAGCTGTCCGCTTTTCCTAGCCAGGTACAACATGATGGCGCCGGACTCGAAGATCGCAAGATCGCTGTTGTCAGTGTCCACGATTGCCGGGATACGTCCGTTCGGACAAATCTTGAGAAACCATTCTTCTTTTTGTTCGCCGCTCATGATGTCTACATGATGGGTGTTATAGGGCATGCCGATTTCTTCCAGCAGTACCGAGACTTTCCAGCCGTTCGGTGTTGAGTCTGTGTAGAGCTCAATCATTGTGTTTACCTGTCTGCGTCCCGAGATGCGCGTCATATTAACGGAAGCAGGTTCGAGCCGGTCATTCAACCGGCTTCACGAGCGGTACAAACCTAACCGGGAGAATATCTTTCAATACGGCGTCGCCGGCGCTGTCACGGGCCACCACTGTCAGCATCTGCCCGCCGTCCTCTCGATTGAGCGGGATGATCATCTGGTCGCCCGGGGCGAGTTGCGCCACGAGGGCTGGGGACAGGTTACTGCCCACGGTAACCACGATGGCATCGAACGGCGCGCAAGTCCATGTTCACCATGATATTCCTCGTTCTGACCTGTATTCATTATGCGTCAATTGAACAGCATCTCAGCGCTTCGGTTAAACTGAAAGCGGCTTCGATTCGGAGAACGGCGACGTGCGAAAGCAGCATACGGTTATCGGCGGTGGCGGTTTACAACTTAACGTTATGGAATCAGGCCGCGCAGACGGCCCCGTGATATTCATGATCCACGGTTGGTCTCAGAGCTACATGACCTGGATCAAGCAAATCGAAAGTAAGCTCTCTGATGAATTCAGATTGGTTGCGATGGACCTGCGTGGTCATGGTATGTCGCAGGCGCCGCTTGAACAGGCGGCTTACACCGACGCTCAGTTATGGGCGGACGACGTTCACGCCGTGATCGAAGCGCTGGAACTGAAGTGTCCCACACTTGTGGGATGGTCGTACGGCGGTTTTGTCATGACCGACTACGTGCGCGCTTACGGTGACGATAATATCGCCGGCATCAACTTTGTTTGTGCAGCAGTCAAAATTGGTGAAGGTGCCCTTGGTACCGTGATTGGACCGGGGTTCTATGAGCACTTCGAAGACGCGACCAGCAGCGATCTGGAGCGCAGCATCGATGGCATCAGGCGGTTCGTAGAACGATGTTTTAAAGTCAAGCTGTCGCGCCAGGAGTACGAACGCATCTTGTGCTGGAACATGACTGCGAGGCCTGATGTCAGAGCAAGCCTGGCGGCTCGTGAGATCGATGCGAGCGATGTTTTGCAGTCGCTCAAGGTGCCGGCGCTGATCACACAAGGACGCGACGATATAACCGTGTTACCGTCCATGGCGGAGTTCATCGATGAGCATTGCGAGACCGGGACGTTATCCTGGTACGACGGCGTCGCGCACGGACCATTTATCGAAGAGTCGGAGCGATTTAACGATGAACTCGCAGTATTCGTGCGCGCAGCCAATGCCTCGAGAGGCTGAGTGAACCCAGCACAACCTGAAAGAACGGAGGAACCCGGATGCCGGTACATCCGCTGATATCAACCGCAGACCTCGAGGCCCGACTGGGCGAAGAGAATTTGAGGATTTTCGACACCACCATTTACCTGCGCCATCGTGAAGATGGATTCGGATACATACCTGAGAGCGGACGCGCGGAATGGGAGTCCGGGCATATTCCTGGTGCCGGGTTTCTGGACGTGGTTGGTGAACTTTCAGATCCTGATAGCAAGGTGCCTTTTACGATGCCTCCCGCCCAGGCATTCGCCGATATCATGGCGAACCATGGCGTATCAGATGACAGTTTCGTCGTTCTCTATAACAATGGGATCCCGATGTGGTCGACCCGTGTATGGTGGATGTTGCGGTCCATCGGGTTTGACTACGTTGTGGTGCTGAATGGCGGGTTGGCCAAATGGAAGAAGGAGTCGCGGCCCATGAGCAGCGACGCCCCGGGCTATGCGAAAGGAGCCCTCACTGCACGCGCGCGACCTGAGATGTGGGCAGATACGGCGGACATGCTGGCGCAAATCGAGCATAGCAGTGCGGTTTGTCTGAATGCGCTGTCGCCCGAGGTTTATTCCGGCGAGAAGAATCAGTATGGACGCGCGGGGCATCTGCCGGGCACGTTCAACGTTTTCTATGGTCATTTGCTCGACAGTGATTCAGGTGCGTTTCTGGACGCAGCAGCCTTGAAGCCGCTGTTCGAGCAGAGTGGGGCGCTCTCGGCCGAGCGCGTGATCACTTACTGTGGCGGTGGCATTTCCGCGACCATGGATTGCCTGGCGCTGGAAGTGTGCGGGCAGCGGAATGTTGCCGTTTACGACGGCTCGATGTCGGAGTGGGTCAAAGACCCTGAATTACCATTGACCTTGGGTGCTGAGCCCTAGCAGAGCCCTGCAGCATTGCTGGCTGGCGCGTGTGCGGCGTCACGCACACCTTCGAGGTGATGCCTTCGTCTGTTGACCGCACTGTTGGTGAGCGCAGATGGCGTCGGCCAGTTCGCTGATGCCTGCAGCAGCTTGTCGGTCGATTTTGTGGCCGGCGGTGGCGGCTTTCTGCCGGCCCCGGTGCCAGTCGGGCGCGTGTAGTTGCTTATCGCCGGGCGTTGCTGCTCATCGATATGCGGAGTCAGCGGATGGGTGGCTGGCGCGCGTATAAGCCACAACCACCAAACAGAGCATCACGGCGTTAAGCAGGTGCCACCCGAAGTGCGTGCCGAGTGGCCAGAGTGGACACAGCCAGTTGTCGATTGTTCGCAGGCATAGGCTGACGAGCAGGAGTGCGGAGGCAACCCATAAGGTCATAGCGTTACGGTGCCGACGCT
>CAXGUU010000191.1:0-6541 GCA_964012875.1 uncultured bacterium
GGCAAGATCTGCGCACGCAAATCCAGCCGTTGAAATGCCGTTCATTTCAGCGTTGGCTCGGGCTCGTTCAATCAGACCCGCATCGCCTTCAATCCCAATTACACGTCCTGCGTACCGCCCCAGTGGCAAACTGAAGTTGCCGATACCGCAATAGTAGTCGGCGATGTAGTCTGCTTGTGTCGGCACCAGGAGTTCGATGGCACGTGCCACCATTTTTTCGTTGACGACCTGGTTAACCTGCGTGAAATCAAAGGGTTCGAATTTGAGTGTCACGCCGGCGATGTCGTAGCTCAAGGATTGGGCTTTGCCGGCGAGCGGGACCACCGTATCTAGGCCCCCGCTTTGCAGATAAAAGTCGAGTTCGGCCGCTTGCGCCAACCGTTGTAGCCCATCGAGGTCGCTGTCACTGAAACTGTTTAGGTGCCTGATTACCATGGCCACGCGGTTATCGGTGATCGCTATTTCAAGCTGCGGGATGCGGGCAGCAATCGAGAGTTGGTTAAACGTGCCCCGTAAGGTGTCGAGGAGCGCGGAGACACGCTCATCAAGCACATCGCATTGATGGCAATCAGTGATATAAGGTTTTGCCCGTTCGCGAAAGCCCATAATGACCCCGCCTTTCTTGTCGACGTACTTGACGCCGAGGCGTGCTTTGCGTCGATAACCCCATTGCGGGCTGCGCACCGGTGCGGCTGTTTTTTCCGGTTTCGTTTGCGCGTGGTGCCAGAGCAATTCCAGTAGCACGCTCTGCTTGTGCAGCAACTGCGCCTGCTCCGGCATGTGCTGCAAGCTGCAACCGCCACAAACACCGAAATGCGGGCAACGCGGCGCGACCCGCTCATCGCTTGGTTCTAGCACCTCCGTCGTTTCAGCTTCGTCGAAGCGCCCACGCCGTTTGATAACACGTGCCTGCACCTTTTCACCCGGCAGCGCGCCATGGACAAATACGGTTTTTCCGTCGATACGACCAACACCGCGACCTTCGTGGGACAAATCAGAGATCTCGACGATGACCGGCTCGCGCGGGCCGCGCGCCTTGCGTTTGCTCACGAGTCTTCAGCCGTTGCCGGCATCATTCCAGACCTGCAGAAATTCCCGCAGGTGCGGTGCTTCAGCTTGCTCCAGGTAGGCCCTTGTGAGCGCCAGTTCATCATCGTGAGAGACCGTGCCAAGATGACCGCGAAAAAGCTGCAGTCTGAGATACACGAGCCACGTGTTCAGTACATCGGTTTCGCAATAATCGCGGATAGCCTTGAGTTCACCAGCCAAAAATTTGCTCCAGACGTCGGCCCCGGAAACGCCCATTTTTCCGGGAAAGCCAAGCAATGTCGCCATCTGATCCAAGGGCACGAAAGCACGCGGTTGGAATCCGGCCAGCACATCCATGACGTCAACGTGGCGCCAGTGGTAACGCGAAAGGTAGTTGTTGTAGCGAAACGCGCGGTCGTCGTCACCGTTGTCCCAGTAACGGGGCGCGCTGATCCCGTGCAGCAGGGAACGGTAGTGCAGGACCGGTAAATCGAACCCACTGCCATTCCACGATACTAGCGTCGGCGTATAGCGTTCGATGCCTTCGAAGAAGCGCTCAATGAGTTCTGCCTCGCTGGCAGTTTCGTCGCCGAGCGACCACACATTGATGCGATCGCCTTCGCGGAACACGGCCGATATCGCGACGATTCGGTGCAAATGATGGCGCAGAAAATCGCTCGTACCCCCGGTCTCCTGCTGGCGCTTGCTGAACATCACGGCGGCGACGCCTTCATCGTCGAGGTTATCCAGAGCCCAGAGTTTCCGGGCGCCCGCGACATCGGGCACTGTTTCGATATCAAAAACGAATACGTTCATTGCGCGTTGGTTTCGCGGGGTCGGTTGTTGCCAGGATCACTGGCTGAATACGCCGGTGGAAAGGTAGCGGTCGCCGCGGGCGCATATGATCGTAACGATGACAGCGTTTTCCACTTCACTGGCGATTTGTAAGACCGCAACTATAGCGCCGCCGGACGAGATGCCGCAGAAAATACTTTCTTCAGCACCTAGACGGCGGGTCATGTGTTCAGACTCGTCCTGCGATACCTCGATGATGCGATCAACGGCTGCGCGATCGTAAATTTTGGGCAGGTAGGCTTCAGGCCAGCGGCGAATGCCGGGGATGCGCGCGCCGTCGGCCGGTTGCACACCGATGATCTCGATTGCCGGGTTTCGCTGTTTGAGATAGCGCGACGTGCCCATGATCGTACCGGTCGTACCCATCGAAGAAACGAAATGGGTGCTCTGCCCGCTGATGTCCTGCCAGATTTCGGGCCCCGTGTCGCCGTAGTGGGCCAACGGATTGTCGGGATTCGCGAACTGGTCGAGGACCACGCCTTCCCCACGGGTTGCCATTTCCCCCGCCAAGTCACGGGCGCCCTCCATGCCATACTCTTCGCCGACCAATATCAGCTCGGCGCCGAACGCCCGCATGACATCGCGTCGCTCGGCGCTCATGTTGCCCGGCATGATGAGTTTCATGCGGTAGCCTTTCATTGCGGCGACCATGGCCAACGCAATACCGGTATTTCCGCTGGTCGCTTCGATCAATGTATCGCCGGACTTGATGTCCCCGCGTGCCTCGGCCTGCGAAATCATGCTGAGCGCTGGCCGATCCTTGACTGAACCAGCCGGATTGTTGCCCTCCAGCTTTGCCAGAACGATGTTAGTGCTGTCACCAGGCAGGCGCTGCAGGCGCACCATTGGTGTCCCGCCGACAAATTGATCTAGCGTGGGCCAGTCCATTGGAAGATGCTCGACAGCGAGCCGCGCGTTACCGAGGCCTCAATGTTGTCGAGCTAAAAGTGATAACCGAGCTGCAACGCGTGGAAATTGATGCCAGGGTTCTCATCACCGATGCCCGCATTGGATAGATGCTGAAAGCGGTATCCAAGCTCGTATCTGCCCTGGTCACCAAACCGCACGCCGGCACCAACGTGACTGCCGAATGCAAATGGTATATCGAAGTCGCGATTGCCAATGCCGTCCTCAGTGTGGACATGGACACCCGCGCCAACTTCGATAAATGGCGCCAGCCCGTGCGAGGGCGTTCGTTGATAACGCAGCACGGGCGTCAGTCCGAAATCGACCAGGTCATCTTCGTCTTCAGTACCGCGCTCACCGTCCCAATAAGTAACGGAAAACTCCAGGTAGGAGCCGAATGACCAGTCGCCGGTCTGCCACCAGCTACCTCCAAGATCCCAGCGCACTGCGCCGCCATAACGCTCGGCGTCCTCGGAACCTTCGGTCGTGCCGAGTTCGAGCAACACCGTATCGACTGCCGGCGCCGAGGCAGCCCAGAGCAACAGCCAGGTGGTGGCGAGTGCGATCGAAATAGCGCATTTCATAGCGGGTTCCAGCGAGTTGATTGGTCGTTTCCCGGCTAGGCTATCGCCTTATGTCGTGCCGTTCAACTGACCTCGCTGTCAGTTGCTTCCAGGACCAAGGAGCGACTCATTACCAACGCATCTTCGCGCCCGCGCCGTGCCGGATAGTAACCGCGCCGGGTACCTACATGGCGAAAGTCGAAACCTCGATAGAGTGCAATCGCAGCCGCGTTTGATGGCCTGACCTCAAGAAAAACGGTGTGCGCTCGATGTTTTTCAGCCGTTGCAATCAGGTGCTTCAACATCTCGCTGGCCAAACCACTGCGCCGTGCGCTGGTATCCACGCAGACGTTAAGGATGTGGCTCTCCTCGGCTGCCACCGACATGATGCCGTACCCCACAATGATCTCGCCAACCTCGAGGGTCCAGCAACAATAACCGACTCGCAGGCAGTCGAAAAAAATCGTCGGCGACCATGGGAAGTCGTAGGAACGGCGCTCTACTGCAACGACAGCTTCAATGTCGTCGTCGAGCATGGGTCGAATCGACACCGCGCCTTGTTCAATTACCGCGCTCATGCGGTCGGTCCCCCCAGGAGTCCTTGGACCCGCTTCAAATCGTCCCAGGCCTTTCGTTTCTCACCAGGTGAGCGCAGCAAGTACGCCGGGTGGTAGGTGACGACGACGGGAATCGTCGTATCTGCGTAGAAGTAGTCTTGACCGCGCATACGTCCAATCGGGGTCTCGCTATGGAGCAGATTCTGCGCGGCGACGCGGCCCACTGCAAGAATTACCCGGGGCTTTATGTGAGCAATCTGACTTTTGAGAAAGCCGGCACAGGCGGCGGCTTCTTCCGACCGCGGGTCGCGATTCTGCGGCGGCCGGCATTTCAAGATATTGGCGATAAATACCTGTCCACGTTGCTGCCCGATAGCAGCGAGCATCGCATTCAGTAGCTGGCCGGCTTTTCCCACGAACGGCTCACCGCGCCGATCTTCCTCGGCGCCCGGGGCCTCTCCCACGATCATCAGGGACGCTGATTCGCTGCCGACGCCAAAAACCGTCTGCTTGCGGGCTTGATGTAATTCACAGGCGACACACTGGCTCACTTTTTTCCGTAACGTCGCCCACGAGTCCGTACCAGTCGACAACTGTTCGCTATGCGGCTTCGCCGCAGCATCTTCAGCGGCAACCTGCCCAGCCGCGTTTGAATCGCGCTCGATCCAGCACTCGATACCAATTTGATCGAGGAGGATACGGCGCCGTGGGTCAAGCATCGGTATTGGCCGCGCTGCCCGGCCTCAGGCGCTTTCGCTGATCTGCGGATGCTCCCGATGTATCGGATACATGATGCGATTCAGGGCATTCAAGTAGGCTTTGACAGAAGCGACGATAATATCCGTGTCGGCGCCGTGGCCATTAACGATCCGCCCGCCATGTTCGAGGCGCACCGTGACCTCGCCCTGCGAATCCGTACCGGTGGTGATGGCATTGACCGAATACAGCTGTAAGTTCGCACCGCTGTCGACGATCGATTCCACCGCGCGATAGGCTGCATCAACGGGGCCATCGCCACTTTCTTCTGCCGATTGCTCATTGCCGTCTATAGACAGCGTGACGGCTGCGAATGGTACTTCCCCGGTGGCCGATTCTGATCGCATCGCCACCAGTGAAATATGTTCCTGCTCAGCAGCCGGGGCGCTATCAGTGACGATAGCCTGCAAATCGTCATCGTATATCTCGGATTTTCTGTCAGCCAGATCTTTGAATCGTTTGAAGGCCTCGTTCAGTGCGCCCTCGGTCGGGAATTCGATCCCCAGGTCTTTCAGGCGCGATCGAAAAGCAGCGCGCCCCGACAACTTTCCGAGCACGATACGGTTCGTGTTCCAGCCGACGTCTTCGGCACGGATGATTTCGTAAGTCTCGCGATGTTTCAGTACCCCATCCTGGTGGATACCGCTCTCGTGCGCGAACGCATTGGCACCGACGATCGCCTTGTTCGGTTGAACAGGAAACCCGGTGATATTCGAAACTAAGCGCGAACAATTCACGATTTCAGTGGCGTCGATGCGGGTGTCGCAACTGAACGAATCCTGACGCGTGCGCACTGCCATCACGATCTCTTCCAACGAGGCATTGCCCGCGCGTTCGCCGAGACCGTTAATCGTGCACTCGACCTGCCTGACACCATGGTTGATCGCAGCCAGCGAATTACCAACCGCGAGTCCGAGGTCATTGTGACAGTGCGCCGAGAAAATCGCCTTGCCGCTGTTGGGGACACGCTCGATGACGGTCTGAAAAAATGCACCTATACCCTCTGGTAGTCCGTAGCCCACGGTATCCGGCAGATTCACCGTTGAGGCACCGGCATCAATCACTGCTTCGACCACGCGGCACAGGAAATCGATTTCGGATCGACTCGCGTCCTCGGCCGAAAATTCGACGTTGTCGGTATGCTGGCGGGCGCGCTGGACAGCTTTCACAGCCGCATCAAGCACGTCGTCAGGATCCATGCGTAGCTTCGCCTTCATATGAATCGGCGATGTCGCGATGAAGGTATGGATACGGCTGGAGTTAGCATCGGCCAGCGCTTCGGCCGCGCGATCGATGTCTTCGAAGGCCGTTCTGCACAACCCGCATACAGTACTGTCCTTAATGGTCCGGGCGATCTCGCGCACCGCTTCGAAATCGCCTTGGCTGGCGATCGGAAACCCGGCCTCGATCACGTCAACCTTGAGCTTTTCCAGCGCGCGGGCGATCCGCAACTTTTCAGCTTGTGTCATCGCCGCACCCGGACTTTGCTCGCCGTCACGCAGGGTCGTGTCAAAGATGATCAACTGATCAGGCATGGGTTCGCTCCACGAACAAGGATAACAAGTGGTGGCCAAAGGATAATCGGAATGCCGGGGTGTGGCTATGGCACCGACCACCACTGCCTGTCAGTCGTTTTACCGGCGCAAGCTGGCACCGAATCAGGCGCGGTTTGAGCGTCCGTCCCTGCGCGCAGCCCGTTTCTGGCGTCGCTGGTACCAAGTCAGCACAATGCCGGAACAAGCATAGCCTGAAAACAGGATCAGCAGTACGCTGGCGGGCTCGACGGAGATCAGGACGAATACCATCACCACCGCCAGCACGGCGACGAATGGAACCCGACCGCGCAGATCGAGATCCTTAAAGCTGTAGTAGCGT
>CAXGUU010000192.1:0-6536 GCA_964012875.1 uncultured bacterium
AATGCTTGACGCCGACCGTGAGCGCCGGGCGAGCGGCAAGCAGTCTGAGTACATGACCATGTGCTCACTTGACCCCGCCGAACCGCACCTGTTCCCGGGCGAGGAAACCTATAACTTCATCCACCGTTACGTCGATGCCGATCCCAAGTCCACCTGGCAGAATCGCGTCACGCTTCGATCGCTGGAATACATGCTTGAGTACGATGTGACCGGTTACATGTCCCGCATCAGTCCAACCCCTTTGCTGATGATCGTATCCGAGTGGGACACGACAACGCCGACAGATATCGCACTTGACCATTATCAAATGGTGCAGGGTCCAAAAGAACTGATGGTGATCGACTCGGGTCACTACGGTGCTTACGTGGAAAAATTTCCCGAAACAAGCGCGGCCGCGCGGGACTGGTTCTGCAGGCATCTGTGATTGCCTGCCACGCTGAGTATTTTCAGCGACGAACCTGCGCGACGCGGTCGTAGCAGCGCAATCGCCGCTGATACCAGAGACCGATCAGTATGATGCCGAGCGCACCGGAGGTGAAAGCCGTTCCGTAGCCTTCAGCATCAATGACCCTGCCGAACATCACCACACCGATACCTTGCCCGAGAAAGACCATCAATACCCAGAACGAAACCGCGGTACCGCGTGCTTCCTCTGACATTTCCGTGGCACGTGTCTGCAGGGTGTTGTGTATCAGGTAGAAACCAAAGCCTGAGACGAACAATAGCGGCATACATCCTAGCCAGTGCGGCACAGCCAGTATTCCCAGATAGGTCGCACTCACCAAGACCGCGCCGACAGAAATCATGCCGCGCTCGCCGAGCATGGGAACAAGCCGGTATACCGCTGCCGCATAGACCATCCCGCCGACACCAAATGCCGCCAGCACGAGACCGATCAAGGCGTAGTTGAGCTGGTAGGTGTCACGGAGAAATGCGCCGAGGTAAGCGAGCAAGCCGAATACCAGCGCGCCTTCGATGGCGCCCACGATAATCAGATCGCGACTGCTGGGCCTGGCACAAAGCCGGAGGTACAGCCGAACAGTATCGCGCGGCGATTGAATCGGGCCCCTTTTTTTCGAATCAGTACGCTGGGCAGTTCTTCCTAAAAGAAGCGCGAGCACGAAGCCGCTGGCGCCAAAAAGATAAAAGATGAGTCGCCAGTCGAAATATTCACTCGCGATACCTCCTAGCACACCGCCCGTAATCTGCCCTAGCACCAAGCCGTTAACGAAGCGCCCCATGACGGGCTGCCTGTCCTTATACGGGATTTCGTCCGCAATATAGGCTAGGGCCAGCGGCACCGTCGCGGCCATGAATACGCCACACAAAAACCGCATTGAGGCAAGAAATTCAATCGAATCGGCGACCCCTGAAGCGCAGACGAAAATCGCGGATACACCAAGAGCCAGCGCAATGACATGAAGCTTGCCCAGACGGTCACCGACCGGGCCGAAAAATATCTGGCATGCACCGTAGGGGACGGCGAAGGCGCTAACGATGATGCCCGCACCACCGATCGATGTTCCGAAATCGTCGGCGATCAACGGCAACATGGGACCGGTAACGGTCATCACCGCAACGACGATGAAGCTGACGATGCTGAGCAGGAGTATGGTCGGGTTCAAGGTTCGCGCGCGGTCTGCCGACCAAAGCTTCACAGTAGATTCGGGTCCGCAGTGTAACCATTTGCGGCGAACAAGATGCCAAAGCGTGCGCCGGGGCACAAAATTCGCGCTAAAGCGGTTGATTTCAGCGCAATGGCCGCCCGACTGGACAAAAATTTAGTCGGGGTTACCGCAGAAACTGAGGGAACCTGCAGCGAAGTGCACCGGCCATGAATAAAACAGCGATGGCTGCGGTACGCGTGTTCCGCAAGAAACTGTCCCCGACGGTACCGACGGACTTACGCGTCATGAGGCTCAGCGGTAGCGGTCATCCCGACTACACGCCAGGCTACGACAACCGCGGCGGCCAGGAATGCCGCAACGGCGAAATAGATCTCCGACACGGCGCCGGCATCCAGCATACGCCCCAGCACCACAGGCCCTGTGGCAATGCCGGCATCGAGCCCGGAGTAGACAACACCATAAACCCGCCCGGTCGCACCGGTCGGCGTCGCTTTCCTGATTAACATATCGCGTGACGGACCAGACAATCCGGAACCAAAACCCATCACAGCCATCAATAACAGAGCCAACCAGGGCGCAGCGATCTGCGAGCCGATAACGATCGCAGCCAGTGTCGCGGCCGCCAGCGCAATAGTTATGTTTTGTTCCAGCCGCTGACTTCGGAGAACGAGCCAGCCGCCGGTCATCATGCCAACACCACTGGCCAGCATGTAAATGGTCACGCTCATCGCAGCGGCCCCGACGGCGAATCCGTAGTCGACCGAAAACACGGTCGGTGAGAAGCTTTGGATCCCGCCAAGCGCTGCGGATACCAATGCGAAAAACACGAAACACAGCCAGATTCTCGGCACTTTCAGGAACGCAAAGATCGACTCTTCGCGCGCCCACACGTTGGAGACCTGCGCCTCACCGTCCCGTTCGACGGGTTCCAGCAGGTGGCGGTAACGTAATGCGGCAATGATCACGAGGACCGGAATCACCGCGGCCGCGTAAAGCGCAGTGCGCCAGTCATACGCAACTGCGATCGACACGAGGAATACCGGCGCAGCCGCCCAGCCAAGGCTTCCGGTCAGACCGTGCACGGAAAACGCCGGGCCAAGACGGTGAATCGAAATTTTGTGGTTAATCAGCCAAAAATCGACCGGGTGAAACACGGCGTTGCCAAATCCGATCAACACCGAACCGACTAACAGCGCCGGATAAACATTCGCGGTGGCTAACATCAGCGTGCCCGCGGTCAGGCATGCGAGTCCACAGTTTAGTGTGAGCAGCGCACCCCAGCGGTCGACAATAAAACCGGCGATCGCCTGGCCCACCGCCGATACGGTAAACAGCGCCGACATGATGAGACCGAGCTCAGCGTAAGACAGCGCAAAGGCTTCTCGTAACCACGGAAACAAGGGTGCCAATATGAGCTGAAAAAAGTGGCTGACCAGATGTGCAAACCCGACAAGGGACATGATGCCGACGTCACGCTCAAGTGAGTTCGCCGGTGCGGTCGACTGCATGATGATGATCCGGGTGTTTTGCTGCGATAACTAAAGCAATGCTCCCGCAGCGTCGCTGCGAGCGCTCAAGGCATCGGCTTCAGCACGCCTTCATTCCGGATCTTTCAACGTTTTGCCGTAGGCTGCCGTTTCGATCAAGGCGGTATCGAGGTACTCCTCGACGCGGCAGATCTTACCGCCATTGACGGTAAACACGAAACAGTAGTCGTTGTTATAGTCCTTGGCGAAGACCGTCCTGGCGGCGCCTTTCCCCAGCGCGACGACACGTTCCCCTTCGCCGATCAATTCACTGACCTGCACGACGAGATCGCCGTCTATCTGTTTACGCCACGGTACGAAAAATTCGCTGACGATGTTATCAAGCCCCGTATAAACACCAGACACCGGCGTGGTGCCCTTAAGGTCGTACACGATATCTTCGGCAAACAGTGCAAAGGCAGCTTCGGCATCGCCGGCCTCGATGAAATCGAACCACTGTTGAACGGTTTTTTGATTCTCAGTCACTTTAACCATCCCTTTTTAAAAACGTCGTCGCGGCCGGGCAAGATAACCCGGTGCCAGTCGCGATACCATACGCGCCATGATTCAGAACCTGCATCCCAACATTTTCGTCGGAGACATCTAAATGAAAGCTCTTCTCAGCGTCGCGCCCGGGGGGCCGGACACTCTTGAACTTCAGGAAATCGAAACACCCGAGCCTGGCGCAGGGGAAGTCCGCATTCGTGTTCGCGCTTGCGGTGTTAATTTCCCGGACGCGCTGATTATCGAGGACAAGTATCAGTTCCGACCCGACCGCCCCTTTTCACCTGGCGGCGAGGTCGCTGGTGAGATCGATGCGGTTGGAGCAGGCGTCACCAGCGTAAAATCAGGCGATCGTGTGCTCGGCATGCTCGGCTGGGGCGGCATGGCTGAATATGCGGTCACGCGAGCCGAAAAAGTGTCACCGATACCGGATTCTATGCCGCTGGACGAAGCGGCAGCGTTCATGTTGACCTACGGTACGTCCTACCATGCATTGAAGCAACGGGCCCGCCTGGCTCCGGGTGAGTCGCTGCTGGTACTCGGCGCAGCCGGCGGCGTCGGACTCGCTGCCGTAGAGTTGGGGTGTGCGATGGGTGCCACTGTAATCGCGGCAGCGAGCAGCGAGGAAAAGGTCGCGCTGGCGAAGTCGCGGGGTGCAAGTTCCGGCGTGGTTTATCCTCGCGGTCCGTTCGATAAAGACAGTAAACGCGCGCTCGCACAGCAATTCAAGGAAGCCGCGGGCAAGGGCGGGGGCGGGGTCGATGTCGTTTATGACGCTGTTGGCGGAGACTACGCCGAGGCCGCGTTGCGGGCAATAGCGTGGGAGGGGCGTTTCCTGGTGGTCGGCTTTCCTGCCGGCATCCCCAGCATTCCGCTGAATCTACCGCTGCTTAAAGGATGCGAAATAGCCGGCGTATTCTGGGGATCATTCACCGAACGCGACATGGAGACCAATGCCGAGAACATTCGCGAACTCTACGAGATGTACGAAAGCGGCAAAGTCAAACCCCATATCTCGGCCCGGTTTTCACTCGACGAAGGCGGTGCCAGCATTCGCGAATTGTCCGAACGGCGAGCGCTCGGGAAAATCATCATTATGTTTGACGACTGATACGGGAAACCGACGACGCCGTTGGCAACAGGTGTCAGTACCCCGAGGCCCTGACGACCAACGAGCGGAAGCGGACACCCTCTGCCCGCAGGCTCTCGGCGCTAACGCCGCGGTCATAACCAGGCAACTATTTGTGCGGCTACTGCTCGATGCCGTCTGGAAACTCCTCCATGCGCAATGCAATAAAGCGCCGCGACTGGAACTTCCAACCGGCAGTCGTCTTGACGTATTCGTCTTCGTAGTAGCCGGCACCCAGCCAGTCCATGTTGTTGCGCGCACTTCGGAGATCGAGATAACACCGTCCGGTACCAAAAGCCTCTCCGATCAACTCAACCACATGATTGTGGATGTAAGGTCGCGGCATGAAATCTACCGCGCCCTTAAAAAACGCTAACAGCTCAGCATGGCCGCTGATCACTGTTTCCTTACCGTCGAACACCGCCGTGAACTTACCGTTTTCGACAAACAAGTCGACCAACCCTTCCATATCATCGCGCCACACGCAATCGCAGTAGCGCACGGGCAGGTCCCTAATCGCCTCTCTCGAGAGTAATTCGTTGAGTTGTTGTTGCATCCAAGCGAGCCTTCATCAAATTTCACGACAACGGGAGTATATGCGTCCAGCGCGCGAGGTCACAGCCACCATTTGATCTCTCGTTCATCCAGGTCGAGATCCGCACGCCCGCTTCTGCAATAATCCTGCGGCGCCGACGTCGTCGGCCGGACCCCCGATCAACTACCTGATAGTCATCCGCACCAGGCGGATGCCCAGCTCAGCTAATTTTTAAGGATGCAGATCATGATTGGATACGTGACCCTTGGAACCAACGATATCGATAAAGCAGCAGGATTTTACGATGCCTTGCTCGGCGAAATCGGTGCCAGCCGTGCGATGGAAGGTGAGCGCTTCATTGCCTGGGCTAGTGCGCCCGGAACACCAATGTTACTCGTGATCAAGCCCGAGGACGGCAGCCCCGCCACAGTGGGTAACGGCAATATGGTTGCCATCACCTGCGATAGCGAAGATCAAATCAACAGCCTCCATGCCAAAGCGCTCGAACTCGGTGCAAGCGACGAAGGTGCGCCGGGTCCGCGGGGAGACGGTTTCTATGGCGGCTATTTTCGCGACCTCGACGGCAACAAGCTGGTGTTCTTCAAACTCGGTTAAGTACCTGCGCAATAAGTCCCGCCGCCGGCCGTTTTCCACGTCCGGCGGCGCGGCAACCGCACTCACATTACAACCACAAGCCCGGAGGCTGCAGCGATCAATGTCGCAACATCCGATCTATTTCGATGACCTATCGGTTGGCGATCGTTTCGACCTTGGTCCCTATCACGTCACTCGGGACGAATTGCTTGAGTTCAACCAACGCTGGGACCCGCTACCGATTCATACTGATGATCATGCTGCGCGGGCCAAGGGGCTGCGCGGCATCACGGCGTCAGGGCAGTACACGCTTTGCATCAAGCAGGCGATGCTTAATCTCGCGCCCTGGACAGATGCAGTCATCGGCGCGCTCGGCTTCGACGAGCTGCGCTTTCCGCATCCCGTTTATCCGGGCGACGACATCAGGCTCAGTATCGAATGTATCGACACACGACCCTCGCGTAGCAAACCCGACCGCGGCATCGTCAAATTCCTGTTCAAAATGGTCAACCAGGATCAGATCGAAGTATTGAGTTACCTCGATACCGTGATGTTTTCCAGGCGAACTTAAGGCCTGTTGACCTTCCGGACTTCTCCGGGGACCACACGACAAACCCCTT
>CAXGUU010000193.1:0-6517 GCA_964012875.1 uncultured bacterium
GTTTGCGGCAGACAAGATCTACACGCTTCGGCTGACCATCATTTTCTTGATTTCCGCGATCGCTTTGGCGGGGTTCAGCCCTTTGGGACAGGTCTTGGCGCAATTCATAATCGTGTGGCAGCGGTAAAGCCGGAACGGATCTTCAAGATCGTCCAGTCTTTCGCCGGTGGCCTCATCGCGACTGTCCGCTAGCCAGCGGTACGCCTGTAGCAGGGCCGCGGGTCCGAGATAGCGGTCGCTGTTCCACCAATAGCTCGGGCAACTCGTTGAGCAGCAGGCGCACAGTATGCATTCGTACAGTCCGTCGAGCTCTTCGCGATCTTCAACCGATTGCAGCCGCTCTTTGTCGGGTTGCGCCGGCGATTCGGATTGCAGCCAGGGTTTGATCGAGGCGTATTGCGCATAAAAATGTTTCAGATCGGGCACTAGGTCTTTGGTCACCTGCATGTGGGGCAGGGGATAGATTTTTACATCACCCTTGATCGATTCAATCGATTTGGTGCACGCCAGTGTGTTGGTACCGTCGATATTCATCGCGCACGAGCCGCAGATGCCTTCGCGGCATGAGCGCCTGAAGGTCAGGCCGGCGTCAATCTCGTTTTTGATATAGATAATTGCATCGAGGACCATCGGACCGCACTTATCGAGATCGATGTTGTAGGTATCGATGCGGGGGTTTTCTCCACTGTCCGGATCCCAGCGATACACGGCAAAGTTCTTGCTGCGCGCGGCGCCGTTGGCATGATCAAACGTCTTTCCGGTCGTGAATCTGGAATTCTTGGGTAGCCTGAAATTAGCCATCGTAGTACTTGTTCCGCTTAGTAAACGCGCTTCTTTGGAGGAATGACTTCAACGTCGTCACTCAGGGTATACATGTGCACGGGTCGATAATCAAAATCGACCTTGCCGTCGTCCTGCATCCAGGTCAGCGTATGTTTCATCCATTCGTCATCGTCGCGGTCGGGGTAGTCTTCACGCGCATGAGCGCCGCGACTTTCGGTGCGATTGGCCGCCGCATCGATACTGACCATGGCACTACCGAGGAGATTTGCAAGTTCCAGGGTTTCGACCAGATCAGTATTCCAGACCATTGACCGGTCACTGACTTTGACGTGTTCGAAGGCGGCGTAGACCTCCCGCAATTTCTTCTGGCCTTCAGCCAGCACATCCCCCGTTCTAAATACCGCCGCGTGGGTCTGCATGGTACGCTGCATCTCGTCACGTAACTTCGCTGTGGTTTCGGAGCCATCGGCATGTCGTAGTGCATCAAAGCGCGATATGACCTGGTCAACGGCATCGTTTTTCAACGGTGCATGATTGGCGCCTGAGGCTATCGTCCCCGCGCAGCGCTTGGCCGCCGCACGACCAAACACCACGAGGTCAAGCAGGGAATTCGATCCTAGGCGATTGGCTCCGTGTACCGAGACGCAGGCTGCTTCGCCGATCGCCATCAGCCCCGGCACGACGCAGTCCGGCTCACCGTCTTTCAGTGTCACCACTTCGCCGTGGTAATTAGTGGGTACGCCGCCCATGTTGTAGTGGACTGTCGGCAATACTGGGATTGGTTCGCGGGTCACATCGACGCCGGCGAAGATTTCGGCCGATTCCGCAATACCCGGCAGGCGTTTATTGATGACCTCAGCACCGAGGTGTTCGAGGTGCAGATGGATATGGTCGTTGAGGTCGCCGACGCCGCGGCCCTCGTTGATCTCAATGGTCATCGAGCGTGAAACCACGTCGCGCGATGCCAGGTCTTTGGCATTGGGCGCGTAGCGTTCCATGAAGCGCTCACCTTCGGCGTTCGTCAGATAACCGCCTTCACCGCGCACGCCTTCGGTAATGAGGCATCCCGCGCCGTAAATCCCGGTCGGGTGAAATTGCGTGAATTCCATGTCCTGCAGCGGCAATCCGGCGCGCAGAACCATGCCGTTGCCGTCGCCAGTGCAGGTATGTGCGGAGGTACAGGAAAAATAGCTGCGACCGTAGCCGCCTGTCGCCAGTACGACCTGGTGCGCGCGAAACAGGTGCAGGGTGCCGTCTTCCAGGTTCCAGGCGATGACACCGCGGCAGACGCCATCGTCATCCATGACCAGGTCAATGGCGAAATACTCAATTAAAAATTCGGCATCATGTTTCAGCGATTGCTGGTAAAGCGTGTGCAGGATGGCATGGCCGGTGCGATCGGCGGCGGCACAGGTGCGTTGGGCGATGCCTTCGCCGAAGTTGGTGGTCATGCCGCCAAACGGCCGTTGGTAGATTTCGCCTGACTCGGTGCGTGAAAATGGTACGCCGTAGTGTTCGAGTTCGATAACCGCCGGGATCGCTTCCCGGCACATATACTCGATAGCGTCCTGATCACCCAGCCAGTCCGACCCTTTGACGGTGTCGTACATATGCCAGCGCCAGTCATCGGGCCCCATGTTACCGAGCGCAGCGCTCATACCACCCTGGGCAGCGACGGTGTGGCTGCGGGTTGGAAAAACTTTTGTGATGCACGCCGTGGACAGGCCTTCGGCGGCGATACCGAATGTTGCCCTCAGACCAGCGCCACCGGCGCCAACCACGACGACGTCGTATTTATGTTCGATCAAATTATATTCTTGTGGCATTTGCGATGTCCGTTAGCGTGCTCTAGGCAGTCCCGAAAGATATTTTCAAGATCGAAACGATGCCGAGCAGGGCGCCAAACGCTACCGCCAGTTTCATCGCAATCAAGGTCAGAATCTTGAACAATTCGTGGTGAATGTAATCTTCAATCACGACTTGCAAGCCCAGCTTCGCGTGATAGAAAACGGTGATAATCAGGGCAAGCAGTAAAACGGTAATGAACGGCGAACTGATCCACGCTGCAGTCTGAGCAAAATCGTCGTTCATGTGCCTCAGCAGCGCCGACACGAACCACAAGGAAAGCGGAACCATGGCGATCGCAGTCAAACGCTGATGCCACCAATGATGAGATCCGGTTTTCGCCGAACCGAGCCCACGGACCCGGCCTAAATCGCTTCTCAAGCTCATCACGCTCCTCCTTGCGCCATCGCGCAGGCCCAGGTCAGGCCGGTCAACGCCACCGACCCGACGATGACCGCGTATCCGGTCTTGTATGCAGTTGACAGTTCAAAGCCCTTTCCAGTGTCCCAGAACAAGTGCCTGATGCCGTTCATGAGGTGGTAGTAAAAAGAAAACGTCCACCCGAGCAGCAACAATTGTGTCGGCATCGCGGCCATGCACCGTTGCATTTCGGCGTGGGTGTCAGGCCCCATAGCCGTTGCGGTCAGCCAGTAAAGCACCATGACGGTGCCCAGACTTAGGAACACGCCGGTCGCGCGGTGTGTAATTGATAGCACCGAGGTGAGTTGTGGTCGATACACCTGTAGGTGGGGTGAAATAGGATTATTGGTCATATACGTTCCGATCTGTCAGCTTTTACGGGCGCGTCCCGTCTCCATGGTTCACGCCAAATTTCATCGTGTCGTGCAATTATTGACGGCAGGCGAGCAACAGTGCGGTGTGCCTGCCAGTCTAAAAGTCGATACAGCGTCCTTTGCGTTCCCAGTCTCCGTAGCGGGTTGGTTCCAGCCCCTTTGGACCCCCGATTTCTTTCGGTTCGGCATCGGGCCCGGGCGTACTGCTATCGGCAGGCGGTGTCGCCTCCGGACTCTGGTCTGCTGGGCTGTTGTCCTGCGGCTGACTCATGCGACGGTGTGGTGACGATTATGACGTTGCAAAGTCGCGGTAGTATCTTGCCAGCGCGGCATGATTTCAAGAGAAACTCTCGGACTGTGTGCTTGTCTAATGCATAACGCATTTGAAGGACCGATTGCGTTAACGGTGGGCCGGTCGCGGCTGCTGGTTGCGAGCATGCTCGCGGGGCATACCTTGACGGTATTGATGAGCGTATTGCTCGGCCTGGGTGCGGCGTCGACGCCGCTGTTATCGCGGCACCGCTGAAAAGCGACGACCGGTGGCAACTACAGTTGCGAGACGGACGCTAGGAGAGGGCGGATCTCAAAGTGGCCTTCTCGCTGATACCGCGCCTGGTTTACTTGTCATTTCGCACTTCTGCAGGGGTTAACCGCGCAGATGCTCTGTTCAGCGATAACGCGGAAGCGGACTAGCTGCGTCATCTGCGGCACCTTCGGCACGAACGGAAATAATCGCCTACCAGGGACTCCACCGGTTGCGCCAGGCGATTGTGAGCTTCGACAGCGGCGTCAGCTCGATGCGTTCCTCAAGCACCGGGCAGCCGGCGGCCAGGCAGAGTTCCAGCGCACGATGCTGGATCATTCCCAGTGTTGCCACCATTTGAATGGTTCGGCGAGACCGCCGCGACAATGCGGAAAGTCGCTCGGCGAGCGCCGCCTGCAGCCACGCCATTTCGTCGGCAATCAGATGCCTGAGCTCCGCCGACGTTGCGGCGGAACGGATGTGATCGGGCGTCAGCCCATGCCGACGAAGAGCAGCTTGCGGCAGGCAGAGCGTTGGTGCGTTTCGGTGTAGGCGCAGACCGCGCATTTCATAGCTCAATTCCGTTAAACAGCTGAGTTCAACGATCTGGTCTTCGAATCGCTCATCGCGGTTGTCTATACCCGCCATGAGCACACAAATCTCGCCGTGAATTCCTTTCAAGTGATTTAGCACGTCAGCGCGATCGTCAAAAGTACCTGGCACGAGCGAGCTGTCTACAGACGCTACCAGCGCCTGGAATGATTTGGCATACTGCTGGCAATCAGTCATCACTACGCTCAGGGCCGTGGTGAAATCGTGTCGTGGATTGCCGCTTTCCAGGTGTTCGAATTCGTCGTACCACCAGGCCAGTTTTGTGTGTGCCACACCGCGATCGCTACAGGTCGAAGGGATGCGGGTGATTTCGCGCCGGATCGCCTCGAGCGCGTGCAGCGCTACACGGTGTGCGGGCGGGTAGTACAGGCTGGCGTAATAGAAATCCGATCCGGCAGGCTGCGCGATTGCCTCAACTGAACGTCGTTGTCCAAGGCTGAGACTGCCGTTCATAGCCAATCGAGCAAATCTTCCGGCGCGTCGATCTCGCCATCTGCCTGCCACTCGTCAGAGTTGTCATCAACGGCGAAATAGCCGTAGCGTGCGATCAACGCGCGCATGCCGGCGGCATGGGCGGCGGCGACATCGCGCTCGGCGTCGCCGATATAGAGGCAGCGGGCCGGGGATACGTCGAGCAGCTCTGCGGCCAGCAACAGTGGTGCCGGGTCCGGCTTCGGTGCGGAGGCGGTGTCGCCCGAGATCACGCATCCGGGGCGGGCTTCCAACGACAGCGCTTTCAGTAGGGGGGCGGTCAGCCAGGCCGGTTTGTTGGTCACTATGCCCCATTTGCCGCCGCCAGACTCAATCGTGTCGAGAACGCTTGCCATGCCGGCGAACAGCTGCGATTCCAGAGCGATGCGGCTGCGATAGATGTCGAGGAAGCGTTGGCGTCGCGCCGCGAAACTGGCCGACCCCGGCGGGTCATCGAACTGCAGTGCGAGTAGCCCTGCTGCCCCTTTGGAAATGTGCGACCGAATCACCGCTTCGGGCAGCGCTTCGTACTGGTACTCTGAGAAAACGGCGTTCAGCGCGCCGGCCAGATCCGGGGCCGTGTCGATCAGCGTGCCGTCAAGGTCGAACAGGATCGCTTCCGGCGCGGGTGTTGCCGGCTCAGGATTCACGGACGAAGGTCGCGAGATAATTTGCCTTTACACTTCCGCCCAGCCGGGCCGAGCGCGCAACCGGGTTGTATTGCATGGCAGTCACATCCAAAGTCGTCAGGCCCGCAGTGCGTGCCAACCGACCAAGCTCGGCGGGTTTCAGGAACTGTTCATAATTGTGTGTGCCGCGCGGGACGAGACCAAGGACATACTCTGCTCCGAGAATGGCGAGCGCGTACGACACAGACGTTCTGGTCAGCGTTGAAATGAAAAGCTGGCCGCCATCTCTCAGGAGCGCGCTGCAGTCGGCAACAAGCGCCGCGGGGTCGGGTACATGTTCAATCAGTTCCATGCACACGACGGCGTCAAAGGTACCGCTTTCAGACGCCGCCAGCTGGCGCGATAACTGCACCCGGTAGTCAATGTTCAATTCGTTTTGGGCAGCATGAGTGCGGGCCACATCGATGACGCTATCGGTCGCATCGATCGCGGTAACGGTGGCGCCTGCGAACGCTAATGCCTCGCTGAATAAACCACCGCCGCAACCGATGTCCGCAACTTTGGAACCCACCAGGTCGAGTCGCCGTTGCACGTATTCGAGTCGACAGGGATTGATTTCGTGCAATGTCCGGCTCGAACCGTCCGGATCCCACCAGTCTTCCGCCAGGGCAGAGAATTTTTGTTGTTCGGAGCTGGAGACGTTTTCCATTTCAGAATAACAACGTACCCATGCGAACGCTGTTTAAGTGACGATTTGCGATGTCACGGGCTTGGGTCGCGTTTCCTTCGCGTTGTCTACGGTCGTTCGAGGATCATCATCAACTCGCGAAGTTTATGGAACAAGCCATTCTTCATCAATA
>CAXGUU010000194.1:0-6464 GCA_964012875.1 uncultured bacterium
AATGTGTGCCCTCATCGAAGCTGGCATTGACGCTGGTGCCTGCGGCTGGTCGGTGCAGAAACTGGGCGATGGCTTCACCTCGGTGCAGCGCGACTACGACGGCACGCCGATGGTCACCGACATGATGAGCAACGACACTTGCCTCGCGTTTGCTGAAGTACTGCGGAAGCGCGGCGAAGGTCACATTCAAATCACCCAGGCGCAGGAAGACATCTACGAAGATCTGGCCTTTGTCGAAAAGCTTGCCGAAGTGTCGGGGGTACCGATTCTGTTTAACGTGGTGTCGGCGAATAACTACCACCCGCGCCAGAGCCGCCGTCTGATTGATTGGGCAGAAAAGGCGCAGGCCAAGGGCAACAAGGTCTATCTGCAGGCGGTTAGCGTCGGCAATGAGCAAACCATGACCTTTGCCGACTTCAACCTGCTCGACGGCCAGGATGACTGGCGTGACGTCACGCTTGGCACGGTCGAGGAGCGCAAACAGAAAATGATGGATCCGGCACGTCGCGAGCGACTGCGCCACGATTACGACCACGGCCGCATGCCGGTGGTGACCGGCCCAATCAAGCACTTCGTGATCAAAGAAACGATCAAACCGGCCAACAAGCAATGGGAAGGCATGACGCTGGCCCAACTCGGCGAAGCGCAGGGCCGTCACCCGATTGAGGCGTTGCTCGATCTCATTGTCGACGAAGACCTGCAGACCGTGATTTATACACCGGCCTTTAATGACGACCCGGAACTGAACCGCGAGATTTTTTCCTCCGAGTTCACCGTGCCGGGCGTTTCCGATGGCGGTGCGCACACCAAGTTCGTCACGATCGGCCGCTACACCACCGAGTTCATTGCTGACTTTGTGCGCGAAAAGAACGTGTTGAGTCTAGAGGAGGCGCACTACCGCCTGTCGTGTCTGCCAGCCAAGATGTCTGGTTTTCTCGATCGCGGCACCCTTGAGGAAGGTCGCCCTGCCGACATCGTGATCTACGACTTCGATCAACTGCAATCGACGCCCTCGGAGATCGCACACGACTTCCCCGGCAACGAATGGCGGCGGGTGCAGAAAGCCGTAGGTTATCGCTACATCATGGTCAATGGCGACGTCACGTTTCGCGATGGTGAATGCACCGGCGCGACCCCCGGAAAACTACTGCGCCATGGCAGCGCAGACGGCCCCGAATTGCAACAAACTGCCTGAGCATTACAACGGGCAGCTGCCGGTAATGCGTTGAATCCACGCGGGGGCATCGAAACCGTCGATGCCCCCGCCGTCATTAGCCGGGCATATTGACCCGATCGTTGAGCGTCTTTTTTTTTCGAGCCTGGCGAGTACCCGTCGGAAAAGGGCGCGCGAAACGCCGGCGTTTTTTTACCGGGGCTCCAGGCGCGCTTCGACTTGGGCGTCACAGGTCGGTCGATTGCGATTTTTGAGGACGTTGGCGTGAACGGCGAGATACCCGGTCACGTGATGTTCCAGGTGTTCCTTGATGAGTTCATGTGCGCGCGGCAATTGATGCCACGGGATGCCGGGCCATGCGTGATGTTCGGCGTGGTAATTCGCGTTCCAGGTCCAGAATCGCACAAAGGCATTGGATTGGGTCGTGCGCGTCAGGGCGAGGATATTCCCTTCCACCGGCAGGCCACTGTGTTCGGCGGTGAGCCACAGGCCGAGAAAAAAGTGCGAGGCAACGGCGGCGGGCACAAACCACAACGCAGTCGACGACCCAAGCAGTGCGGCAGCTATGATCGCGACCCAGATACCCAGCACGATCTGCGCATCATGTTTACAGTCCGCCCTGTCCTGCTCTGAACCCCAGGATGCGAATCCTTTCCACCGCTCAGGCGGTAGCAGCGCGCACCGCACCGTCGCTTCGACCTTCAGCCTGAACAGATGAAGCGGGACCAGCCTTAACCAATCGGGTAACCCGACCGGCCATGGTGACAGCTTGTCGGGTGCCGCCATGATCTCCGGGTCTTTCTGAGCATCCTGGGTGTGGCGGTGATGCTGAAAATGAAACACCCGATAGACCGCTGGCGGTAACAGCCACAACGTACCCGTAATCCACGCGCCAATCAGATTGTGCCGGCGACGCCGGAACGCGCCGCGGTGCGTACATTCATGAAACGGTGCGAATATCGTTGCGAGCAGGCCCGCCAGTGCAACAAAGGCAATGAGTTGCAAGACCAACGGCAACTGCCCGCTACCCAAAAGAAGCGCAACGCACGCAATCGCGCCGACATGAATCACCAGGCGAACCAGCGTCGGGCCATCGCGCCGTTGCTGCAATTCTTGCAGGGTCTCGCGATCAATCAGGGGCCGGGTCTCGAACTGTTCATCCATCGCTTGAGTATAAGGGGACAGACCACGTTTGTGACTGGCGTGGTGGAACGTGAATTTGGTCCGCCGTACAGGTGCTAAAGAAACGGGTTAAATGTGGTCTGCCCCCACGATCTCCGATTTCCCGTCAAATTCCCGCCAGCAGAATCCGCTCCATCCACTTCATTCCAATCACGCCGCCAATGACGATGGCGATGAAGGTAATCAGCGATCCAAGGGCGAGGGTGGAAAGCCCGGTAACGCTCTGCCCAATGGTGCACCCAAGCGCAGTGACGCCACCGATGCCCATCAGCGCCCCGCCGGCAAGGTTGCGGACGGTGTCGCCGGAGTCGGCGAAACCGGTGAGTTGGAATTTCTTGCTGATGAGCGCGCCGACGAGTGCGCCGGCCAGCGCACCAAAGACTGTAGCGACGCCAAACCCCGGCACACGCCCCGCAGTGAATCGCTCAAGATATTCAAGCGTGTCGCCGGTTGGCCGCACGTAACTCAGGGAAACCGGATTGACCACAACGTCGGCAAAGTCGTCATACGCCAGGCCGGTAAGCGCCCATCCCGCGACAATGCAAAGGCCGACGCCAATACCGCCAGCAATGTGCGGAATAGACGTGCGAAACGCCGCATCCTTGAAGCAGTAGATGACGATGCCGGCAAAAAGTATGCCGGCGACGGCATAGCCCATCGTTTCGGCTTCGCCCATACCCGCGCCGGCAAGCAGCACCGCCATGGACTGATTACCACCATCGAGGCTGATGGCGGTGTGTGATTCAAGCCATGCCCGGGTCGGGCCAAGGATGCCACCGATGGTCATGTAGGCCGTGATGCCAACGACCACGAGGACGACCAGCGCGCGCATATCACCCCCACCCACGCGCACGAGGTTACGACTGGTACAACCGCCAGCTAAGACCATGCCGATACCGAAGATGAGCCCGCCAAAGACATTACCGAACCAGTTCAACGATCCGTTCTGGTACATCGAGAGCGACAGGTCAACGGCGCCGAGATGGCTGAGGATCTGGGTGCCGACAATTGCCGTGGCCGCAGCCAGTAACCACGATCGAAACCGCCGATAATCCTCAAACGACATAATGTCCGAAATCGATCCCATGGCGCAGAAATTGGTCTGCTGCACGATGAGACCGAACACGGCGCCGATGGCGAAGCCGCCCCAGGCCAGCCACAGGGGTGCGGCTTCGAGAATGGTTTCGCGTAGTTCCTCCACGGCGTTCGCTACCCGACGGCCTCGCAGCCATCGAAGGCGTCGGCGTCCATTTTAGCTTCGTACTTGGAGGTGATGTCGGTGCCGGGGGTGAGTTCGGCTTTGACGTTGTCCCAGTCTTCGGGCTTAAGGACCAGCATCCAGGCGGCGTAGGGATCGGCATTGGCAAGGTTAGGTTGGCCGACCAGGTCGTCATTCACGGCCAGTACTTCGCCAGCGGCGGCGCTGCGCGCGGGGCCGACCCATTTGCCGGATTCGATGGTGGCGCAGGACTTGCCGGCTTTAACGTTGCGGCCGACTTTCTTCGGCGTGAAGGCCACCAGCTCGCCAGCGAGCGCTGTGGCCACGGCGGTCATGCCGATGCGCACAGTGCCGTCGCCGACTTCCTGATACCAGGTATGGTTCTCAACGTCATAGAGTAATTCGTCCGGCAGATTACAGCCTCTTACGGTAGGCATCGGCGCCCCTCCTTCACCGTGTTTGTGTGGCGCTATTTTCGCCTGCCCGCGGCACGGTTGGGAAGCCGGACTGGCGCAGGGGTTTCGAAGAGCAACAGAACTCGCCCAGGCCGGCTTGCTCCAGTTTACCGCCGACGAAAAGCAGCAGGTGACGGGCGACGAAGCGCATCATGGTGGTTTGCTGCTTGATGGCTTCAGGGTCCTCTTCTGCTTGAATGAGGTTGTAATGCCAGGCGAGCTCCCGGCAGGTTTCTCGGCAGGCGTTGAAACTGGGATCGAGTTTCGCCCCCTCGCGATGGAGCGCGAGCAAACGAAAACCTTCGCGGCTGTCGCTGGTGGGCGTTCGGTCTTTGGCTTCGAGCCAATGGCCGAGGATGTGCTCGCCTGCGCTGAGCAGGTCCCCCGCGGAGACTTCGGACGCGTTAATCAGGTTTTCGAGATCAGCCAGGGTCATCAGGCCAGAATCTTTTCTTTGATGAGCTGCATCACGTCGGAGACGTTTTCATGCGCACCCACCTTGCGCGGGCTTAAGCCGATGGCCAGGCCGAGCAGCTGGGTGAAGTAGAGGATCTTGACGTTGGTTTTGACCTCGAAATTGGTTTCGGCGCGGATTTGATGCATCTCAAGCCCCGAATGACAGGTCGGGCATTCAGTCGCAATGACATCGGCACCGGCCGCTTCCGCTGCCTGGATGATGTTCAGCACCAGGCGGGTTGAGGTGTCGCAGTCGGAAAGCGTGTGCGCACCCCCGCAGCAGGCGGTCTTTAAGGGGAAATCGACGTTTTCAGCGCCGGCGGCTGCGAGCAGGTCATCCATGAAATGGGGTTCGCTGGTTGATTCGCTGTCCCCGCCTTTGTCTTTCTCCGGGAAGATATGCCGCGGGCGCGTGTACATGCAGCCATAGTAGTTGGCGACCTTGATGCCAGCGAGGCTGTTTTTCACTTTGGCGCTGAGTGCTTCTTCGCCGACCGCGCGTTTGATCCAATCCAGCGCATGGATGGTTTCAACGCCGCCGGCGTTGTAGGTTTCGTGCCCGGCCTTGGTCGAGAGGCGGTCAACGACTTCGCGCGATTCCTGATCGTTACCGAGGTCATATTCGGCTTTCTTCAGGTTGTGGTAGCAGCCGTTGCAGGGTGCCATCACGACATCGTGCTTCATTTCGTGCTGCGCAATCGACATCACGCGGGAGGAAAGGTAAGTCTGGATTTTGGGATCGATGTTTTTCACTTCCATCGCCCCGCAGCAGTTCCAGTTTTTAACTTCTTCGAGCTTGAGCCCCAGCGCTTTGCCGACGGCCTTGGTCGAACGGTTGTAGGCATGGCCGCTGCCCTCGAGCGCGCAGCCCGGGTAGTAGGCGACCTTTTTGTAGTCTTTGGTGTCCTGGGTCATGTCTTAGGCTTCCGGCGCCTTGGGGTCGAGTTCCTGGCTGGCCTGTGCAATGAGGGCATCAAGGCCGAGCGCCTTCAGTTGATTGGCTTTTTGTTCAGCCGCGTATTCCTCGATGGCTGCGCGTGAACGCGCCCAGTTGCTGGTGCGGGGGCGGAGTACGTTCTGCAGGCCCATCATGAAAAGTAGTTTCACCGGCAGGTGTCGCAGCAGCCCTTTGCCGAGATTGACCAGCCAGTCCTGCAACAGGGGTTGATTGGTGCGCTTGAAGAAGTCGCGGATGATACGGCCTTCTTCGATTTTGCCGGTGGCAATGACCTGTTCTGAGAAGACTTCGTCGAAGTGCATCGAGGGGCTGGTCGGCGTATGGCCCTTGAGTTCGAGCCAGTGGGCGGTGGCTTTCATGACGCCTTCGGGGAAGACGTCGCGCGGGCAGGCATAGGTGCATTTGTTGCAGGAGACACACTGCCAGATGATGTCTTTGTCGCGCAGGAGTTCTGATTCCATGCCCATGCGGATCAGGTAAATCCAGTAGCGCGGGTTGAAGTCCGGGTTGACGGCGTTGACCGTGCACGAATTCGTACAAGAGCCGCACTGCCAGCAGCGATGGATTTGTTCACCACCGGGTAAGGCCGCGATTTCATCCTGAAGCGCCTCGTTGTAATCATCGACGACTCGCGTCTCGATAAACGTGCTCCAGTGACCCGAAACATCCACGCCATCAATTTCGAGGCTCTCCTGAACGTTCAGGTTTTCAGGACGGATCAAATGTTCTTCATGTATCGGCATCGCGTAACGAGTCAGTGTGGTTGAACGAAAATCCCTGGACTTAGCAATACGTTGTTAAAGCTCGCCGCGCAACGCCCGCCTGTTACATCTAAGCTCCACTGCCTCAGCGTGCTTTGCCTGGTCTTGCCTGCGCCCACGAATTTTTTGATTACAGTGCTGCGCATTTTGCTCAGCCCACCTCGAACGCTTCGCCGTCGACCGTTTTCAGTCGGAGTTTTGAAGACCCACTCTTGATGCCATCCAGCCCCAGCATACGGCGGGTGTGCTGCATGGGATC
>CAXGUU010000195.1:0-6446 GCA_964012875.1 uncultured bacterium
TGAAACGATAGGCGTTCCGTCCTATGCCAGCACCCGACATGCCGAGTGGCCGGGTCGCGACCTGTCGCCAGGGTGCCGCGAGGTGCTCACGGCGTGACGCATAGACGGTGTAAACGATCGCAATCGCAATCAATGCGAAGAACAAGACATCGGTTTTGAGCAGGATCCAGTTCACGTCGGTTTGCCGGCTACCGTGTTCAACTGAGCCTGACGCGCGGGTCGACCAGGGTGTATGAGATGTCCGTCAAAATCAGGCCGATGATGTAAAGCACCGATCCCAGGAACACCATCGCGCGCACGATGGCGAAATCCTGCGCCTGTATGGCTTCGATGGTATAGCTGCCCAATCCGGGGATACCAAAAAACGCTTCCATGATCAGGCTGCCCAGAAACAAGCCTGGAATAATGACAACGACGCCGGTCAAAATCGGAATCAGCGCATTTCTTAGTACGTGCACATACAAGACCACTTTCTCTGATAATCCTTTCGCCCTTGCCGTCCTGACATAATCGCGATTGATTTCTTCCAGAAAAATGGTCCGGTACCAGCGGGTGCCATATCCCAGACCACTAATGACGCCTACCATGACCGGCAGCACGACAAATTTGGCCGCAGTAATCCCACTGTCAAAGCCGGAGATCGGCACGATCCGTAGCAGTTTCCCAATCAGATACTGCCCACCGATGATGTAGAACATGCCGGAGATCGACATCATTGCAACGCAGATCACGACCGCCCAGCCATCAATATACGTGCCGCGAAAAAAGGCAATCACCAGGGCCAGGGTGATAGTGAGCAGCAGGCTTACGATAAAAACCGGGACGGTGATCGCAAGACTCGCCCACATACGCTGCGAGATGTCATAGCCGATATCCCGACCGCTGTCTGATTGACCGAAGTCGAACAGGAACAGGCGCAAGGTATTGCGATAAAAAATCGTATCGGCAACTTTTTCTCCCCCGTCGGCCGTGGCATTCCAGAGAATGGGTTTGTCATAACCATGATCGTGCTTCCATTTATCAATGGCCTCCGGCGTGACATGCTTATTGCCCAGATGGAGCCGCGCCATGTCGTCCGGCGAGTTGACGACAAAAAAGAGCACGAAGGTAATCACATTGACACCGAGCAGGATCGGGATGGCATAGGATAGCCGCCGGATGATGTAGGCAATCATCTCAGTGATGCTCGCTGGCGTGCCGCGTAGGTTCGCCATGCCGGTATTGCACTCGCAACCAACACCACGACCAGCACAGTCAACGGCCACAACACGGGGCGATTCCATGCCAGACGCCGATCTTTGCGCTGGACGGCATTGACGACCTTGTATTTCAGGGTGTTCCTCGCCATCAGGTTCGGTTTGGCGTTGCCGTACCAATCGTGGAACAGGGTGTAACCCGTGGGGTGGTAACCCCACACCCAGGGCGCATCGCGTCTGAGTATTTCCACCATCTGATCGACGATACGCTGGCGCTCCGATCCATCCGACATCGAACGCATTTTTACGAACAATTCGTCATAGGCGGCATTTTGATAGTTCACCGCGTTCTCCCCCTGCGAAACGATCTTGGCGTTCGGACCGTAGAGGAGAAACATGAAATTTTCCGGATCGGGATAGTCGGCATTCCAGCCCCAGCGAAAAATCTGCGCCGTGCCTTTGCGGACTTTCTCCTGAAAGCGATTGTAATCAGTTGCGCGCACAACCAGCTGCACGCCCAGCTTTTCGAACTGTTTCCGGTACCAGTTCAACAAAGCCTTGCTGCCCGGACCGCCACTGACGGTATCGTAATAGAGTGTCAACGGCTTCCCCGTCTGCGCATCAATACCGTCCGCATAACCCGCTTCAGCCATTAAGGCCCGCGCCTCTTCAATCGACCGTCGACGCTCCTTGCCGTCGCGCCACGTGTAGACATACGGATTAAGGCCATCTTCGCCAGCCACGTGCCCGAAAATTCCTGGCGGTATTGGTCCCTGCGCCGGAATTCCCCGGCCGTTGGCGAATATTGAAATCAACTCCTCATAATCGACCGCAATCGAGATTGCGCGGCGTAGCAATCTCGCTCCGTCTGAGTTACCGCCGACCACGGCATCGCTCATGTTGAAGCCCATGTACCCGATAGAAGTCTGCACAGCCGTCACGAGGCGAATACCGCGCTCACGCATCTCGTCGGTCAGCTGCGCTTCGCCCTGAGAGTTGAACTGCACCGCCTGGTCAAAGCTGTCGGAAATGATGGCGGAAGCATCGTAGTAGCCCTGCAGAAACTTGGTCCAGGCAGGAATCGCTTCCTTTTCCAGACTGTAATAAGCAACGTCGATAAACGGCATCATTTCACCCGCACGGTCAAGCAACCCCGCGGCCCTGTCTTCCTGGGTGCCTTCGGCCGGATAAGGTTCACCGCGAAAATTCGGGTTGCGCGCAAGAACCATGCGGCGATTCGGATTGTTTTCAACCAACATATACGGCCCGGTGCCCACCGGGTACCAGTCGAGCGAAATATTTTTCTCCTTCATGCCCGGTTGGCTGTAAAAAGCATCCGCCTCCCATGGCACTGGCGCGAAAAATGGCATCGCCAGCCAGAAACGGAATTGCGGATATTTTTGCGACAGTCTGATCTCGTAGGTATAGCGATCGATAACCCGCGCGCCTTCGAATTCATACTTGCGGAGGTCGACAAAACCGGTCGTGTCGCCTTCCGCTGCCCGGACTGCCGCGGCGAACTCAGCGAACCCCTTGATGTATTTCCCCATGAGACCCGCGACCGGTGAATGCAGGCGCGGATGGACCAGGCGTTTGATCTGATACACGTAGTCGGCAGCGATCAATTCGCGACTACCCGTCGACTCGAAATCAGCGAGCGTCGCCCGGCCCTGGAGGTCGCGCGGCGTTAAGTCATGATAGACCAGTTCCCCATTCAACTCGGCGAACGCCGGGTGCGGCTGGTACCGAATGCCTTTCTGAATTTCGATTCGATAAACCGCCTCGGCAACCTGGCCACGCGGGGCATCGTCGGGAAGGGCTTTACCAGCCGCATCGTAATAGCGCGCGTGTGGCAGTGATCGCGCCGTTAAAGGGATCAGCTCATACGGGCGCTTCAGAAAATGGTACTGGACGACAGGTTCATATATCTGGGCATTGAAACGAGCTTCGTTTTCGCTGTAGGACGAGACCGGATCGAGATGTTTCGGCCGTTCAGCAAAGGAATCGTAATAGACAATCCTGTCTTCGTCCGTAGCACGGTAGGGACTGTTCCACGGTGACTCAGAACAAGCACTCAGGCACGAAATCAACAACAGAATGCGCCAACACGCGCGAAGTTTATTCATGCACAAACAGATGGCATCAGAAGCGTTCAGTCGACAGTCAATGGGCCGGGTCGTGGCACCTCCCCGGATTATAAACTCGGACCATACACTGTACACTCCCAACGGATAAACCGAAGTACAGTTCCCGCAGGGAGGCACACATCGAATGGGCATTCTCGAAGGCAAGCGCGCCTTGATTTTTGGCGTCGCGAGTAACAAATCGATTGCCTGGGGCGTTGCGCAGGCCATGCGCCGCGAAGGCGCCGAATTAGCCCTGACCTACCAGAATGAAAGGCTGCAGTCGCGGGTTGAGGATTTCGCTGCCGAGCTCGACTCCGAAATCACTGTCCAATGTGATGTTGAAAGCGACGACGAAATCCAAAACGCCTTCGACCACCTCGACGACTATTGGGATCATTTCGACATCCTGGTGCACTCCCTCGCCTACGCGCCGCGGGAGGCCTTACAGGGTTCATATATGGACAGCGTCACACGGGAAGGATTCCGCGTCGCCCACGAAATCAGCTCGTATAGTTTCGCGGCTCTTGGCAATGCTGCCCGGCCGTTCATGAAAGGCCGCCAGGGTGCGATGATGACGCTGAGTTACCTCGGTGCGGTTCGCACCATGCCGAGCTACAACATCATGGGATTGGCCAAAGCCAGCCTTGAAGCCAACGTGCGGTACATGGCCGGAAGCCTCGGTCCCGAGGGCATCCGCGTGAACGCCGTGTCAGCAGGCCCGATTCGCACGCTTGCGGCTTCAGGCGTCAAGGATTTGCGTAAATTCCTGAATTACGTTGAGAAAACGTCTCCGCTAAGACGTAACGTCACGATCGAGGAAGTCGGTAATGTTGCTGCCTTCCTGTGTTCCGATTTAGCTTCCGCGGTTACCGGAGAAGTGACTTACGTGGATTGCGGGTTCAGTGTCATGGGCATGGCTGACGTGTAGCGGCGTTCCGTCGTAGCCCGGCCAAGTCGTCGTCCCGGTAGCGCGGGCTCAGAGATTCTCCGAATGAATCTCAACGTCACTATCGGCACGCAGGGCGTCGACGAATTCTCGCCAGACCACTTCGACGCGCGAATTGATCAGTTCGTTCCTGACCCCGGCGACATCACTGACCTCGAGCTCTTCCACAGGTGGCGTAACGACGTTGGAAATGCGCATCACTGCGTAATCAGCCTGACCGATCGCTACACCGCTGAATATCGCCTCCCCAGTTCCCGGCTCGGCACGAAATGCTGCGCGCAGAACAGCACGGTTGACCTTGTCCGATTCACGCGTCGCAGCCAGTGCCTGCTCCCAGCCGAGACCGGCCTCTGCGATCACGTCGTCAACCGCAACACCGGCACGCATGCGCTCGATAATCTCGTTGCCAGCGGCCTTGGTCAGTGCCGCAATACGCTCCATGCGCAACGAACTCTCGACTTCACCGCGAACATCAGCGAGGTCAGGAATCGACGACGGTTGATGTTCGACAACCCGAATGGCCACAAGGCGGCCATCAGACAGCTCCACTGGCTCCGCATTGAGACCTTCCAGCAAAACCTCTGGTTCGAACGCCGTAGTCGCAAGCTTTTCGGAAAATTCATCGGCGATATCAGCTCTGCTCATCGCTGCCGTACGTTTGGCAACCAACGACAATGAATCGGCGGCGACCTCGAGGCTGTCCGGGAACTCGTATACGAAGTTGGAAAACTGTTCAGCCTGTTCAAAAAAGAGCTTCTGCGCTTCGGCTTCGCGATAAGCGGCCTCGACGTCGCTACGCGCCTGTTCGAAGGTTTTGGTACCGCCAGGTTTGATCTCTTTCAACTTGATGATGTGATAGCCAAACCGCGTACGAATCGGCTCCGAAATTTCGTCGATTTGGAGCGTAAAAGCGGCCTCTTCAAACTCCGGTGCCATTGCACCGCGCGGGAAAAAACCTGTTTCACCGCCGTCCGCGCTGGAACCAACATCGTCGGAAATTTCCTGGGCGAGCGTTTCGAACGACTCACCATCACGAGCCCGTTCAAGCGCCGCGCTGATCTTTTCCAGTGCGCTGGCCGCTTCTTGGTCCGACGCCGATTGCGCCAGGTGGACCAGTATGTGATTCGCGTTGCGTTCTTCCTCGACGGTGTAACTGGCCTTGTTCAAGTCGTAGTGCTGCTGCAGCGATGCCTCGTCGACCTGAACCTCAGGGCGCAACTTTGCGGCCGAAATCTCAAGGTACTCGAGCGTGACCTGTTCGTCGGAGCGATAGGCTTCCCGGTTCGCCTCGAAATAATCCCCGAGTTCCTTATCGCTTAGCACAACCTGATCTTCATACTCGCCAGCGGGGATGATGGCGTAGCCGATGTCGCGTTTCTGACTTCTGAGCTGCTCTACGAAGGTTGCTTCCTCCGCGGTAACGAATTCAGACGCCGCCACACCCGCCCGCAACTGTGCCCGCGCCATATCTTCTCGCAATTTCAGTTCGAACCCGGCCTGAGACAGTCCAAGCAGCGGGACGCGTTGTTCGTAAATTGCTCGCGAAAATCCGTTCTCGTCTTGAAACGAAGGGATCTCCTGCAATTGCCGTGCAACCTGAACATCACCAATCCGGATGCGGGCGTCGTCAATGACCCCGATCAGCACGCGCTCGTTGATCAATTCGTCCAGCGCACGCTGCCTGATTTCCGGGCTGTCCCATGCGTTCGCGTCGAAAGAATCACCGAGAACCGATTGCGCCTGCCGGCGAAAGCGCTGCAGGCTGTCCTGAAATTCGCTGAGCAGAATTTCATCACCGTCGGCTTCGGCGACGACCACTTGACCTCCGGCATCCACGTAACTTTGAATGCCCCACAGGGCAAATGTCAGAGAAATAAGGAAAACAATGACGCCGACGATAAGGCCTTGCGAGCGATCGCGTATAGATTGCAGCATCTTGTGAATACGATCCGGGTTGTTAGCGTTGGCGGCGCCGGCCGCGGGAAATACTGGTAGGATTGGCTAGATCTCGCACACTCAGTGCGACACGACGCCCTGCTACGACACACCAATAAGCAAATCGCACTTCCCATCGAAGTACGCCTGGCTTGTGCGATAGTCTGGTAACCATTCCCGTAAAAGAGAATGGCGGAGTGGACGGGACTCGAACCCGCGACCCCCGGCGTGACAGGCCGGTAT
>CAXGUU010000196.1:0-6435 GCA_964012875.1 uncultured bacterium
TTCGGCATGACCGATGATGAGGCAGGATGGAAAGTCAGTGTCGACGTTGACCTCATGGCGACGGTGCGGGCGACTCAAACCGTCGCCCCCTGGATGGCTGAGGCGGGCGGCGGATCCATCGTTCATGTTTCTTCGATCTCAGGTCTCGAGCCCGGTTCACCACCGGCTTACGCCGCCGTCAAAGCCGCTTTGTTCAACCATGCTAAGACCATGGCGCAAAACCTGGCACCGCAAAACATTCGGGTCAACTGCATTGCCCCCGGTTCAATCTATTTCGAGGGCGGCTTCTGGGACATCGTGAAACAAAACGACGCAGACATGTTCAATGGCGTCGTTTCCACGATCCCCTTCGGCCGCATGGGTTCACCCGAAGAAGTCGCCGATGCCATTGTCTATATCGCATCGAGTCGCGCGAACTGGGTGTCCGGTGCCACGCTGGTGGTGGATGGCGTCCAGCACAAGGGTATTTATTGAATTTCAGGTCGCGTCATGATTGAAAACCCCTACTACTCCCAGGAGCTCCACGGTCCGTACGAAATTTACGATGCCGGCATTTTTGAGTTCGAAGAAGGCGGTGTGCTGCCGGAACTCAAGTTGGCTTACGCCGTGCACGGCAAGCTGAGCGCGGACAAGACGAATGCAATCCTCTTTCCGACCTGGTACTCCGGCACGTCGAAAATTCTGGAGCAGCTCTACATCGGCGAAGGCCGTGCGCTGGATCCGAGCAAGCACTGCATCATTTGTATCAATCAAATCGGCAGTGGGCTCTCGAGTTCACCGCACAACACGCCGGCGCCCTGGAACATGGCCAAATTCCCGCGCGTTCGCATTGGCGATGACGTCCGCGCCCAGCACCTGCTGCTGACCGAGCATTTTGGCATCGAGACACTCGAACTCGTGGTTGGTGGGTCCATGGGTGCGCAACAGGTTTACGAATGGGCCGTGCGCTATCCTGAAATGGTCAAACGCGCTGCAGCGATTGCCGGCTATGCCAAAAACACTGACCATGATTTTCTGTACACCGCGACACTGAACGAAGCCATCGAGTCCGATCCGGGTTGGAACGACGGCTGGTACAGCTGCCGCGAAGACGTTCACGAAGGATTGCGTCGACAATCCAAGTTGTGGTCGGTGATGGGCTTGTGCACTGACTTTTTTGCGCAGGAGCGCTGGCGTGACCTCGGCTGCCGCTCGCTGAAGGATTTCCAGGTTGGTTTCATGGAAGGCTTGTTCACGCAGATGGACCCGAACGATCTACTGTGCATGGCCTGGAAGTGGCAGCGCGGCGATGTCAGTCGACACACCGGCGGCGATTTGCGCAAGGCACTCAAGCGCATCACCGCAAAAACATTCGTCATGCCCATCGACAGTGACATGTTCTTTAAAGTCGCTGACTGCCGCCGCGAGCAGAAAATGATCAAAGGTGCGGAGCTACGGATCGTCAAGAGCATCGGCGGACATTTCGGGCTGTTCGGTTTCGAGCCAGAATACCATGAACAGGTCGACGGGCATCTGAAGGAATTGCTGGCAACCGAAGTCGAGAAACAGAGCTGAAAACGAAAGCGGAGGAAGATGCACGTGGCAACGCTGAGTACAGGAACGAATGATCTGGTGGCCGAACTGACCAATGGCGTTTTAACGTTGACGCTCAACCGCCCCGACGCGCGCAACGCGATGAGTTCAGCGATGGTGACCGCGCTGGACGAGCAGCTCGCAAGTGCGGAGTTAAACGCTGAAGTGCGCTGCCTGGTCCTCACAGGTGCAGGCAAGGGATTCTGCTCCGGGGGCGACGTCAAGGGCATGGCCGCCAGTGGCGATGGCACCGTTGGCGACAACACCATCGACATCGCGATCCACCGTCAGCGTCTGAGCCAGCGTGGCACAGCTGGTCGCCTGTATCGCATGCCCAAACCAACCATCGCGGCGCTGCCGGGTGCCGCTGCTGGCGCGGGACTGTCTTTAGCCCTGGCCTGCGATTTGAGGGTTATGGCCAGTACCGCGATCATGACCACTGCATTCGCGCGGGTCGGATTTTCCGGCGATTACGGCGGCACGTATTTCCTAAGCCAGCTGGTCGGCACGGCCAAGGCACGCGAACTCTATTTTCTTTCCGAGCGGGTTTCCGCCGCCGACGCGCTCGCCCTGGGACTCGCGAACTGGGTGGTCGAACCGGAAGAACTGGCCACCAAGACCAACGACATTGCGATGCGCCTCGCCACTGGCCCGTCGGTCGCCTACCGCTATATGAAAGAGAATCTTAATCGCGCCGTTGACGGTGCCGAGCTTGAAGACTGCCTCGATCTTGAAGCGACCCACCATATCCATTGCGGGCAGACTGAAGATCACCGCAATGCGACGAAAGCGTTTGTGGAAAAGAAAGAGCCGGTTTTTGTCGGTCGCTAAAACGGCAGGCCGGTAGGTTGCGGCGGCAACGCCGCGCGCTCACTCGGTAAACACGTTGGCCGCGCCCGGCGCGAAAGCTTCTAGCAAGAACCGCTCCTGCGGTTTTTCGGACGCGGTTTTCGGTATTTCCTCAACCACGTGCAAATAGGTCGGCACGAAGTTGGTCTCGAGTTTGTCCCGACACCAGCGAAAGACGTCAGCGTGGTCGAAACTTGCGCTATCGAAGGGCACGATGGCGGCGACCACGTCCTTCTCACCGGGTACGCCGTTGGCTGAGGTCACGCCGTAAACGAAGACGTCATCCACCTGCGGATGCTCCGCCAGCTCTTTTTCAACGAAGGCCGGATTGACGAAGTCACCGTTGTGGCGGATGCCCCCACCCTTGCGATACATGAAGTAGAAAAAACCGTCCTCGTCGCGGTAACCAATATCTCCCATGCGCAGCCAGCCGTCCTGAGTCTTCTTTCCTGAGGCCTCTGCATTCTTGAAGTAAGACACCGGCGGGCAGGTACCGTCAGCGTTCTGGAAAACGATTTCGCCGGGTTCTCTGGGCGGGCATTCCTGATCGTTGTCATCAACGATACGGCCGCTCATGGACGGCGGCGGTTTGCCGATGCTGCCGACCGGACCCGTTCCGGGTGGGTTGAGCGTGAGCCCGCCCTCGGCCGCACCGTAGAACTCGTAGATATCGACATTGAAGCGTTTGGCAAAGTTCTCCCAGATCGCAGCTGGCATACCTGCACTCAGGACGAAACGCACCGGGTTATCCGCGTCGTTGTCCTTCAACGGCTCACTGTAAATCGCGGTCGTCATTCCGCCAAGCAGATTGAAAGTCGTACAGCCATACGCGCGCGTGATGTCCCACAACCGGGACTTGGTGAATTTGCGGCTGAATACACCCTTTAGCCCCAGGGCGAGCGTCGTGCCCAGGGTAATCAGCTGGGCGTTTGCGTGGGTCAGCGAAAGTCCGGTGTATGGACGATCGTTTTCTCTGAGTCCGAGTACTTCACCAAGGCTCGCAACAAATCCGAATCGCCCGTAGGGCGAGAGAATCGCCTTGGGATCACCCGTTGTTCCCGAGGTATACAGCATCTGCATGGGTAGCTCGGGGTCGGAAACCCGCGGCAAAATCTCAGCACCTCGCTCGGCCAGGACATCGGCGAACGAGCGCCATCGCAAACCATCAAAGGCGACACCTGAACCCGCGTCAGTAGCCACCACCCAGATCCATTCTAGTTGCGGGCAGTCGGCGACAATCTCCCGGATATACTCGAGCGCATAGTCACCGACCACCGCGCCGCGACAGCCCGCGTGGTTCAGCATGTAGGCCAGCTTCTGCCCGCGCGTACGCGGGTCGATCGGCACAAAAACGGTCCCCGAGATCGAGGCGCCAACCATTGTGTCGACAAATTCGGGGTGATTTTGCGTGACTACCCCGAAAGCGTCACCGACCTGCATGCCTTCCGCGTCAAGAGCAGCAGCAACCGCCTGCCCATTTTGCCACAATTCGCGGTAACTGCGCGTCTCATCGGCAAAGCTGCCGTCGGCCAGTACTCGCACAAAAGTCAGAACATCGACATCGGGCTTCACATCGAGACCGCTCAAAATGATGTTGGAAAGCATTAAGGACTGCGGGTCATTGGGGTCGATCATGGCGGCGGCTCGTGGCTGGGTAGCACCCAATCTAATTCAGCGAGAGCCGGAGTCAAGTCGACTTGCATCAAGCACCCGTTCGACCGCCAGCACGTTAACCGCCGGGGCGCTTCGCTATATGATGCGCGACAAGGTTTTCAGTATATGAAATGAATCCGGGGAGAAATCATGACCTTTGCCAGCCGCCTGTTACCCATGCTTGCGCTGATAACTATCAGTATTGCGACCACCCAGTCCCGCGCGGACGACGATCGGGCCATTGGCAAGAATGCTTTCGAATCAGCCTGCACGTCATGTCACAGTGATAACCCGGTACCGCGCGCGCCGTCGCTCGCACAACTGGCAAAAATGCCGCCGGAAAAAATATTCGATGCGCAGACCATTGGCTTGATGGTGCTGCAGGCCTCAGCCCTGAACGAGCTGGAGAAGCGCGCGCTGTCGATTTACTTATCGGAAATTCCCTGGGGTTCGGTCGCCAAACAAAAGGTCGCCGAAGACCTACCGATGTGCGAAAACGGCCAGCCGGTATCGGTGGCCGATTTCGAACAGCCCCATTGGAACGGCTGGGGACTTGATACCGACAACACGCATTTCCAACCCGGAGACCGGGCCGGGGTATCGAGAACCGACCTTGAGAATCTTGAACTGAAATGGTCGTTTGGGTTTCCGGGCGCAACCGGCGTCACGACGCAACCGGCCGTGCTCGGCGATCGCCTGTTTCTGGGCTCACCGTCCGGCGCCGTCTACTCGCTCGACAAACGCACCGGCTGTGCCCACTGGAAATTTGATACCGAGGCCGAAGTGCGGGCGGCTATCACGCTGGTGCCGGGCGAGGACGGTGCGATCACACTTTACGCAGGCGACCGCAAAGCCTGGCTTTATGCCCTCGATGCGAACACCGGCGAACTCAAGTGGAAGGACCGTGCCGATGAGCACGAATGGGCCGTCATCACTGCCTCGCCGGTAGTCCATAAGAACAAACTCTATATCGCGCTTGCTTCATTCGAAGAACTCGCTGGCGGCTCCGTGACCTACGAGTGCTGCACTTTCCGCGGCAGCGTTGTGAAATATGATTTGGCCACCGGCAAACGCGACTGGAAGCAATCGCTCGTGCCGGAACCCCTGGTTAAAACCAAAAAATTATCCAATGGCACCCAACTCTGGGGGCCTTCTGGGGTCGCCGTGTGGTCGCAACCGACCATCGATGAGACAGCGGGCGTCCTCTACGTCACCACCGGTGACTCTTATTCCGCACCGGCATCATCGACCAGCGACGCGGTCGTTGCGCTCAGCCTCGCCACCGGTGAAATCGTGTGGTCAGTGCAGACCACCGCCGACGACGCCTTCACCACGGCCTGTGTTTCACCCAACGCCGACCCCGTATCGCGTGAGGAATGTGGTCCCGATGTCGACTTTGGTTCCTCGGCGATTCTGCGTACCCTGCCAAACGGGAAGCGCATTCTGCTGGCAGGGCAGAAATCCGGCGTCATGCATGCGCTCGACCCGGACAACAAGGGTGCGATCCTGTGGCAAAGGCGACTTTCACCCGGTGGCGTACTCGGTGGTATTGAATGGGGCTTCGCCGCGGATAATGAACACCTGTACGTCCCCATCTCCGACGTCTGGGAAACGCGCGCTGCACCCGGGCATGCCGGCGGCATTTATAAACTCAAGTTCGCTGACGGCGCCGAAGTCTGGAACATCCCGGCTGCAGCACCCGATTGCCTGGAGCGGGCGGGTTGCAACGCCGGCCAACCGGCCGCAGCCACGCTGATACCGGGCATCATTTTTTCAGCCGCGATGGACGGCCACATGCGCGCTTACGATTCAGGCACTGGCGAGGTACTTTGGGACGTCAATACCGGCGGCAACTACGACACAGTCAACAAGGTGGCTGCTTCCGGCGGTTCAATTAAAGGTGCCGGCGCTACGGTGGTCGACGGCTGGGTTTACTTCGGTTCGGGCTACGGCCTGTTCGGCATGCCGGGCAATGTATTTCTGGCCTACGGTCCCAAGTAACCAGGATTCAACTCAGGGACGGCCGACCTCATGAGCGATCTGCTCACCAGGCACTGTGCAATAAATCGATAACGTCTTCGACTGAACCCACCGGCCGCGGATTGGTCGCGACGACGAGGTCTTCGAGCGCATCTCGGGCGATAGCCGGGAAATCGTCTTCAGACACATCAACATCACGCAGGCGTTCAGGTAATTCAAGATCGCGAATCAACTGGCGAATAGCGTCGCGCCCCGCCGCCGCTGCTTCGTCAACGCTGAGCCCGGCGACATCACAATCCATGATCTCGGCAATCCAGGCTTGCCGTGATGCGGTGTAATCGCGATTGAACTCCATCGTCGGCGCCATCATCACGCAGGAAG
>CAXGUU010000197.1:0-6373 GCA_964012875.1 uncultured bacterium
AGCGTTGTGTAAATGATTAATGTCCCAGTGCGTCATCCCGCCCCGCACTGCTAAAAATTTCCGTGAAACCAGTTCTTCATGCGCTCCCAAATCGAGCCCGAGCTTTCGAAGCGTCCTGGCTGCGCAAAGCCATAGAACGATTGATTGCCAAACAGCAGAAGGCCGACCCCGGTGGCGTAGATAGGGTTTCTGACGACGTCTACTAGTCCCGCCACATACTGTGGCGTGCCGATGCGCACTGGCATATGAAAGACCTCTTCAGCGAGTTCAATCGCGCCTTCCATTTTCGCACCACCTCCGGTCAACACCACGCCTGCGGCAATCATTTCTTCAAATCCGCTGCGCTTCAATTCTGTCGCAACCAGGCTAAAAAGCTCTTCGTAACGCGGCTCGACCACTTCAGCCAGCGTTTGGCGAACCAGGCGGCGTGGCGGTCGATCACCGACGCTCGGTACCTCGATCGTCTCGTCGGGATTAGCCAATTGGGTCAGCGCGCAGGCGTATCTGATTTTTATGTCCTCGGCGTGGTGGGTGGGTGTACGCAAGGCAACCGCAATATCGTTGGTCACCTGGTCGCCCGCAATTGGAATCACCGCCGAGTGATGGATCGCGCCCTGAACGAAGACCGCTATATCAGTCGTGCCGCCACCGATGTCACACAAACAAACGCCAAGCTCCCTCTCGTCGTCGGTTAATACGGAATACGACGAGGCCAACTGCTGCAAAATCACGTCGTCTACTTCCAGTCCACAGCGGCGAACACATTTGATAATGTTCTGCGCGGCCGACACAGCACCCGTCACCATGTGCACTCGTGACTCAAGACGAACGCCGGACATGCCAATTGGCTCGCGTATGCCCTCCTGGCCATCGATCACGAATTCCTGCGGCAGTATGTGCAGGATCTTCTGATCTGCGGGTATCGCTACAGCACGGGCAGCATCGATCACGCGATCGACGTCACCGGCCGATACTTCGCTGTCGCGAATGGCGACAATACCGTGGGAATTGAGGCTGCGAATGTGGCTCCCCGCAATACCTGCATAGACAGAATGAATTTCACACCCGGCCATGAGCTCAGCTTCTTCGATAGCGCGCTGAATAGATTGAACGGTCGACTCGATATTGACGACAACGCCTTTCTTCAACCCGCGCGAGGGATGGGAACCTATTCCTATTACCTCGATTTCGTTTTCGCCCGATATCTCGCCCACGATCGCGACCACCTTGGACGTGCCAATATCGAGCCCGACGAGTAGCTTTTTGTCCGGTTTCTTAACCATTACGTTCCCGTTCCTATCCTCGAATAGTGGCGCGTTGATCGGAGGCGACCTCAGCGTGTGCCGGCTGTGCGGAGACCGCGAAGCCGTTGGTATAGCGCAGGTCCACGCGCCCAATCCCGGCCCATAGATCGTCCAGGCCCCGTCGGTAGCCGAAAACGAACCTTTGCAGACGTCGATCCACCTGATCGCGCCCCAGTGCCAGAGTTTTGCCATCCACGGTTTTGAGTTCCCACGCGTGTCGCGCCGACAATCTGACCTCCGAAATCGTTAGATTCAATGTTTTCAACGTTGCGCCAAACTGCTCATAGCGCCGCAGGATCGAGATCTCCGTACCCAGCGGCCCACTTAGTTTAGGCAGGCCCGGCGGAATCTGATCAGATGACGGGACAAAAATGTCACCAGCATCATTGAGCAAGGCGTGCTCTCCCCAACGGGTGGCCGGGCTTTGCTCGGTAACCTGAACGTGGAGCGTCTGCGGCCACACGCGTCTAATCGTAGCCGCCCGAATCCATGGTTCATTCAACAGCCGTTGCCGAATCGCCTCGACATCGACCTTAAAGAACCCACCGTCAACTGATTCCTCGACGGCCAGCTGAATGATGTCGGGTCGCAAATGAACAAATTCGCCTTCGACCAATACCTTGGTAATCGGCATCACCGCAGGGTCGGACATGGATCGGCCAAGCCAGGCAAGCCCCACCAGCGTCACCAACAACATGGCCGCAAATGACAGCAGCATCGGCGACGGCAACGTGCGCTTAACGGGCGTCTTTATCATGGCCTGGTTCACTGTAGTTCCGCGTCCGTCATGCTTGTCGCCAATATCGCCAGGCACAACTGTTCGAATGACAGCCCCGCCTCGCTGGCCGCCATCGGGACCAATGAATGATCGGTCATTCCGGGGACCGTGTTGAGTTCAATCAAATAGAGATTCCCTTCTCCATCGGCAACGAAATCGATTCTTCCCCACCCGGCTGCATCCAGGCTCTGAAAAGCAGCCAGTGCCGTTGCGGCCGCTGCCGACTCGACCTCCGAAGCCAGACCACAGGGGCAAATATAGCGAGTGTCGTTGCGCTCATATTTGGCTTCGAAGTCGTAGAATTCGCCTGCAACCTCAAGCCTGATCATGGGCAGGGTGCGGTCCTGCAGAACCCCCATGGTGTACTCGGCCCCCTCGATCCACTGTTCGGCGATGACACTGCTGTCAACTGCGGAGGCTGTCGCAATTGCTGATTCGATTTCACCCGCCTCAGTAACCTTGACCACACCGAAGCTCGAGCCCTCTCGCGCCGGTTTCACAGCCAGCGGCAACCCGAGTTCTGAAATCAGATTATCGATGTCAGTTCCATCGTCCACGAGGCGAAAGGACGGCGTCGGGAGACCAGCACCTTGCCAGACAAGTTTGGTTCTGACTTTATCCATCGCCAGAGCGCTGCCCAACACACCACTACCGGTATAAGGAATGCCCATCAGCTCCAGTGCTGCCTGAATCTTGCCATCTTCACCGCCACGACCGTGAACAGCAATAAAGTAACGGTCAAATTCGGTATCGAACGTTTCCAGAGCGAGACGGCCGTCCCAGTCAACGGCTACTGCGTCGACGCCCGAAAACTTCAATGCGGTCGCTATCGCCTGACCTGATTTAAGAGAGATGTCACGCTCCGCGGCATTGCCACCCATCAATACCGCGACGCGGCCGCAGCGATCGAGAACCTGAGAAAAATAGCGCTCAGTCCACTGACTCATGGGATAACTCCGGCGGATTGCGCAGGCGGATTCCCAACGATTCTCACTTCGGTCTCCAAACTGACACCACATCGTTGTTGCACCGCGGCACGGACGTGGTTAATCAATGCTTCAACATCATCAGCCGTAGCGTCGCCACAGTTGACGATGAAATTGGCGTGAATGTCAGACACCATCGCGCCGCCTAGTCGATGGCCTTTCAAACCACACTGTTCGATAAGGCGACCGGCAAAGTCGCCAGCGGGATTAATAAACACCGAGCCGCATGATGCCTGCCCAGTCGGTTGCGTTCGGCTCCGCTCGGCAAGTATTGCGCGAATCCGATCAGGCCCGTTTCCTTCAGCCGAGTAGGGTAGCGACAGCCAGGCGCCTACAAAATCTAGACCCGGCCCGGAAACTGAGCGGTAGGCTGGTGAAAACGAAGATTGATCATGGCGGTCGATGTCACCATTCTCTCCGATAAGATCGGCAGCGACGACGTAATCCCAGATCTCACCACCATGCGCCCCCGCGTTCATGGCGAGAGCGCCACCGAGCGTGCCCGGGATACCGGCGAGGAATTCCAGGCCCGCCCGATCCGCTTGGGCACATAGGCGCGCCAGCTTGGCGCATGGAACACCGACTTCAGCGTAGAGCAGATCGGGAGCCAACCAGCGTATCTGGTTCAACCCTCTAGCCGTCGAGACAACGGTTCGTTCGAGTCGACCGTCGCGCACCAGCATGTTACTGCCGAGACCCAGCCACATCAGCGTCGGCAAAGATGCCGAATATGGGTAAAACGCCATCAGGTCATCGCGATCAACGGGCTCAAAGAAGTAGTCGGCCGCGCCGCCGCAACGCCAGCTCGTGTGTTTCGACATGGGTTCGTCGCGCGTCCACCGGCCACGAACCTGAATGTCTTCAAAGCGAGCCGCCGCGCCATTCATGCAACCAGTTCCTCGGCCACCCGACTAACGTTCCCGGCACCGAGTACGGCGACGATGTCACCGTTCTCGCTCACGCGTTCAAGCGTGGTGCGGGCATTTTCAGCATCCTCGGCATATATAGGTTCTACCTTCCCGTGCGCTCTGATCGCACGTGCGAGCGCACGGCTGTCCGCCCCGGCAATAGGCTCCTCGCCCGCACCGTAAACGTCGAGCAATAGCAACACGTCAACCTCTGAAAGTACACGCGCAAAATCGTCGAAAAGATCCCTTGTCCGGGTAAAACGATGGGGTTGAAAAATACTCACGAGGCGTTTGCCGGGCCAGCGACGACGGATGGTTTTAAGCACCGCGGCGAGCTCAGTGGGATGGTGTCCATAATCATCGACCACCGTGATCGAGTTTGTACCGAGTTCCACGTGCTCATAAACCTGGCAACGACGCGCAATACCTTCAAACTCGGCTAGGGCTACCCGGACCGCGCTGGCTTCGACCCCTAATTCGAGCGCGACCGCGATCGCACCAAGGGCGTTTCGGATATTGTGTTCGCCACTCATATTCAGGGAGATTTCGCCGTCCAGATCACCGACTTTGGTTTGCACCCGAAAATGCTCGCGTCCTTCACGAATGCTGACGTCAGCGGCACGCACATCAGCATCGGGATGCATGCCGAAGGTCACGACCCTGGCCCTGATCTCTGGAATCAATGCCCTAGCATGGGGGTCATCGATGCAGATACAGGCCACCCCGTAAAACGGCAAGCGCCGCAGAAACTCCGTGAAGCCGGCCGAAAGGACAGCAAAATCACCTTCGTAGGTCTCCATATGGTCAGCATCGACATTGGTCAACACAACCATCAACGGCAGCAGCATGAGAAACGATGCGTCGCTCTCGTCCGCTTCGACAACGATGTATTTACTGTTTCCGAGTTTAGCGTGCGCATTGATGCTGCGTACAAGGCCGCCGACGACAAAAGTCGGGTCGAGACCCGCTGCGGCAAGGATTGCGGCTGTCAGGCTTGTAGTGGTCGTCTTTCCGTGCGTACCGGCAACCGCGATCCCGTGCCGAAAACGCATCAATTCCGCCAGCATCTCTGCCCGCGGAACGACCGGAATCCGGTGTTCACGCGCTGCTTCCAGCTCGACATTGGAACGATCAACGGCGCTCGAATAGACCACAACATCAACGCCGGCGACGTTCGATTCGTGATGCCCTTCAAATACCGTCGCGCCGATGCTCCTCAAGCGTGTGGTTGTCGTTCCGAGCGCCGTATCCGACCCGCTAATCTCATAGCCCTGATTGCAAAGTACCTCGGCAATCCCGCTCATACCGGTACCGCCGATACCAATGAAGTGAATCTTTGATACCCGGTGCATCAGGTCCGCATTGTTCTTAGACATTGGCGCACTCCAAGCAGCTTTCCGCGACCCGTTGCGAGGCATCACGCGGTGACGCTGCACGCGCCTGTTCGGCCATGTGCAGTAGCAACGCCTGGTCGGACAGTAACTCGTGCGCGATACCAACCAGCGCCCCCGCGGTCAAATCGGATTCCGGCAGAAGTCGTGCAGCGTCGCGCTCTACTAAGAACCTCGCGTTAGCGGTTTGGTGATCGTCAACGGCGAAGGTGTACGGCACTAGTATGGAGGCTACGCCAACCGTGGCAATTTCAGCAACGGTCAAGGCACCTGAACGGGCAATCACGAGCTTCGTACCAGCGTAAGCAGAAGCCATATCGTCGATGAACGTGACAACGCGGGCGCGACCGCCGAGGCCAGCGTCGCGGTAATTCGCTTTGGTTGAATCTACTTCGTCGGATCCGCACTGGTGGACGATATCGAATTCGATATCTGTGAGTGCTCCTAGCGCACTTGGTACGTATTGATTAAGGGCATGCGCGCCGCGGCTACCACCGAACACCAGTATCGAAATACGCGAGTTATCAGAAATTCTCTCGGCAGGCGTGCCAACCCGGGCAATCGCCGCGCGTACCGGGTTGCCCGTGACGCGAGCATCGTCGCGCGTGCTAAGACTACCTGGGAAAGCCAACAGGACCATGTCCGCAAACCGACTAAGCCATCGGTTTGTCAGTCCCGCAATCGCGTTCTGCTCGTGAATGACCAATGGCCTGCGACAAAGCCATGCGGCGATCCCGCCCGGGCCGCTGACAAATCCCCCCATCCCGAGGACCACGGCAGGCCGGATCTGCAATATCAGGTACACCGATTGCATTAAGGCATAGAGCAATTGAATCGGTCCGAGGACGCGTCGCAACCAACTGCTGCGCCGCATTCCAGCGACTGAAATCGCCCTGAACGAAATGCCATGAGCAGGAACAACGCGCGACTCGAGACCGCGCGAAGTGCCCACCCAGTGCAACTCAACACCTGCTCTCGACAGTACCTCGGCGACGGCGATGCCGGG
>CAXGUU010000198.1:0-6329 GCA_964012875.1 uncultured bacterium
TTTTCAGACCTGAGACGCTCGTTCTCACTGATGAGGTTTTGCCGCGTATTTAGGTTACCTGCAACCTCGCGAACCGCCACCACCGGTGCATTGGCCACAACCTGTGCTGGGTAGACGACGACCGACAGCGCCGCGCGAATCGCGGTGAGATGTTGATGTTTATGGTCAATGGAAATGCACAGGAACGACAGGATCACGCAGATCGCGAACCGGGTGGTCGGGGAGGGCGTATTGACGAATAGCGGTTTGATCGTGATCTCCGGCGCAGAAGGTACGGGCTATTCGAGCGCGAGGATTTCCGGCCCGTGCTCCTCGATCATTTCCAGCACTCGTCCACCACCGCGGGCAACGCAGGTCAGTGGATCTTCGGCGACGATGACGGGCAGTCCGGTTTCCTCCATCAGCAGGCGGTCGAGATCCTGCAGCAGCGCACCGCCACCAGTCATCACCATGCCGCGCTCGGCGACGTCGGAGCCAAGTTCCGGCGGCGTCTTTTCCAACGCGGTTTTAACGGCTTCGACGATACCAGCGAGAGGTTCCTGCAGGGCTTCGAGAATCTCGTTACTGTTCAGGGTGAAGCTGCGGGGTAATCCCTCGGCCAGGTTGCGGCCCTTGATTTCGATCTCGCGAACTTCGTTCCCGGGGTAGGCGCACCCGATCTCGTGTTTGATGCGTTCCGCCGTGGCATCACCAATCAGGCTGCCGTAATTTCGCCGTACGTAGTTGATAATCGCATCGTCGAAACGATCGCCACCGACCCGAACCGAATCGGAATAGACAATGCCGTTTAGAGAAATCACGGCGACTTCCGTCGTGCCACCGCCAATGTCCAGGACCATTGAGCCACTTGCGTCACTGACCGGCATGCCGGCACCAACAGCTGCAGACATGGGTTCCTCGATCAAGTAGACCTCGCGCGCTCCGGCGCCCTGCGCGGATTCCTTGATCGCCCGACGCTCTACCTGGGTTGAACCACAGGGAACGCAGACCAGAACGCGAGGGCTCGGTTTGAACATCTGGTTGCCGTGTACTTTTCGGATAAAGTGTTGCAGCATTTTTTCGGTGACTGTGAAGTCAGCGATGACGCCGTCCTTCAGTGGCCGGATAGCATCGATGTGACCGGGCGTTCGTCCTAGCATTCGTTTCGCTTCAACGCCAACCGCTGCTATTGCTTTCGGATTGTTCGAGTCGCGCCCGCGGCGAATCGCAACCACCGATGGTTCGTTCAGGACGATTCCCTTGCTGCGAACGTATATCAGTGTGTTGGCCGTACCGAGGTCAATCGATAGGTCATTTGAAAACATTCCTCGGAGGGTTCGAAGCATCAAATTGGAATCCTAAATCAACGCGGTTGAAAACCGAGTGGCGCAGCTCCCGAAGAGGCCGGCGTACCAGCGGCTAAGGTCCGCAGCCGCGCGACTAAGGTCATGTGACCACGATGGCTCGAAAGCGGTAGGGTGCGTCACGTCACCGGCCCCCGCGTAATCCGCAGTAAAATAGCGCAGTAATTTACCAGTGCGACCTAATTCTGGCAAGAAAGTGTCGGCAAAAATCGCTTTTGAATCAAATAAATAATCGGGAAACCTTAATGTCTATCAGTGCCGATGATGTGCGCGCAATGGCGCACCTGGCCCGCCTCGCAATCGACGACTCCGAGATTTCGGACTATGCCGGACAGCTGTCGAGCATTCTGGACTTCGTTGCCCAGATGAACGACGTGGATACATCGGCGGTGGTACCACTCTCCCATCCCCAGGAACTGCCGGCGCGATATCGCCCCGATGAGGTGACCGAGAATGACCGCCGCGAAGCCCTGCAAACCGGGGCGCCTGAGCTTGAGCAAAGCCTTTACCTCGTACCACGGGTTGTCGAATAACGATGGCCACTGACTTCCCGAGCAGTATTTCCGAACTCTCCGCCGGGCTTAAGCAGGGGGAATTTTCGAGCGTCGAGTTGACCGAGCATTATCTTGCCCGGATCAAAAGTAAAAACAACGATATCAACGCCTTCATAACCGTGTGTGATGACCTCGCAATGGACCAGGCGAGAGCTGCCGACGGTCGAATTGCCCGGGGAGAATCGACGGCGCTGACGGGCATTCCTTACGCCAACAAGGACATTTTCTGTACCGCCGGCGTGCGTACCAGCTGCGGCTCGAAAATGCTCGACAACTGGATAGCGCCGTATGACGCGCATGTCGTCGGGCGACTGAATGCCGATGGTCTGGTGATGCTCGGCAAGACCAACATGGATGAATTCGCGATGGGTTCGTCCAACGAAAACAGTTTCTATGGTCCGGTCAAAAACCCATGGGATCGTGGCCGCGTCGCCGGTGGCTCATCCGGAGGATCAGCGGCAGCTGTCGCCGCGTCGATGTGTCCGATAGCGACCGGGACCGACACCGGCGGATCGATTCGGCAACCTGCCGCTTTTTGTGGGGTCAGCGGGATCAAACCTACCTACGGGCGGGTTTCGCGTTACGGCATGATCGCCTTCGCTTCGAGTCTTGACCAGGGTGGCGCGTTCGGGCGCAGCGCGGCGGATGTGGCGCTCATGCTCAATTCCATGTCGGGCTATGACGCGCGCGATTCGACATCAATACAGGTCGAGCAAGAGGATTATACCCGCCTGTTCGAGCACGATTTCGCCGGCCTGCGAATTGGTTTGCCGAGCGAATATTTTGGTGACGAGTTGCCAGACGCATTGAAAATATCAGTTGAGGCCGCTGCAAAAACCATCGAATCCTTTGGCGCAAAGTTGCGGGAAATTTCGCTGCCAAACTCACCGCTGGCCATCCCCGCTTACTACGTGATAGCGCCGGCGGAAGCATCATCGAATCTCTCTCGCTATGACGGCGTGCGTTTCGGTCATCGCTGTGACGCGCCGGAGGATCTTCAGGATTTATATGAGCGCTCGCGCGGCGAAGGATTTGGGGCCGAGGTTAAACGGCGTATTCTGGTCGGAACGTACGCGCTTTCATCTGGCTACTACGATGCTTACTACGACAAGGCACAGCGCATTCGTCGACTGATCAAAGAAGATTTCGTCGCGGCGTTTAATGATGTGGACGTGATATTGGGGCCGACGACGCCGACAACTGCGTTTTCGCTCGGCGAGCATTGCCACGATCCGGTGAAAATGTACCTTGCCGATATTTTTACGACGGCAGTGAACCTCGCTGGTCTGCCGGCGCTTTCGGTGCCGTGCGGGCGATCACCCGACGGTATGCCGATAGGCCTGCAACTGATCGGAAATTACATGTCGGAGGCGCAAATACTGGCGCTCGCCGATCGCTATCAAGGGGCTACTGACTGGCATACCCGGGTGGCCGAAATTGGATAAGGCGCAATCCTCATGAGTTGGCAATCCGTTATCGGACTGGAAGTACACGCGCAGCTGGCGACCAGCAGCAAAATATTTTCAGGCGCCGCGACCGCTTATGGCGCCGAAGCGAATGCGCAGGCGTGCGCAGTTGATCTTGGCTTGCCCGGGGTGCTGCCGGTGATTAACCAGCGCGTGATCGAAATGGCGATCAGGTTTGGACTTGCAATTGAAGCCTCGATTGCGCGAGACTCCGTTTTTGCGCGCAAGAATTACTTTTATCCCGATTTGCCCAAGGGATACCAGGTCAGTCAGTACGAAAATCCCATCGTTGCCAATGGCCGGCTCGCAATCGTAGTCGATGGTGAGCGGCGCATAATCGACATCACCCGCGCGCACCTCGAGGAGGACGCCGGGAAATCGATTCATGGCGAATTCGGCGATTCGACGGGCATAGACCTCAACCGCGCGGGCACCCCGTTGCTTGAAATCGTGTCAGAGCCGGTCATGCATTCGGCCAGGGAAGCTGTTGCTTACATGCGGGAACTGCATCGCCTCGTCCGGTTCGTTGGTATCTGCGACGGGAACATGCAGGAAGGCTCGTTCCGTTGTGACGCCAATGTCTCGGTCCGGCGCGCCGGCGAAACCAGACTCGGCACGCGCACGGAGACCAAGAACCTCAACTCGTTTCGTTTCGTTGAGCGCGCCATTGAATTCGAGATTGAGCGCCAGATAGAGGTACTCGAGGACGGGGGCACAATCAGGCAGGAGACCAGATTGTATGACCCTGATCGGGATGAGACGCGAACGATGCGCACCAAGGAAGATGCCCACGATTATCGTTATTTCCCCGATCCGGATTTGCTACCGCTGATAATCAGCGATGAACAGATCGACGCTATAAAATCGGAAATGCCCGAATTGCCAGCCGCCAAACGGACGCGCTATTCAGAGGAATATGATCTGTCTGCCGACGACATTGATTCGCTGCTTGCCGATCCCAAGTACGCCGACTATTTCGAGCAGTGCGTGGCGCAATCTGCATCGAGCGCGAAGACCTTGGTCAATTGGATTACCGGCGAGTTATTTGGTGCTCTGAACCGAGAGAGCATCGAAATCGATAGTTCCCCGGTTACGCCATCGGCCCTGATCGATCTAATCGCCCGCATCGAAGACGACACGGTGTCAGGGAAAATCGCCAAACAGGTGTTTCAGGCGCTGTGGGATGGTGAAGGCTCGGTTAACGAAATTATCGAGAAACGGGGCTTGAGGCAGGTATCCGATGCTGGTGAGATCGAATCGATCGTTTCGCAGGTAATCAGTGAAAACCCGGATCAGGTGGCGCAATTCCTATCCGGCAAAGACAAGGTCCTCGGATTTCTCGTCGGCCAGGTTATGAAGAAAAGCGGCGGTAAGGCCAATCCGAAGTCCGTCAATGAAGTCATGCGGACGAAGCTGGCAGCCCACGAAGCGTAGCGGGCTAGCGCAGCCCCTCGTTAATTTCCTCAAGTTTCTGAGTGCCTGGGCAGAGCTCCCGTTCGGCCAGCGAATTCAGCGGTGCGTCCACTGTATTGAGGTGGGCATGCAAGTCCTCGGCTTCTTTTTCGACGTAGATCAGCCCGGTGACGACTTCGCCCTTCTCGGCACGGGCGTGCAGATAGTTGCTCGCCCCGATGCGGTCGGTTGCATCGTATTCGTCGTTTAATTTATGCAGGCGAATTGTACTGCCATCGTGTTGAATAACTTCTTCGACCGTACCCGCTTCGTAGTCCGCCTTGATTTCACTCCGTTCAGGCATGAAATCGAGTCGATTGACGATGTCATTGTGTTCCCGGATATAGTCGTAACTCTTGGTCGAACCGCCGTGGTTGTTGAATGCAACGCATGGGCTGATGACATCGAGAAACGCTGCGCCACGATGCAGAATTGCAGCTTTGATTAGCGGCACCAGCTGTGCTTTATCGCCCGAAAAACTTCTCGCTACGAACGTTGCTCCAAGTTGTAACGCGAGCCCGACTAGATCGATCGACGCATCTGTATTAACTACGCCGCGCTTTGACTTGGAGCCGGAGTCTGCGGTCGCGGAAAACTGCCCCTTGGTGAGTCCGTAGACGCCGTTGTTTTCGACGACATAGAGCATGTTGACGCCGCGCCGCAGTGCATGCGCGAACTGGCCAAGTCCAATCGAAGCAGAGTCACCGTCGCCCGAGACGCCAAGATAGAGCAAATCCCGGTTCGCGAGATTGGCGCCAGTCAGTACCGACGGCATGCGGCCATGAACACTGTTGAGACCATGCGAACTGCCGAGGAAATAGGTCGGCGTTTTCGATGAGCACCCAATGCCCGAAAGTTTAGCAACCCGGTGAGGTTCGACCGATAACTCGAAAAACGCCTGAATGATGGCGGCGCTAATCGAGTCATGACCACATCCGGCACACAGAGTGGACACTGCACCTTCGTAATAGCGTCGCGTATAGCCCAGCTCATTTACCGCGGAATTGGGGTGGGCCAGTTTGGGTTTGGAAATATAGGTCATGAGTTCGTCATCATCAGTTGCGACAGCGCACCAACCCGATCAGGCGCGGCGCTTGGTTGATCCACCTTCCGATAGCAGTGACTGCGCGATTTCGAGCGCGATAAATCGTGCCGTGATCGGCGAGCCGTCATAGTGCAGGATCGGGGTAAGATGCGCCGGCGGCACTTCGCATTCATTGATCAGCAGGGTTCGAAGCTGGCCGTCCCGATTCTGCTCAACCACGAAGATCTGATCGTGTGACACGATGAATTCGTCGACCGCATCGGAGAACGGGAAGGCTCGAATACGAAGTCCGTCCGCGCGAATACCGCTTGCCTCGAGCGCGACGAATGCCTCGTCCATTGCCGGAGATGTCGAGCCGTAATAAATGATGCCGATATTTGCAGGCGGATCGTTCCAGAGATGTACTGGTTGAGGAACCAGGTCTTTCGCCGTTTCAAGTTTGCGTAAAAGCCGTTCCATATTTTCGATA
>CAXGUU010000199.1:0-6271 GCA_964012875.1 uncultured bacterium
ATTACCGTAACAGCGAATTGTTTTCCGGCGCCGAACGTGCCGCGATCCACTATGCTGAAGTTTTAGCCGGCGATCATGGTTCGGCTGACGACGCCTTGTTTGACGAGCTGCGCGAATATTTCACCGAAGGCGAGATCATCGATCTCGGCATGAGAATTCAGACTTTTGTTGGTTATGGTCGCCTTATACGCGTGCTCGACTTAGAAATAGGGAAAACCTGCCCGCTGCCGCCGGATAGCTAAGCACGCCCTGGTTGCGCGCGTGGGCGCTGCTGGTCAGCGCTTCGATTGAGACTTTTTCTTGCTGGTGCGGCGGCGTTTGGGTTTCACGGCGTTGAACAGTCGTTCCTTGGGGTACTCGGCGCCGGCAACGTGTTGCAGGGTGCCGAGCCGTACCATCTGGTAGGTGCGAATTCTGAACGCCGGGTCGCACGACATCCGCACATAGATGTCACGCGGTGGCACCGCGTAGTCTTCTTCCAGCCATTCCATCAGGTTGGCAGTGGCGTCATAGACCGCGTGTTCCATGGGCAGGTTGATACCGACTGCGACGATGCTGTCGGGTTTTTCGATACGCACGCAGGGCAGCCGTTTTTTCTTTACAACCGTGCAGGAGAGCTGCACGGTTGCGCGGGTCTCATCGGCGATCCCGGTAAACTCGGTGTCGCCCTGGCCGCCGTGGACATCACCGATATAGAGCAAGCCGCCGTCGTTGTAACTGTTGAGAAAGATGGTGTGTCCGGCCCGGATATCGCGACAGTCGATATTGCCGCCGAAGGGGCCCTGTCCCAGTACAGAGGTAAATACTTCGCGTTCGGGCGCTGTTGCCAGCGTGCCGATAAACGGTTCGAGTGGCCAGCTCAAGGTTTCCGAATACACGCCCGTACCGTCGCGCGTATGCCCGCTCGGGCCGGGCAGGTGTTCAATCACGTGAACATATCCTTCCGCGCAGTCCTTGTACTTCAGGGAGTCACCGAGCGGACCCATGCGTGGCAGGACGCCTGAAAACCCGTAGCGCCAGGGGTCGACCCAATCGATGTGGACGGCCAGCACATCACCGGCTTTACAGCCTTCAACGTAAATGGGCCCCACGACAGGATTAAACAAGCCCGGGGTCGCCTTCGCCAGTTTGGCAAAGTGGGGGCCGTCAAAGCCGCGAACCTTGGGATTGTCGCTGTCGTCGGCGATCATGCCGGACAGCGCATCGTCAGTTTCAATCTGAAAAACCTCGCCCGCTTTAACGCGCAGACACGGCTTGTCGCGATTGTCGAAAGCGTATTTCTGGACTTTCCCGCGTTTGATCCGTTTCATGATTGTCTCCCCTGACAGCAAACGCGTTCAGTATAGCCTCTGAATCCGGTACTCAATATGTCGACGGGGCGAGCAGTCAGACCCCGCAATATGTGAGGCCTTCCCGGCCGCTGCACTGGATGCGAGGCTGTCTTATGCCTATAACACGATAAACGGCGCGTTCGTGGTTTGGATAAGTCGCTGCGGGACCGTTCCGGGCTTAAGTTTGCTCCGCCATCCAACCATCTTTTCTAGGCATCGAAGTGACCGAATGCTTCATCGTTGGTCATCGCGAGGAGGCGGTCGCGACCTTGAAGGCGCTGCGCGATCTGGGTGTCATGATCGCAGCCGATAATTTTTGGAGCCGGACATTCGTCGTTGTCTTACTTCAACTGCCCGTGGTCGCCGGCATGATCACCTGTTCGGTCGACCGCTGCCGACACCTTATCTCGAACAGTGCTCCGAAAATTACGGAGTCGCAGCATCCCGGAAGCAGCGTACCTCGTATTTAATCGGCTCCGGTTGTAAGCGCCTGCGCGTGGATGACATTGTCATTGTTGCCAGTATGACGATGCGGCCATGTCCGGCATGGGCGCCCGGGTTTCGAAGCTGATAAATATCAAGCACACTGTGTCTCTCCGTAATACCGTGTATGACGGTGACAGATACTTTTTTTTACCCTGCAGGTGGTGAGTTCAACGATGCACGCGCAATTGCTACTTGGTCTGATTCTGGTTCTTACATTGCACTTCAGCCATGTTGCCAGTGCTAGCACCATAACCGGGACCGTGCTTAACAATGGGGGGCACGCGGAAGCCGGCGTATGGGTCGTCGCCGAGACGAGCGACCTGCCAACCGAGTATCGCAAGCTTGTCGTCACCGACCACGAGGGCAGATTCGTTATTCCCGAATTGCCTGCAGCTCAATATGAGGTGTGGGTTCGAGGTTACGGCCTCGTCGACTCCGACCGCTATTCAGCTGCTGTTGGTGCAGCGCTTGAAATAACGGTCGATGTCGCGAGCGAAGATGGCGAGGCCGCGCTCGTTTATCCGGCGAATTACTGGTTGTCGCTGCTTGACGAGCCGGCGCACTCGTCGCTGGCAGATGACCCTGCATATGTAAATGCGCAAGGCTGGTTGAGCCAGCTGAAGTTGAACTGCGCGTTATGTCACCAGCTCGGCGCGGCGCCGACCCGGCTCGGCAGCGCCGAAGTATTTGATGCCGGCCTGAAAAAAGCCGGTGGTATGAATTACTTCGCGTCTACGTTGGGACGCAAACGTTTGCTTGATGTGCTTGAACGCTGGAGTTCGAAAATAGCGCGCGGCACGGTGCCTCCTGCGCCGCCCCGACCACAGGGCCATGAACGGAATTTCGTCATCACGCAGTGGGGCTGGGGTGATCGCTATACCTACGCGCATGACGAAATCGCGACCGACAAACGCTCACCTTCAATCAACGCCAACGGCCCTGTTTACGGCGTTGATCTCGGCAACGACTACCTGCTCGAGCTGAATCCACAAACGCATACTGCCGGTCGCCACAAGGTGCCCACCCGTGATGGCTTCGAAACACCATGGTGCGAACAGACCTATCAGGGAACGGCCACGAGTGACGTGCAGCATTTCGGTTTCGGATCATTGGGATGTCCGGCCTCCGATGGCGTGACGCCTTATCAGGGCAAATATATTAATCCGGCCAATCCTCACAATCCGATGATGGGTAGTGACGGCCGCGTTTGGATTACCACGCAAATCAGGCGTCAGTGGGATGCGGATCTGCCTGAATTTTGCCGCGACGATCCGGTTATACGCGATCGCCGCCACCATCGGCAGCTGGCCTATTTTGAACCGTCCCGGCAGTTGTTCGAATTAGTCGACACGTGTTTTGGCACGCATCATTTGCAGTTTGATGAAAGCGACCGACTGTATACCTCCGGCGATGACTATGTGATTGGTTGGGTCGATACAAGAAAGTTTGATCCGACCGATAAGGACTCCCTGGCCCGGTCAGTGGGGTACTCGGAAGTCCGCATCGACAGTGACGGTGATGGCGATCTGGACCAGGCGCTGACCGGTTTTCGCTACGGTCTGATCCCGAATCCGGCCGATGGTTCAGTCTGGAGCGCGGTGCCGCCGGGGTTGGCAATACCGTCCGGTAGTAGCGGTCGCCTCGAGCGGTTTGAGCCGGCGACCGGACGCCATGAGATCTATACGCCGCCGTCGCCCGGGCTTGGGCCGCGCGGGGTTGACGTTGATACCCAGGGCAACATCTGGACTGCTCTGGCCGGAAGCGGCCACGTTGCGCGCTTTGACCGGCGGCGCTGCACGCAGTACTGGGGGCATGGTGACCAGTGCCCGCAGGGGTGGACGATGTGGCGGACGCCCGGGCCGCAGTTCGCCGACGGAACCACCACCGATATGCACTACTACCTGTGGGTCGATCAATTCGACACCCTGGGGATGGGCCCGGACAGCATCGTCATTAACGGTACGAATTCCGATTCCCTGATCGTGTTCCGTCCGGACAGCGAGACATTTACCGTCATTCGCATTCCCTATCCCATGAACACTTTTACCCGTGGCCTCGATGGTCGCATCGACGATCCGTCCACTGGCTGGAAAGGGCGTGGTTTGTGGTTTACCAACGGCATTGACCCGGTCGTGCATTCCGAAGTGCAACGCTCATACGCGGCGAAGATTCAGTATCGGCCCCACCCGCTTGCGCACTGATCTGAAGCGGTCTGAAAAACAGGTGCGGTTGTGCTGCCGCGATTATTCTGAGACTGCCCCTGGCGCGTTCCGCGCTGCGCTAAATGCCGGTCAGACGCGGACCGTCGGATGTTTTGGGCTGATGGCTGAAAAACGTATCGTCGTGATTCTCTGCGCTGATTTCACCGACGAAATGTGCTTTTGAACGCATGAAGACCTCGTTCTTAAGCTCAAACCAGAACGTCGGCGGGTCAAAGGTCCCCGCGGCGATGCCAACCATGCCGGGGAACACTTCCAGGCGCATAAATGTGGTCACACCGCATTGCGGACAAAACTGGTTGTGCCAGCCGTAACCACTTTCGCTAGTGAAGCGATAGTCGCACGATGAACCAGCCAGGACTTCGACCTTGTCTTCGTCGAAATAGGCCAACACACCGAATGCGCTGCCGGCACGGATCTGGCAATAGCGGCAATGGCAGGCGCCGGTGACGGCCGTTGGTCCGTGCGTTCTGTACCGGAGTTGGCCGCACAGGCAGCCACCGTCGTGTGTGTCTTCGCTCATTTGGCGTCCCTGTTCCATCGTTTGCACAGACGGTAAGGCATTTTCAGGGCTGGACCAAGCTTTGGGCCAGAACTGCGGCCAAATCAGGGGATTTGTTCAGAATCGATGGGAGTTTAAATGCCGGGCCTTTGCGGCCCGGCGAGGGGAGGTCCCAACAACAGAATCGAGGGGAGGTCGATAAGTTGCTATTGGTGCAGCGCAGTATACGCCTTTTATGTCGCACCGCAACATTTAGTCTGGAACAAGACTCTTTCCAAATTGGATAGGACAGTCCATCCATTTCAGAAACGTCAGGGTGGCTTCAAATCAAGCGTGGGCGGGTTCTTTTGCCTCGAATCCGGCCTTGCACAGGGCTAGCGCGTAGCGGGTGCGGTCCGCTTCGAAACGGCAGGGCACGCGGCTGGCGTGATCTTCGAGGTCAAAGTCAGGATAGGCCTCAAGGTAGCGGTCGCGGAACATCGCCGCGTCCTCGAGTGTGCCCTGCATGGCACAGCAGGCTGCGAACCAGCGGCAGTGCGAAATTTGCGGGGAGGTCAGCTCACGAATGATGGCGCAGGCCTCATCGTAGCGTTCGCCCATGAAGTACGCGATGACGTACAAAGAACGCGGCCAGTCGCCAAGGTAAGGATTAATCTCAAACGCATGGTCGAGTAGTGCGATGGCCTTGTCCGGCTCGCCGTTGAGACTCAGTGCCTGACCCAGGAAGACGTAAGAGTCGGCGTCATTGACGTTCAGCTCCACCGCCTTCTCAAAACATTCTATTGCTTTCTCAAGATGTTGCTTGAAGAAACACACCGTACCGAGACACAGGCGGTACGAATGCGACGAAGGGTCCATGTGCACGGCGCGCTGTGCATACTCGAGCGCCTTTGTGAGTGACCCCTGGGTCGTCAGTCCAGTATTCGTTATAGGCCGACGCGTAGGTCCACGCCAGCCCTGAGTAGGCGCGCGGATATTCCGGATCAAGCTTGATGGCCTGCAGGTACAGACCGCGCGCGGCGAGATTGTCGTCGCGGTTGAAGCTGAGCCACAGTTCGCGACCCCGCAGGACGAGGTCATAAGCTTCGACGTGTTCGGAATCGCCCTCGACATCCGCGGCGACGATTGCGATCAGTCGACGTTTGGGTTCAGTGAACATCGGTTTCGGGCGTCTTCGGCAATTTTTCTAATCCAGAACTTGTTTGCCACTCACGAAACGATCGAGCACGTTCTTGGTGATGCGGGACACGTTGTTCCTGTAGTTGTTGTGCGAAAGCGAACCCGGCCAGGCAATCGAGCTGGTCGAGAACACGCCGCCGCCGTTGGCCGTCGGGTAGAGCACCATGTCTGCCCGCACGAGTTCGCTCTCCTGGCCGCCCGTTCCGGGGTAGTTGATCAGCATTTCCTCGCATACCACGAGGTAGATGTCGGTGTGGTCTTCGGAAGATGCCAGTACGTAGGTGTTTGGCGGTGTACCCAACATGCGGTCGGCGCGGTCTAATTCAAGGCCGGCTGCGCCACCACCGATCAGGCCGAAGTCGCCAATCTTCTCGTCCTTGCCGACACCGTTCATCACCCAGCGCACTGCCTTTTTGTAACTGTCTGGTTTTCTGACGTAATAGGAGGAAATGTCGAAGCCCTGGGCTGTGAATCCGGTACCGACAATCTGCTGCGGAGGGCGCCCGTTACGGCGCCACAGGCCGCCGTATTCGCCAGTAAAGGCGTGGTAGTAC
>CAXGUU010000200.1:0-6256 GCA_964012875.1 uncultured bacterium
CGTGTGAATCTAACGGCTAGCCTGCGCCAACCCTTCGAAGTCTTCCACGGACAAGGTCTCCGCGCGGGCGGCGGGGTCGATGCCACATCGCTGAATTGTTGATGCGTCGACGACACCGCGCAATGTATTCGCAAGGGTCTTCCGTCGCTGACCAAATGCGGCTCTGACGACCTCGTCGAACGCGTCGTCCAGCGCCGCGGTTGGTCGTGGTTCCCGCGGCCATAGTCGCACGACAGCGGACTCAACTTTGGGTGGCGGATTGAATGCCTCGGCCGGCACCGTCAATTCGAGTCGGCCGCACAGGTAGCGTTGAGCGACAACGCTCAACCGCCCATATTGGCGGCTGCCGGGACCGGCCGTGATGCGTTCGGCGACCTCCCGCTGTAGCATGAAGACCATCGATTCGATCCGGTCGGTCCACCTGATCAGCGTCATGATTAGCGGCGTCGATATGTTGTATGGCAGATTGCCGACGACCTGTGTCCGACCGCCGTTACCGAAGACTGTTTCGAAGTCGAATTTCAGCACGTCCATGTTGACCAGTGTAAAGCCGGGGAATCGTTCAAACTGCTGTTCCAGGTGAACAGCCAGATCGCGGTCGATTTCTATGGCCGTCAAATTCGCGCCGTGTTCAAGTAAGGGCCCCGTCAGCACCCCTTCGCCGGGCCCAATTTCGACTATTGGTTTTGCGGACCGTGGTTCGATCAGATCAACAATTCGATCGATGACATGGTCATCGCGCAGGAAATGCTGTCCGAAACGTTTTCTCAATGTCTGGTCGACTGTCTGTTGCACAGAGCGATGGCTTCAAAGAGCGCCGACCTCATGCTGCCGGCGTCCGCTTTCCCGGATGCCGCGAGGTCATACGCAGTGCCGTGATCGACCGACGTTCTGATGATCGGCAGGCCGAGCGTAATGTTGGCCGCATGACCGAATCCGATTGCCTTTAAGGCCGTCAGGCCCTGGTCGTGATACATCGCCACGATAGCGTCGAACATCGTGCGGTTTGCCAGCGTAAAAGCCGTATCAGCCGGCAGCGGGCCGGTGATTTGATGGCCGGCTTGCTGTAAGGCTTGAACGACAGGAACGATCACTGCCTGTTCTTCACTGCCGAGGTGTCCCGATTCACCGGCATGGGGGTTCAGGCCACAGACCGCGATCCGCGGCGATTCGATTCCGAATCGCTGCTTTAGATCGGCGAGCAATATTTCGCAGGTCTCCCTGACGGCATTTGCCGTAATAAGCCGAGGTACTTCGACAAGCGGTACGTGAGTGGTTACCAGCGCGACGCGAAATTCTGCACTTGCCAGCAGCATGACGGGACGTCTCGCTCCGAATCGAGCTGCGATGAACTCGGTGTGGCCGGTGAATGGGACGCCGAAATCGTTGATCAACGCCTTGTTTACCGGACCAGTAACCATGCCGTCACAATGATGACTCATGCATGCGGTTACTGCCGACTCGATACACCCCAGCACGTAGGGCGAAGCGTCGACGCTCGGGCTGCCGGCCGTCACGTTCGCGGTACAGGATACCGGTAGCACCTGCACACACCCGCGTTGGTGTGGACGCGCGCTTTGAATGTCCGTAACGGTTTCAATTTGGCAATCGCGCCCAAGTTCACGGGCCCGGGTGACCAGAACGTCTGGATCACCAATCGTGACTAGGCGACACTGTAGCTCGTCCTCGGCCATCTCCAGCACGAGATCCGGACCCACGCCAGCCGGATCACCGCTGGTAACTACTATCCGGGGGAGGGCAATGTTATTCCATGCTTCGGTATTCGACATAGGCTTCATCGCGAAGGCGGCGTAGCCAGGACTGGCGGCGCTCGTCTACTTTTTGCCGCTTGATCGCCCTTCGTGCGCGGTCACGCTTGATCTCCTCGGTGCCGTCGTACATCCGTCGCTCGGTAACCTGAAGGATATGAAAGCCAAACTCGGATTCGAACGGTGCGGACAGCTGGCCAATATCGACTATCGTCATACCCTCTTCAAATTCAGGCACCATCTGCCCCTCGGAGACCCACCCTAAGTCGCCGCCTTTGAGGGCAGAGCCGCGGTCGTCGGAGTTTGTTCGCGCCAACTGCGAGAAGTCCGCCCCACCTTCAAGTCGAAGTTGAATTTGTCTGATTCGATTGAGCGCTTCCGGCTCGGATACCAGTTCCGTCGGTTTGATTAGGATGTGACGCGCACGATGCTGTTCGACCATGATCTGTTCGCCGCGGCGCTGGTCGGTCAGTCTCACGATATGAAAGCCGCTCGAATTTCTAATGATGCTCGAAGTTTCACCAACCTCCATCGTTCCAACCGAGTCCGCGAACAAGGATGGGATCTGACTGCCCTGCCGCCATCCCAGGTCGCCGCCTTCGAGCGCCTGTTGTCCGTCTGACACGCTGATTGCGACGGCTTTGAAATCTTCACCATCGGCGATGCGTTGCAGTGATTTCTGGGCCTTCTCACGCGCTGCCTGTATTTCGTCCTCGGTCGCGCCCGTGGGGGTCGAGATTAGGATGTGGGACAGGCGGTACTCCTCGTCGTCGGCCTCGCTGTTACTTTCATTGCGCAGGTAATTTTCGATCTCAGAATCGCGCACTCTGACTCGATTATCCACCTCTTCCTTGCGCAATTTGGCAATGGTTATTTCCTGTCGAATCTGTTCTCTGAAAACAGGTATTTCGAATCCTTCGTTCGTCAGGATCTCCCGAAATTGCTCGATGTTCAAATCGTTGCGTTTCGCGATGTCGACGATGGCCTGATCAAGGGCTTGTTCGGTTACTTCAACGCCGGCGCGATCGGCGACCTGAAGTTGAATCTTCTCCAACACCAGCCTTTCCATGACCTGGCGCTCTAGCACGGCAGTTGGTGGCATCTGAGTACCCTGCTGCCGCAACTGAATCCGCACTCGCTGCAGTTGCTCCTCGAGCTCGCTTTCCATTACCACGTCCTCCTCGACAATGGCAACGATGCGATCGAGTTCCATCGCTGAGACATTCGTGGACAGCTGGAAGATGACGCCGAAAATAAGAAAAATTCTAACCATTTCAGTCGCTTGAAAAAGGAGGATTTCTACCAACATGGGGCGAGGTTGCGCATTTTCAAACAGCCCTTTCAGGTGTTGGCTGCAGCGGAACCGACCGCGGGTGAATTGTACCCGATTCAGGTAATAATCCGGAGTTACCCGGCGTCGTCAATGGGGCGGATTTCACTCGAAAGGATCGACGTAACCCGGAATGCCTCGTCGTAGCAGTGAGCCAGATTTTCTTCCGAATCCGCCAAGACCCCGGAAATGAACCTGCAGAAATACGCCATTGTCGAAAGCGCCTTCGGAGTTCCGTAGGAACCGCCGAGCGATAATGCGCGCACCCCAACAGCAACTTTCATACTCGACGCCCCCGATCGCTTCCAGCGTCCGGTTTTCCTGCAACGAAAAATTCCAGCGACCCAGAATCGCGATTTGATTAGTCAACGGAAAGCGCGCCGATATATCGGTTTGCTCGACGTCAGTTCGAGCCCGTCGGAAGTGGTATCTGAAATTCAAAACCGTTTCGAGGTTTGGTCGATAGCGCATCCTGATCGTGGATCTCTGAATCTGTCGCTCATTCGGGTCCCACTGCACGGTACCGCGTAGCGTCCAGTCAGCGCTCAACGCTGCCGCGGCTTCGGCAACCAGCTCTGAAAAGCTGTCCTCATTTTCAACACCGTTAGGTAAAACTACTTCGCGATCGCGAAAGTAAAATATCTGGCCGACGCTTATACGCGCCGCTTCGCGACCATTTTCGGTGTCAAGCAGGCGAGAGGTTATGGCGGTCGTAACCTGATTGGCGTCGCCGACGCGGTCGCCGCCAGTGAATCGATTGTCGCGAAAAATATGGCGGAAAGAGACGTCCAGCAATCCCGAATCGAAGCGCGGAAGCTGAGTTTGATCGACATTGGGGACGAACAAATAAAATATGCGCGGTTCGAAGGTCTGCAGGTGATTTTTGCCGAATAGAGCTACGTCCCGCTCGAGAAACAGCGAGGAGTCGATGCTGAGTATTGGCACAGAACGGGACTCATTGTCGTCAAAGATCGAATCAGGGTCGTCCATGAAGTACTGCGTATGTCGCAATGTCAGCTTCGGTTTCAGCGACAAGTAAGATGACGTGTATTCATAGGAGAACGATGGAGCAACATTCAGACGTCCGGCTGTTAGGCTGTCATCTCGATAGAAATAGGTTGCATCCGCATTCACCTCGGCTCGCAGTCGACCCAGAGTGGGCATTCTGTGTCGGACGTAAATCTGCGGTAAACGCCGATAGGGGCCGCGGCTGCTGCTGATGGAGCTGTCCACCGTCTGGTAGGCCTGGATCAGAGTATAAATATTGGTTCTTGAGCCGCGATAAAAAAAAGTCGCTCGTCGGTCGAGAAAACGCTGACTAGTAACACCGATGCTGGAGCCGAAATCTTCAAAATATTCGTCGTCGGAAACGTTGTTGAGTTTCACTCGCAGTAGTCCGCGGCGGTTGAAGAAAAACTGCGAGTGCTGCAAAGACACCATTGAGCGGTCCGTGCCACCGTGCAAATTGTCGCCAGGAAGATATTCGACCGCCATTTTCCCCCTAAGGTCGTGCGACAGGTAGCGAAACTCGGTGCCGAGCATCGCACCTCTATCGGTCAGGATGCGCGGTGTAATCGTTGCGTCATAGTTGGGTGCAAGGTTCCAGTAGTATGGTATTTGCATGTCAAAACCCGATTCGTTCGTGCTACCCATCGTTGGTGCGAGAAACCCGGATTTGCGTTTGTCACTGAGCGGGAAACTGACATAGGGGAAATAAAATACCGGGATGTCGCGCACCCGAAGGAACGCATGGGTCGCAGAACCGCGGTCACTTTCATGATCCAGTTTGATTCGCGCGGCTGATACGCGCCATGTCTCGTCAGACAAGGGGCAGGTCGAGTAGTCGACATCTTCGAGGACGGTCAGGTCGGCTCGGCGACTGTGCTCGAGATGTCCGGCGTAGCCTCGTCCGCGGCCATTTCTGAGCCAGTATTTACCGTCGTGAAGTTGTGAAATTTCGCTGTTGAGATCATAGGTGGCACTCTCGCCGGCCCATATCATCGCGCCGTCCCACAAGTGGGCTCGCCCTTCAGCGTTAAAGATTCCGGCGTCGACATCGTAAGTGGCAACTTCTGCGCGAATCGAATTCTGGCCGCGCACAATCTCGACGTCACCATCGAAGCGACTGACCCCTTCTTCGACCAAACGGGAACTGTCGGCGCGGATCTCGATACTTTCGGGATCAGTCGTGTCTGCGGTGTACCCTGGCCGGACAGGGATCAACTGGCCTGCCGGGCATAATCTCCACTGGTAGCTTTCGTCACGATCAGTCAGTGGCCCCGCAGCAAGGTGCAAGGGGATGAAGGCGATTAGGGTCAGGCACGCGGCAAGCACGCGCCTATGCACCGGCCCTGTAGGCGGGTGTATGTTTTTGTTATTTATCATCGACGCGTTAAAGCGTTCGGAAACCAGCGTGGGCTTAAGTTCGCACAGATTACACGGCGCATCAACTTGAGTCGTAAACCCGCATAATCAGGTTTCTACAGGCGCACCAACAGCATGGTATGCCCGCGTTCCAGACGTACTGTCTGCAGTGCCGTACGGGAGCGAATTCAAGGCAACACAGTCAGGGGTCGCGGCCGATTCCCGGTCCTTCCATCCACTCGAAGATCAATGCCAACAGTTCCTCTGCGCTAGACATTTCCAGCGCCTCGACTCGTTGCTCGATGGGCACAGGCATGATTTCCGCGAGTCGATACGCTACCCAGTCTGCATCGTCCCACAACCAGGGCACCGGCGGCGCCAGATCGGCTTGCCGTTCGTAAATTTCCCGCAGCAATTTCCGTAATGGCGCGAACTTTGGCGGCAACTGACCGGGGGTGCTTGCTGTGCGCAAGGTCACGTCCGCAAGCGCAAGGCCGTCATTTGCCACGCTGAACTCAACAATCTCAAACACCTCGACACCAAGGGCAACGATGTTTAGCAGGCCATCGGTGCCCTGGTCCCAGGATTCGATGGTGGCCGTGGTGCCGACGCGATGGAATTCAGGCGTCAGACCAACTTCCCGACCGCGGATGATACCGACGATGCCAAACGGCGCCGACTCACGCATGCTCGTGCTGACCATGTCGACATAGCGCGTTTCAAAGATCTTCAGGGGGATGCGCCCGCCGGGGAACAACACGGTCCCGAGCGGAAACAACGGTATTCTCGTTGC
>CAXGUU010000201.1:0-6204 GCA_964012875.1 uncultured bacterium
AGCCTGTTTCAATCTCAGATTCAGACGCTCGGCACCGTGATGCTCGGCATTCTTATCATGCTGACGATCCTGTTCCGCTCGCTCAAAACCGCGCTGGTTGGCATCTTTCCCAACATACTGGCGGCCGTATCGATTCTCGGGTTCATGGGCTGGATGGGTATCCCGCTGGACCTCATGACCATCACTATCGCTGCCATCACCATCGGTATCGCGGTCGATGACTGCATCCATTACCTGTATCGATACCGCGAAGAATTACCGCGCATCGATAATCCCGTGCAGACCATGCATTACTGTCACGCCAATATCGCCAAGGCCGCCTTCTATACGACGGTCACCATCACGGTCGGCTTTTCGATACTGATCACGTCGAATTTCATCCCCACGATCCTGTTCGGAGTCCTGACCGCTTTTGCCATGATCATCGCACTGCTTGCGGCGCTGACGCTGATGGCCAAGCTGATTCTCGTCAGCGGCCCGTTCGACGCACTGGCCGAGGAAGACTACTAGGCGCTCGCAAGGACTGTGCCACCCGGGGCAACGCTTTGTATCGACTGCTGCGTGGCGGCAACTTGGGCGCGGTTCTATTTCCCCACGCAGATGGCGTAAGATGGATAGCCCTGGTCGCGGGCGCGGTTAGTGTTTCGACAATGCCCGAATGCGACCTTATCCATCAGGAGAACCATGATGTTGAACGAACGCTTACCTTTCGTGAAAGCAACCTTAATCGTTGCATGCGCCTGGTTGCTCAGCGCAAGCCAGAGCGCCTGGTCAGACGAGACCTGCATGTCGCCTTACATGGCCAAAATCGTCGGTCAGGAAGACTACGTGTACGTGTGGACGCTCGGCATCGCGGGCCTCGGTGACGAGCAGGACAAACTGGTCACCATCGACGTCAACCCGACATCTGCGAACTACGGCAAGATCATTCATTCGCTGTCTGTCGGCGGCCGCAATGAAGCCCACCATTCCGGACTGACCGACGACCGCCGCCACCTGTGGGCCGCCGGTCTCGATACCAACAAGATTTTTATTTTTGATGTTGCCACCAATCCGGCCGCCCCAACGTTGCACAAGACCATTACCGATTTTGTCGACAAAAGTGGCGGGGTCGTGGGTCCGCATACAACCTACGCTATGCCGGGACGAATGCTGGTTACAGGCCTTTCTAACCACAAAGACCATGGTGGCGAAACAGCCATGGTCGAATATACGAATGATGGTGAATACGTCGCAACATACTGGATGCCCAAGGACGGCGCCTTGCAAGGTGCGGTGAAGAGCGGCCAGTTCGCAGACGGCTATGGTTATGATGTCCGCGCCCTCCCTCGCCGCAATGTCCTGGTGACCTCGTCGTTTACCGGCTGGAATAACTACATGATGGATCTTGGCAAGATGATGGCGGACGGCGAGGCTATGAAACGCTTCGGCAATACCGCGGTGATTTGGGATCTGCATACACGCAAGGCCAAGAAAATCCTCGACGTACCCGGCGCGCCGCTTGAAGTTCGTTGTGCCTGGGGTGCGTCCCACGACTACTGCTTCACGACCACAGCGCTTACGTCAAAGATCTGGCTGATTTATGAAGAGAATGGTGAGTGGCACTCGAAAGCTGTCGCTGACATCGGCGATGCGAGCAAAATTCCTTTGCCGGTGGACATTTCGATTTCGGCAGACGACAACATACTTTGGGTCAATACCTGGAACGATGGCATGACCCGCGTTTTCGATGTCTCTGACCCCCACTCACCAAAAGAGGTCTATACCAAGAAAATCGGTGACCAGGTGAACATGTTGTCGCAGAGCTGGGATGGCAGCCGCGTTTACTACACGTCGTCACTCCTGGGGAATTGGGACAAGAAGGAAGGTAGCGCCGGCGATGTCCAGTATTTCAAGGCCTATACCTGGGATGGCGAAGCGCTGGAAGAAAAATTCTCGATCGATTTCATCGCCGAGAAGAGTGGTCGGCCGCACCAGATGCGCTTTGGCGCCCATGCGCTTTACGCTGACATTGAGACCGACAGCGATGGTCCGGCTGTCGCCGTATCTGACTAGACCAAGCTACCGTGATTGCTAGCTTGCGGGCGCGCTTAGGCGCGCCCGTTTTGTTTCTGAGTTTTGTGTGCGCCTTTGTCTGGCCACCGAGTGGCGTTCAGGCGCACAAGAAAGCGGCCGCTGAAACCCCGATCGTGCTGGCGCCCGGCTACGCTGCGCTCGACTACGACGCCCCCGTTGCCGGCACGTACGAACTGCCTTCCCTCGGTGCGGCAACCGATGCTCCGTTTGTCGACGAAAACGGCAAGCGCGGCCGCCTGCACGAGTTGCTGGCAGACAAGGTCAGCATCCTCACCTTTATCTACACCCAGTGTGACGATGTGAACGGTTGCCCGCTGGCCACCTTCGTGATGGCTCAGGTGGTCGAACAACTGCAGTCTGACCCGCGAATCAAGGACAAGCTGGGACTGGTGAGCTTCAGCTTCGACCTCGACAACGATACGCCGGCGGTGCTGAAGAAATATGCGAAATCGTTCCGCCCGACCGGCGCCAACTGGAAATTCGTTGTTGCGCCGAACGCGGCCGATCTTAAAGCGACACTTAAGCCGTACCAACAATCGGTGATGCGATCAGGCGGCCATGCATTTGCGCATATCCTGCGAGTGTTTCTGGTCGACTCAGAATTAAATATCCGGAACATCTACAGCACATCTTTTCTCCATGCAGATACCGTAGCTGCCGACATCCGCACGGTACTGATGGCCCAGGGCGATCTGGACCCGATCGCACCGGCGCCTGGATATCGCCCGACCGCAAACGCAAACCTGAAAGCCGACCCCGCCACGCTCGGACTGCCACAGGAGCAGATTCAGGGCGCAACCCCGACGGCAGCGCAAATCGCCCTGGGCGAGCAGATGTTCTTCGACCGCCGCCTTTCGCTGAATCGCACCATCTCGTGCGCGATGTGCCACATTCCCGCGCAGGGTTTTACCGTCAACGAGCTTGCGACCGCTGTTGGCATTGAAGGGCGAACGGTGAAACGCAACGCACCGACGCTGCTGAACGTCGGCCACCTCAGTCGCTTGTTCCACGATGCACGCGAAAACCGTCTCGATCAGCAAGTCTGGTCGCCACTGCTGGCCCACAATGAAATGGACAATCCGTCGGTCGGTTACGTGATCGAGAACCTGAAATCATGGCCCGGATATGCCGAGCAGTTTCAGCAGGCATTCGGTCGCGACATCACCATGGAATCCGTGGGCGCAGCGTTCGCAGCCTATCAACGCAGTCTCATCGCCGGTGGCAGCGCCTTCGACCGATTTTATTTTGGCGGGGATCAGGAGTCGCTAACCACTTCCCAACGACGCGGCTTCGAACTCTTTACAGGTAAAGCGGGGTGCGCCGGATGCCATACCATCGGCGAAAATTCTGCGCTCTTCACCGACGAGTTACTACACAATACGGGTCTCGGATTTTTGGCATCGATGCGCGGCACCGAACGCATGGTTCAATCGGAAGTGACGCCGGGCACGACAGTCAAATACGACTTGAGCTACGTCGCGCCGTCAGCCGAACAGAAACCCAATGATCTCGGGCGCTATGAGGTCACTGAAGATCCCAGCGACCGCTGGAAATATCGCACCCCCACCCTGCGTAACGTTGAACTGACCATGCCCTACATGCACGATGGTTCGTTATCGACGCTTGCCGATGTCGTAGGCTTTTACAACGATGGTGGTGTTCCCAATGAACTCCTGGACCCGCTAATCCGGCCGCTTGAACTGTCTCCCGCCGAGCAGTCGGACCTTGTCGCATTCCTACTCAGCCTGACCAGTCCGAACGTAGCCAGCCTGGTTGAGCGCGCTCAGGCGGCCGAGATCAACAATCCGGGCGAAACGCGCTAGCCCTGTTAGCCCGGCGCGGCGAAAGCAGGGGAAAAAACAGCCGGTTCATAACCTCGAAGCCGGCCGATTTCGAGACATGCTGCCTCGATGGCGTGGCGGTCGAATCGATCCACCGGGGGAGCCAGCACCACAGTCCGTCCGTCGGTACGGTCAACAACGCCGCCTGCACGGGGATGCACGATGACGGCCCGCACCCAATCCAAAGCAATGGCGGTCGCAAAAAACGGGTAGCGAAAGACGACACCCGGGTCTGCGAAGGCCAGTACCGCAGCTTCGCCACGCGCATGCGCTGCCACAAACGCCCGGGCATCGATAACAAGAATTGCGGCTGACTCCGGCTGCTCCCACATTCTCGAGACGGACAGCGCATCAGACAAGTCCTGCGACACGAAAACGACCTGCGCTTCGCGCTCCAGGGCCTCGAGGCTGTGCGCGCCGTGACTTATACCAAACTGTCGCGATGTCAAAGACGTCTGCAGATCAACACTCAGGCCGCGGTAAAGGCAGCCGGGGCCATCATAGCCTCCCGGCATGAAGGCATAGCCGTCGCGCACCAGCCGTTCAATCCCGGGATGCCACTGCCCTTCGTGCGACCTCGGCGCTACCGCTCGATGGCGGTTGCTGTACATGGTCGTCTGTGACTTGCTCGGCTTATCGCTCATTTTTCGGGACTTGTCCAAAACCTCACGCTCAGACAAACTTTCAGCGGAAGCTGCCTTGAAATTATTTGCGGTAGCGCCTAATTGAATCATCATCGCGGAGTACTATGCATGAAAGTCCTGGTCGTCGCCTTCATCACTAGCGCCGTCACCTTTAGCGCACCGTCGCTTTGGGCAGAACCATCCACAGCACCGGCAGACGCACATGCATACTTCATCGCGCCCATGAATGGCGCCACAGTTACGTCGCCCGTCAACGTGAAATTCGGACTCAAGGGTATGGGCATTGCACCGGCGGGGGTCAATGCACCGAACACCGGCCACCATCATCTGCTGGTCAATGCCGACCCGGCCCCGGCTCTGGATCAACCCTTACAAAGTAACGACCAGATTCGACATTTCGGCAAGGGCCAGACCGAGACCGAGCTCGAGCTCCAACCCGGTACTTACACGCTGCAACTGGTTTTGGGTGACCACCTGCACGTACCTCACCAACCACCGGTGCAGTCAGGCACGATTCGCATCACCGTTACCGATTAGGCGGCCGGAATACTGCGTTGGAACGCAGGCTGTTCAGCTCCGCAAGATAAATTCGGTCGCCAGCTCGAGCACCCGCTCACCCTGTTCAAACTGCGGCGCGTGGGCGCAATTCGCCAACTCGTACACCTCCGCCGGAATACCACTCAGCGCCCGAATGGAATCGATATGGACTGCGGTGTTGTAGGGGTCATCGGCGCCTCTGATAGCCATGACAGGCACACAGATTGCGTCCAGACAAGGACGGATGTCCCACGATTCGAAGCCCTGTGCAAGCCAGCTCCCGCTCCAACCGCGAAAGGCGCAATCAAGATTATCACCGTGGTACCGCGCCAGGCGCGTCCCCAGGTCACCACGCTCGAAAGCATCCACGGCTGCCTTGATTTGTTGGCGGCAGCGCGGCTCGTTCAAAACGTGAGGCGCGAGCGCAACGACAGCCCGGACCCGCGGATCTCGAACCAGTCCGGCGTAAATCAGCCCAATGGAAGCGCCATCGCTGTGCCCGACCAATACGCAATCGTCGATGCCAGCGGCATCCAGTACCCGGGGCAGTACATCGACCGCTTCGCGGGTGTGAAAATCAAGCGGCCAGGGCAGCGGCGCGGGCGATGATGCGCCGTAGCCGAACCGCGAGTAGACCAGGCCGGGGCTGCCTGTCTGCAGGCACAGGCGGTCCGGAAAATCCCGCCACATCTGTACGCACCCCAGTCCTTCATGGAGAAAAACGAGGGTCGATATCCCGCCAGCACCCTTAATTTTGCGCACCTCGAGCGGCCGCCCATCGACGGCAACAAACGTGTCCGTCATTTAGACGCCGGCTCTACCGTGACGAAAATGTCGCCCGGCGTGGGATCGATCAGCACGACCAGCGGTTGCTGTTTGATACTGGCCGGTTCGGCGCCGGTGATTCTGACCCACAGCCCGGCAGCGGCCTGTACCACCTCAAGCTCCCCGCCGGCCACCAGGCCGCGTATCAGGAAGGGCCGCATTTCGGCCGGAACACGCACTTCCTGCCCGGTGTAATGCACGGCCATGCTTGGACTGATCTGAATGTAAGGCTCACTGGCCAACAGCTCAACCGTCTCGGCCAGGGCCGGTTCGGCTACCCG
>CAXGUU010000202.1:0-6193 GCA_964012875.1 uncultured bacterium
TGAGTAACGACGACGAAGAGGAGATCGTCATTCGCGGCAAGCGTATGAGCGATTTGATCGGCAACGTCTCGTTCGTCGACGGTATATTCCTGATGCTCCAGGGGCGCCTGCCGGAACCGAATGAATCTCGCGTGCTTGACGCTTTGATGATCGCCTCAATCGAACACGGCATCGCGCCGCCGTCGATGGTGAGTCGATGTTTCGCGTCCTACGGCACATCCTTACAGGTCGCTATAGGTGGCGCAGTCTTGTCATTTGGCGATCGCATGGGCGGACTCGGTGAGCAACTTGCGGTGTTGATGGTGGAGACTTTAACTGCGGGGCAGCGCGATCCCAATTCAATAGAAGATGACCAGCTGAAAACGATCGCGCACGAGGTTGTGACGGATTACGCGGCACGGGGTGAGCGCCTGCCTGGCTATGGCATTCCTCTGCATGGTGCTGACCCGCGGGCGCCAGGGGTCCTCGCCGTCGCTAAACGAGAGCAGACCTTTGGCGCTTATTGTCGGTTCGCAGCGTACTTGGGCGAGGCACTGGCCGAGTCCCGAAACGGCAAGGAGATACCCATGAACGTCGATGGCGTCAGCGCGGCGGTGATTCTTGACCTGGGGTTTTCATGGCAGACCACGCGGATGTTTCTGATCACGGCCAGAACCGTCAGCGCGACAGCGCACTTCATTGAAGAGCAAGCACAAGATACAACCTGGCGACACATACCGGCGGCAGCGATCGATTACGGCGGAGAACAACCTGGCTGAGAAATAGGAAATAGGGGCCAAGGAAATAGGGGACAGACCACATTTAGGCGTTCGCGGCACGTATAGAAAACGAGAAAACGTGGTCTGTCCCCTTTCTCCTCGTGAGCTAAAAAATCTTATGCTCCAGGAAGTCTTCAATCTCGTTACCAAGCTGATGCTTGAGCGCTTGTTCATAGACAGCGAACCCCGCCATCACATCCTGCACGCCACTTCCGACTGACTTAAAGAGTGTAATTTGCTCATCGTTGGCGCGCGCCGCTGTGCCCGCAAAAACCTTGGGTAGTTCAACGAACTTGGTGTCATCCCACAAGTTCGCTTGCAGCGCTGCATGTGAGTCACCGGATTCTTCTTTAACACCGGCATAGGTATCGACCAGAATGCAATCAGCGTTACCGAACGCGGTCGGGTCGATTTCACGTAATTGTCCGCCGGTCGCGCCTATAGAATTGACGTGTTGGCCTGGCTCCATCCATTCGCCGTGGTAGGCGATAAGATTATTTTGCCCGGTGGTGTTGGTCGCGACATTGACAATATCAACCCCGCTCACGGCGTCTTGTGCCGAGTCGACTGCCTCAATTGGGACGCCGAGTTTTTCGCCCATCTCGTTGGCGAAGCGCTGTCGGTTTGCTGGCGTTGGAGAATACACTTTGGCATGTTGGATATTTCGTATCGCACACACAGCTTCGAGGTTAGTGCGCCCCTCCAGGCCCGACCCAATGATGCCCACCGTGGTGGCATTCGTGCGCGCTTGATATCGGGTCGCGATGCCGGTGGTTGCGCCGGTACGGGCGCCGGTGAGGTAGGCGGCATCCATCATGCACAGAAGTTCGCCGCCCGCTTCATCATAAATCAGGATGATGTAGCGCACCCCGTGCTGAACGGAACCATTAAAAATCTTGATACCCATTTTGCCGCTGTGCCTGAGTACGCAAGGCATCACGCGGAAAAAGCCATTTTGCGTTGCCAGATTCTGCCGCAGTGGCATTTCGACCTGGCCTTGAGCTTGCAGCTTAAGGCCGGATTCGATCACACCAATCATTTGCGACATGTCAGTGGCCGCGTAAACATCAGCCGGATTCAGAATGAGTGGCATGGATAGGCCTAGGAGGGATTGCGACCGAAGAAAAATTCGGCATCGTCAGGTGCATCGATTTCGAACCCGCTGGCTTTGAGCGCCGCGCGCAGCGGTTTCATTTGGCGGTCCACCAGGCGCATGGTCGGTGCGCGCAACGGGCCGCCATTAAAGCCCTGCAACCAACCCTGGTATTTCCACAGCATGCGATGGAGGAAATTGGATCCCGCCAACACGGCCATTGCCTGCATGCTCGCCTGTCGGCCTGGAAATAGCTTCCAATATTCGTCCATGGCTTCGTTGTTCCTGCCCTCACGAATGAGCGAGAAAATCTCAGGGATGCGCGGGCCGAAGTATTCGTAATTGCTCGTACCCATAAATTGAAGGTCGAGCAGGGTCGCCATTGGCAGGCCATTACCTTCGATCGGCTCGATGACAATGACCTGATCTCCAAAACGGTTGTATACGTCGACAAATCCACCCACCGAAGGCATGCCCCCCTCAGCTTTAATCGCCACGATGTTCGGGCAATCCTGCAGGAGCCTGCTAATCAGCTCAGGGCTGAATCCGGCAGAAGGGTGAATGCGCTCGAAACCCCACAGCGGTACCGGAAACAAGATCACGCCGAGTTCGGTCGCGTCACAAAAGGCCTTGGTATAGGTGTAAATTTCGTCGGTCGATTGCGGATAAAAGGTCGGCGGATAACCCAGTAACACCAACTCGGCACCACGCGTTTGCGTCATCTGAACAGCAGCGATGTTGTCTGCCAAAGAATTGAAGCTCGCGTGGTGGATAAGATGGAGCTTGCCTTGCGCCTCATCGGCGCCCACTTCGACAAACTGCGCGTATTCCTCCAGGGTCACCGCCACCTCTGAAACCATCAAGGTTCCCCAGAAGCCGTAATCGATTTCCAGGCGGATGTCGTGGCGGGTGGCAGCGTCGTTTAATGTCGATAAATCGGCACTGAAGGTCGGCGTGACGACATTGGCGGTGCCGTGCATCGTCTCCCACGCCCAGGCCCGCGCTTCGTGTTTTTCAAAAGATGGCTTCATGTTGAGAAATGTCCGTTGCTTGTTGCCCTGAGGGCGCCCACAATCGCGGTCGAAATGAGATGAATGCCTGAATCGATCGGCAGTCTGTTAAAGCCCGAATCACATGGTGAGTTTGAGGCCACCATCGACATAGATCGTTTGGCCCGTAATGTAATGCGAAGCGGGTGTGGCCAGCAGCACTGTAGCCTGGCCGATATCCTGTTCGTCGGCCCAATGGCCGAAGGGGATGCGTGCAGCGAATTCCGCGTCAACCTTCTCAGTGTTCGGTTCGCCGCGTTCGCTGGCGAGGTTGCCACGCACGGTTAACGACCCCGGCGTTTTCACGGCGCCGGGTGCGATCACATTCGCGGTCACACCAAATTCCGCTAGTTCGAGCGCGCACGAGCGCGTAAACGCTTCCATACCGCCTTTGCTGGCATCGTAGTGGCCCATGCCGACATAGCTTTTCCAAGTATCGATGGACGATATATTAATCAGGCGCCCGTGTTTACCGGCAGCTTTTAAATGCGGCATAGCCGCACGCGTAAGTAAAAACACTCCGCGCAGGTTAACGCTCAACACCTGATCCCAGAGTTCGGTGGTCATCTCCGCAATCGGCGACATCGGATAGATTGCCGCGTTATTGACGACGATATCGAGCGTGCCAAATCTCGTTAGCGCAGTCTCTACAAGGTTATTGATGGCACTTTCGTCTGCCATATCGCAAGTGACGGCCAGCGCCTTGCCGCCGGCGTCTTCTATCATTTGCTGACAGATCGCATTCTCAGTTTCATCGACATCGGCAATGACCACTGCCGCACCCGTCAGTGCCAGATTCTGAGCAATACCGCGGCCAATCCCCTTGGCACCGCCGGTGACAATGGCGACACGACCGTTCAAATCAAATAAGGCTTGTGCGTTCTTGTTCATACCGCTTCCAGGTGCCTAAGCAAAGATGGTGATGTTCTCGATGATGTCGTGGTCAAACAAGATCATGCGTTCGGTTAAGCGCCAGCGACCGTCTATGTTGATCCAATGGTCGTGACGCGCGCCAATAAACCAATGTTCTTCGAGACCCGGACGACTGCGGAATATCATGAAATTAGAATCAACTACGACATCGGTGTTGGTTGAACCTGCCAACAGTTTTACGTTGCTGACACTATGACGCATGCGTGACGGCGGTTCTTCTGCATGGGCCGAGCCGGTACGTAGCCGTGCGACGCGGAGCCCCATCGCGCCCCGATCTTCGTCAAAATGGGTCAGTAAATCCGGCTGGGTGAAATCCTCTTCATCGCGACCCAGGTTTTCTCGCACGGGCGCCCAATAGCGAATGTCGTCGCTCATGAGTTCGAGCCAGTCTTCAAAACGGCCGTTGTCGAGCAACCAATATTCGTCGATCAGCAGCGATTCGATTTCCAGGCGCAGCTGATGAGGGTCAGCAGTGCTCATCGCGCCATCATCTTGCGCCATTTTTCGTACAGCCCAAATACGCCGATCTCAGTTGATGGCGGATGTATCAGGCCCGGTTTGTCTTCCATGGTTTTGCCATGGCCGCGACCCATTTGATAGTTAAATGGGTACTGACTACGAACAGGTCCGCCCTGGAATTCCGCGATATCACCCCACGCGACGCCATCATCCTGCTCAAATATGCCGGACGGCGAAAACGTTAATCCCATGGCCTTGCGCGTGATGTCGCGCACCGCTGGTGGCGCGTCGTTTTCGACCAGGCCATAAGAATAGATATAAATTTCTTTCGGCCCGTGCGGGTGCCAGATGCGTACCGTGGTGAAGCCTAAGAAAGACAAAATCGACATGTTGGGAAACACTGTACCGACATGCACGGTTAGAATCAGATCGGCTTGTTCAGGCGTTAGGGTCTGCTTGGCCTCGCGGTGTAGTTGATCAAAAAACTGTTGCTGCGCTTCAGGCACACCAGAAGACGGCGCATCAAAATTGATCCAACCATGGCCGTTACGACATTTCACTTCGAAGTCACGCACCCACGGGTTGTTACCGCGGTAGTCGCCCTCCGGTCCGAGGCCGATTTGCACCATCGAGCGATGCAAGGCGCCGGTGTGATAGTTATCACCACCAAATTGCTCGGCGGCGAGCTTCCAATTGCCACTCAGGCGCCAACGATGGCAACCCGGGAAGGCCATCATGCCGTTTTGGGAGCGGTTGAGGACGATATCCAAATACCAGGCCATCTCGCCGAGGTAGTCGATTAATGATTCTGCGTTCTGATCAAAATTGGCAAACACCAGGCCTCGATAAGACTCGACGCGCGACACCTCGATCAGCCCCCATTCGTCACGTTTGAGTTCGTTGTGGTAAGCGTTTTCGAGCTGGGGTACGCCGCGCAACTTACCCTGCGTGTCGTAAGACCAACCGTGATAAGGGCAACTAAACAAGCGCGCGTTGCCATGGTCGCGCCGGCATACCCGCATGCCACGATGACGGCACGAATTGATGAATACGCGCACCTGGCCGGTTTCATCGCGCACCATTATTACTGGCTCTGCCCCCATGAATGTGGTCAGGTAGTCGTGGACGTCGGGGATTTGGCTCTCGTGACCCACCATTAGCCAGCAGCGAGTGAAGATGCGCGTCATCTCCGCGTCATAGACAGCCTGTTCGCTGAATACCCGCGGACTGACAGTGCAGCGCTCAAGATCCACTAAATCGGCAAAGTTCTCCATGGAGGCAAATTCCGGCTGCGAGTAAACGTCTGAGTATTTTTACGCCTAGTGCGGTTCGGCCGGTAAATGTCCCCAGCTGGAACCGTCGGTGTGCAGTTGCACTGTCCAGGTTTCGTCGTCGATTTCTATGCCACCCCAGCCAAATTCGACATCAAATCCCGAGGGCGTTTTCATGTAAAAAGAAAACATTTTGTCGTTGGTGTGACGGCCAAGGCTAAGGTCGATCGGCACATTCTCGCGTTGGCACAAGTAATAGGTGTCGCCGACATCGTCGAGTGTGTTTAACTGCAGCATGAAGTGGTGCATGCGCTTCGGCATTTCACCTTGCCAAAAAGCGAGTGAATGGTGGCGTGGGTTGCAGTGCATGAAGGCAATGTTCATGTGCGATTCAACACCGCGTTCGGGTTGCGGGCGGATCCAATCGCTCATGCGTAATCCAATCACGTCGCGATAAAACGCGAGCGTGTCGTCGAGATTATTGACCGCCATCACCACGTGCCCGAGGCCTTGTTCGCCGGCGCGAAAGCCAGACAACGGACGCGTCGGTTGAAATGGATTTGCGCGGTCGATTAACGGGCCGCAATAAGCTTCAGACGCAACGCCGCTGGGGTCTTCAAATTCGATTAG
>CAXGUU010000203.1:0-6096 GCA_964012875.1 uncultured bacterium
GACGGAACCCACGCAGTATTAGCGCCCGCCCTCAAGTGTGCGATTTTGCTATCAATCATCTCGTGCATCAGGTCAGGTTTCGGCCACATCCCTTTGCCGATTTGTGCGACGCCTTGCAAACCGCAAGCCAGGCCGACATCGACGTTCCAGTTTTCGTAAGCGGTCATCCAATTTTCATTGCGCATCGCTTCTTTGCGGACCATCACGCCTGCTTCCATGGCGGTGTGGATCTCATCCCCTGTGCGATCGAGAAAGCCAGTATTAATGAAAATGATTCTATCTTTAGCCGCACGGATGCATTCTTTTAGATTGATCGTGGTGCGGCGCTCCTCGTCCATGATTCCGATTTTTAGTGTGTTGCGCGGCAGTTTCAGAACGTTTTCTACTTTCGCGAAAAGGTCGCAGGAAAACTCGACTTCTTCCGGTCCATGCATCTTCGGTTTAACGATGTACATCGATCCGGTTCTCGAGTTACGAAGCTGATTGAGCCCCTTGATGTCATACAGGGAGATCGTCGCTGTAATGACCGCATCCAGTATGCCCTCTGGGACTTCCTGTCCTTTAAACAACACGGCTTCGTTCGTCATCAGATGTCCAACGTTCCGAACCAGCAGCAGTGATCGTCCGTGGAGTGTAATCGGCGAGCCGCCTTTATCGAGGAAATGCAGGTCCGGGTGAAGCGTGCGAATAACCGTTTTTCCGCCTTTGTCGAAGGTGTCAGTCAGGTTGCCCCGCATCAGGCCGAGCCAGTTGCGATAGACGAGCGCCTTGTCTTCGCCATCTGCCGCTGCCACAGAGTCCTCGCAGTCCTGAATCGTCGTAATCGCGGACTCAAGCATGATGTCCTTGACGCTGGCCGCATCTGCTTCGCCGACTGGGTGAGCCGGGTCGATTTGGATGATCAAGTGCAGCTTGTTGTTCTTAAGCAGTATTTCAGACGGTGCATCGGCACGTCCGTTGTAGCCGACAAACCTGGAACTGTCCGCTAATTCTGATTCACTGCCGTCTTTAAGCTTGATGACCAGGCGTTGTTGTGAAACCGCGTAGTCGATCGCATCACTGTGAGATCCATCCTGTAACGGAACGACCTGGTCAAGGAATTGACGTCCGAATGCAATCACCTTGTCACCGCGGGCGGGGTTGTAGCTTGTCCCCTGTTCAGCACCGTCGGATTCAGCAATCACATCAGTGCCGTACAGGGCGTCGTACAACGAACCCCATCGAGCATTCGTGGCATTCAGCGCATAGCGGGCATTCATCACCGGAACCACCAGCTGCGGTCCCGCGATGGAGGCGATTTCTTCATCCACGTTCGTCGTGGAAACGGTGAAATCCGGACCTTCCGGCAGTAGGTAGCCGATTTTCTGCAGGAATTTCTTGTATTGTTCCGGATCGTGACGCTTGTCGCTGCGTGATTGATGCCATGTATTGATTTCCGCCTGAAGCTGGTAGCGCCTGAGCAGCAACAAGTTGTTCCGTGGTGCCATCTCGCTGATCACTTCCTCAAGCAAACGCCAGAACGAAGCCTGTTCCATCCCAAGGTCAGGCAGGATTTCGTTGACGACCAAGTCGAACACCGGTTCGGAAACCTCAAGGCTGGTACCCGAGATAGAAATGTGGGTGGTCGCGTTATCTGATATTCCTGAACTCATTCTGGATTTCCTGTTAGTCGTATGCCCCCGATCGCCGTGCGATTTGAGGGGCAGGTATGGTACAGAATGTTACGTGTCGCCGGCACATTTATAGCGGTAAAATAGTGTCAAAACTGCGGATGTCATCAGTTGGATCGAGCTCGTACAGCGATTGAAGGCTAGGCGCTGCCCCGTCAATCGTTACAGATCCGATCCTAACCGACCAGGGCCGCCGCTACCGCGCCCACCGTTTTGACCAAAAACACAATATCCTCTCGCCGCATGCGGTGATTGATGACACACGCCCTGATCACGTGCCTGTTCCTGAGCTGGGTACCGGTGATGAAAACGCGTCCATCTTTTTCTAAAGTCTCAATGAGGCATTCGTTAAACTCATTAAGCAGATTCTCGTCTTCGACGCAAGGCGGCAGGTACCGGAAACATACGATTCCGAGCGGTCCCTCACTGATGACCTCGAAGTTGCCAGTTGCGCTCAGCAGTTCCGCCAGATAGCGAGCTAGATCGATGTCCTTACGAATCATTTGCTTGATGCGATCAGCACCGTAAGCCTTAAAACTCATCCATACCTTGAAAGCCTTGGCGTTTCTTGAAAGCGCGAAATGATGCCGTGAAATGTCGAACCGCGCTTCATTTGCGCCGTAGTCCAGATAGACCGCGTCACGTTCAAACGTTTTTCGCAGAACGCTGAAATCGCTAACAAGCGTCATTCCAATTTCGAAAGGCTGGTATAGCCATTTGTGAAAATCGAGGGCAATGGAGTCGGCACGCTCGAGCCCGGCATACCGGCTTTTGAGTTCAGGCAAGGCGCACGCGAGCCCGCCGTAGGCGCCGTCCACGTGAAACCAAAGGCCTTCGCTGGCCGCGATGTCAGCGAGTGAGCCCAATGGATCGATGGCTCCGGTATTGACCGTTCCTGCATTGCCGATGATACAAAAGGGCGTGAGTCCCGCCGCCCTGTCCGCTCGAATGGCCGTCCTCAGCTGATTGAGATCGATCGTGAAGTCGGAAAGGGTTGCAATCCTGCGCAGGTTATCTGATCCAAGTCCCAGCATTTCGATGCTTTTGGCGACGCTGGAATGCGTTTGTTCCGATGCATACGTAATCATCGGGCTTTGTCCGAACAACCCGCTACCCGCAACGTCGTGCCGGGCGAACATGTTTCGGCCAATGTTCAGCCCGGTCAGGTTTGCAGCTGACCCGCCGCTGACGATTGCGCCGCCCATCGAACCAGGTAAACCGATAAATTCTGCGCCCCAGCTGATGACGCGTTTTTCAATTTCAGTCATCGATGGGCCAAGGTGCCATTTGGCCGGATTTTGATCCAACGCCGAAATGATCAGATCAGCCATTACCGAAGCTTGAGTCCCTCCAGACATCACATAGGCAAACATGCGAGTGCCGATGTTGTTGGTGGGGTAACGAATCACGGTCTCATTCACCAAGTTCAGCAAGGCATCCATATCCAGACCGGATACAGGCAATGGCTCGTCGAACCACGACTTGACCCGTGCTTCGCTAGTGCCGGGGTGGCCCGGCAAGTCGTCGAGCGTACGGTAGCGCTCAACGATGAGGTCGATGCACTGGTTCAGGCCTCGAGAAAACTCCGCAAGCGGTTCATCGAGCGATTTCGATTCCTCATCCAAGGGACGGTCATGCCGCTGATCGCGTCTGGATATCGCCAGTACTTTCTGTGGTGGTCTCAGACGACGATTTCATCGCTTTCTCGAACGCCAGCACACCGTCTTCGACAGCAGCATTACGGATCAATTTTTTGTCGAGCAAGTAATTCTGGGTATTGCGCCACGGGTCACGATTACCTTGTCGCGGAAACAGGTGCATCGCACGTCGCATGTAACCGGGCGAGAAATCGTCGATGAGCATGTACGACTCCATGTCTTTGTCTTCGTCACGCAGGCGCGGCGTGCACGCATCCGCGCCAACGGCAGCCATGTGATTGACCAGTCTGCAAACGTACTCAGCGACCAGTTCCGAGCGCAATGTCCACGACGCATTGATATAGCCGAGCGTGTAAACGAGGTTAGGGACGCCCGAGAACATCATGCCCTTGTATGAATAAGTGTCCGGAAAACTGACCGGCTCCCCGTCTACAGAAAATTTTGCGCCGCCAAGGACGGCGAGGTTCAATCCGGTTGCGCTCACGATGATATCGGCTTCGAGCGTTTGACCCGAAGTGAGTGTAATTGCCGTTTCACCAACCTGTTCGATCGTATCGGTGACAACATCGGCCTTCCCGCTGCGAATTGCGCGAAAAAGATCCCCGTCCGGGACAAGACACATGCGTTGGTCCCACGGCTTGTAATCAGGCGTGAAATGTTTATCGACGTCGAAATCCGGACCCAGGGCTTTGCGCACCCAGCCCAGTAGTTTTTCTTTAACTTTGTCCGGTCGCGTCCGCGTTTGACCGTAGAAGTATCGTTGAAACCAGATGTTTTTCGCCCGAATCAGTTGATACGCCCATTGAGCCGGCAGCACCTTCTTAAGAAAGTTCGCGATCGCATCTTCGGCCGGCATGGAAACGACATAGGTCGGTGAACGTTGTAGCATCGTGACATTTTCCGCGGTCTCGGCCATCGAAGGTACAAGTGTCATTGCTGTTGCTCCGCTGCCAATGATCACCACGCGCTTGCCGCTGTAGTCGAGATTTTCGGGCCATTCCTGCGGATGGATTACCGGTCCGGAAAAGCTATCGAGTCCCTGGATTTCCGGCTTGTACCCTGATTCGTAACTGTAATAGCCGCTACACATGAAAAGCATGTTGCACGAAAACGAAATTCCCTCGCCATCATGTTCGGCCTGAACAGTCCACTGGCCGTTTTCGCTGGACCAGTCCGCCGATTTCACCTGGTGGCGAAAATGGATCTTGTCGTCGAGGCCGCGCTCCGAAGAGGCTTGTCTGACGTAATCGAGAATCGAAGGCCCGTCAGCGATTGCTTTGGCTTCCTTCCAGGGTTTGGAGTCATAACCCATGGTGTACATATCACTGTCGGAGCGAATTCCCGGATATCGAAATAAATCCCAGGTGCCGCCGACACAATCGCGTCCTTCCAGAATCGCGAACGACTTGTCCGGGCATTTGTCTTGTAGCTGGCGTGCAGCTCCTATGCCTGAGAGGCCTGCTCCAACGATAATGACGTCGACGTACTGCATAATTGTTCCCGCCTGTGATCGGTGCAACGACGCGAATAAAACGATGTGGCGCCGTATCGTTATTCTAGATTGGATCAGGCGCCCGGGCGATCAGGAATCCCAGGATTAATGGTAAATACCCATCAATTCCCGCCAGATCGCTCGCAAAAGTCGCGTAGGGCGATCAATCCGTCGGTGCAAATGCGCTCGCCCACGATTTCGCGCATGGCATCGGCGTCATCATTAGAGACATCGAATTCGGCCTGCCACGTCACAAAACTCAAATTTCCTATTGAAACCGGCCACACCTGCATCGTCGCGACGTAGTTCAAAACGGGTAGCGGACTTTCAATAATGTTGTACTGTAGAGAACGGCACTGGTCCGATAAACTGACCAGAGTCTCAACAAATTGGCCGCCGTCAGCAACTTCGAGAACTCTCACTGCGCCCGGCTGGTCCGGCAATTTGCCATTAGTTATTTCTGCTCTGGAGACGACATTGCTCCACGTCGTCAGTCCGACGAAATCGCGCAATATTTCCCATACGCGGCCTGCTTCGCTGTTGATTACGACACTGGCAAACACTTTCATGATTAATATCCAATAAAGCGGATTCAGAACAGGCGCTTGGGCACCCGTCGCTTGCCAGTCAGATCCACCATGCACCGAGCTGGAATCGACCGACACCGGGATTGTAAGGTTGGCGCCCCCCGATTTGAACGCTAATACGAATTTTACGTCGCTTAATGCCCGACACCCTGAAATTACTGATTCGTTTCGCACCGCTCGTTTTCGTCCTCCTGTGGTCGACCGGATTCATCGGTGCGCGGTTTGGGTTACCCCATGCAGATCCCCTGACGTTTACTGCGATTCGATTCGCCATCGTAACGATCGTTTTGCTTGTGATTGTCAGGATTCGAAGCGCTCGCGTCCCGGCACCGGGCCTGGAGTGGGTTCATCTCGCCGTTTCAGGTGTATTGATTCATAGCTGTTTCGTCGGTGGCGTTTTCTACGCAATTGATCGTGGGGTTGATGTCAGCATCGCGGCGGTAATCACCGGCGCACAACCGATCCTGACGGCAGCAATTGCTGCGACACTGCTGACTGAGAGACTGCGGCGTATCCAGTGGCTGGGTTTCGTCATCGGTTTTGTAGGCCTCTCTATGGTCGTTCTCCCGAGTTATCGCGGGGGAGGGCTCGATGCGATCGGTCTCCTCGCATGTGTGCTCGCGCTCATTGGCATCACCCTGGGGACGCTTTACCAGAAGCGGTTCCCGATGCGGGTCGATCTTTTCCTC
>CAXGUU010000204.1:0-6089 GCA_964012875.1 uncultured bacterium
ATGGTAGGAGCCTGGCCAAATCCGCCGCTTCGACGGTAGCACCGCCCCAGATTCTTAACCCCGGCGGCGCATTGCGATAGCCGTTGATATCGTAGGCCACATCCTCCGCGTCAAGCAGAGCCGACATGCGCTTGGTGAAATCGGCCTGGGCATCACCGTCCAGTTGCGTGAACCAGCCGGCGCAAATGCTTAAACAAATTGACGTACTCGATCGTTCCGCCGGCGTCGGGGTCAGAAATTCGATCCATGGCGTTTTATCAACCCAGGCTTCAAGCACTGACAGGTTCTGACGTGATCGCGTGATCAGCCCGTTTAAACCGCCATTCGATTCAGACCAGTTCAAGGCATCGAGATAATCTTCGACGCAGAGCATCGACGGCGTGTTGATTGTCGCACCTTCGAACAGGGCGGCATCCAGCTTACCCTTCTTGGTCATGCGAAAAAGCTTTGGCAACGCGCGCGGTGGCACATAGGACTCGAGGCGTTCGACCGCACGGGGGCTTAGCACGATGACCCCGTGCGCTGCTTCGCCACCCAGAACTTTCTGCCAGGAAAATGTAACCACATCCAGCCTGGGCCACGGCAATTCCATTGCAAACGCTGCGGATGTGGCGTCACAGATCGTGAGGCCTTCACGATCGTCAGCGATCCAGTCACCATTCGGCAACCGTGTCCCCGAAGTCGTTCCGTTCCAGACAAACACGACATCACGCGAGAAATCGACCGCACTCAGATCCGGTAGCTGGCCATAGGGCGCGACAAACTTCCGCGCGTCCTCGATTTGCAGCACATCGAGAACGTCAGTCACCCATTCCTGGCCGAAACTTTCCCACGCCAAGACATCCACACCGCGCTCCCCGAGCAGACTCCACAGCGCCATTTCGACAGCGCCTGTATCTGATCCCGGCACAATCGCGATGCGATAGCCCTCGGGCACACCGAGGACCTCGCCGGTGCGATCGATCGCCGACTTCAAGCGCGCCTTGCCAGGTTTGGAACGGTGTGAGCGCCCGACCAGGGCGTCCCCCAGCACGCTGGCAGACCAGCCGGGACGCTTGGGGCAAGGTCCCGATGAAAAGCAGGGATTTTCAGGTTTTACAGTCGGTTTTTCCATCGGCCGGCACCTTTTGCGGCAGTGCAATATAAGGCCGCGTATTCTACCCGCCGCACCTTGTTATGCAACGTGGGCGAACACGCACGCAGGCGCTTTCAGCTGCGCGCCCGCTATCATCTCGGGCCGGCCGAATGGCCTGTCAGACGTCCTGGGTCGCCGAGTGAAACTTGTCGTAGTGGAGTTCGCCGTCACGGATGCCTTTCGCTTCCAGCAGCGTGCCCACGGTTTCACACATCTCCGGGGAACCACATACATACGCGGTCATCGCGCTGGCATCAGGAATATCCGACTGAATCGACTGTGTCACGCGTCCGCGCGGACCAATCCAGTCGTCCGCAGCCTGGGTCAGGCAGATTGAAATCTTCGACAACTCTTCGCGCGGCATCCACTCCCTGATCCCGCTTACCATTTCAGGAATGTCATCGCTACCGCGTGCCCCATAAAAAACAAAGCTAGCGCGATTGCCGTCTTCACGTGCCAGTACCTTCAGCATCGACAGAATTGGTGCGATTCCCGAGCCTGTCGCGACCATGAGCAAATCCTCCTCACCGTCCCGCAGGTAGCTCTTGCCGTAGGGCCCGCGCACCGAAATCTGGGCGCCGGGTGCAAGGGTCGGCAGATCTCCGGAAAAGGCGCCACCGTCGTGATGTTTGATCACGAATTCAAGCTGATCGGCATTAGCCGGATCCGACGCCACCGAATACGAACGCCACACATCCTGCCCGCTCAATTGAAGCTCAACGAATTGTCCGGCGTAAAACGCCAGCGGCGCATCGAGATCAAGCGTCAGGTGCCATAGCAGATTTGACACCTGTTCGATGCGAGCGACTGTCCCTGCACGGGATTCGGGCGTCAGGTGGGGTTTGGCCTTTGCGTCCGGCAGGTCTTTTGATTCGATCACCAGATCGGTCAGCGGTGTCGCGCAGCACAACAGACCATAGCCATCTTCGCGCTCCTCGTCGGAAAGGGAGTAGATTGAGGCTTCGCCGAAATCAACATCACCGTCTTCGAGGAAGTACTTGCAGGCTGAGCATCGTCCGTGGCGGCAGCCGTAGTCTATATCCACCCCCTGGCGCAGGGCAGCATCGAGGACGGTTTCGCCGTCCTCGATGTCAAAGGTGGTATCGCTATCAGTCAGGCGGGCAGTGAACGCCATAGCTGGTAAACCCTTAACAAGTGTTCAAACGAACCGTGATGAACGGCTCGTCCTGTTGAAAAGCGCAGTTCGTGTGTGTCCGGGCAGGCGCCGCGAGGCAGCCCGCCACACGCCGTCGACAAGCAGCATATCGAGTGTCGCCGTAGGCACTACAGCAAGTGTTTCTGAGACCGCTTCTAGGCCACCTCGGTATCGATACCGGTGACGTCGGAGGTTACGCGAAAGAACGTCGGCTCAGTAATCACCCGTCCGACGAAGGTCGACATGATTACTAACCATTCACTGAGCGCTATCGGCTCACCCAATTCTTCGCCGACACGATTCATGTCAATAACGATTTCGTCGTCGGCAGACAGGTGCCAGTAGGTGCCCTGATCCGTAATTGTAACCTCCGGACTGTCGGCGCGTACCACGTCAAGCGTGGCATCGGCCTCGTCGCCTTTCATCAGTACAACAACGACGTGTTCATTTGCTTGGACGCCCATTAGTTGTCCCCGTCGAGACCAAGCTCACCGGTCAATGCTGCCTGCGCTGCAACAGCTGCTTCGAGCTCAGCATCGAAGTCAACGTCCGCTTTTGACATGCGCCGGGCGATGGGAGCCAGACTGCGGGCAGCATCGATCACACGCGGCCGCCACGTATCCATCCAGCCGACAATGACCTCGCGGTTTGACGCGCATTCGTCGATGTCATCGGCCGTCACCATCTTCACCAGTTCCTTGCTGTACTCGAGGTTGCGACGACGGTCACGCTCCGCCGTCATTAGGATGAGCGGCGTTACCGCGTCACCATGCAGAGGCGCCGGTTTGCGTACCAGCGTGTCCCAGGCGATCCGACTCAAGATCGGGGCGACAACAAGATTAACGACGAGCGTCTGTTCAGCCCAGTCTTCGGTCATGATGAGGTCTTCAACCAGGTTTCGTGACGGCTGGTAGATCGGATCATCTGTCCACAAATCCTTGGCACCACGGTCTTCGAAACCCTCGACATTAAGTTCGATTTCCAGCAGGTGTGCGACCACCGCCTGCGCGAGGCGCATGTGATCGAATGACTGGAAGCAAATTGCGTTGCCGAGGGAATCGGACAGCGCCTCGCGTTGCGCCGGCGAGAAAGCCCGAAACAGGCCATATTCAAAAAATGACCAAGCGCGGTAGTGTTTGCCGAGGATTTCAGTGAGCCAGCCGGGGGCGATCTCGCGGAACATGCCGTCCGCGACCGCATCCTCGGTGATGCGCTCGATAGACCTTTCCTGTTCCGCCTGCAGGCGCACATAGCTCCTCTGCCACAATTGCGCGGGATCGCGAAACACGAACCAGTCGGGGTGTTTGAGGGCCGTGCGCTCGGCTTCCCACCACGACCGGCCGTCCGGGCCGCGCAGGAAGGTTGTACCGACATCAAACCCACCCGGCTCCCATTGCTGGTGGACGGTGACCGCCTCGTATTCCGTCAGCCGCCTTTTTCGCGGCTTGATGAAGGTAAAGTCGCGCGGCTCGTTCGCGGTCGCGCTTTGAGTGGTCACGCCGCGACCTCTACTTCATCGACCGCCAAATCACGCAACGGATCGCGCAGTTCGATCTTGAGCGCCCGGATGTCATCCACAGTCCATGGTTTGTCCCATTTCAAGGTCGGCTGTGCGATGAGCGTCTTACCGTCTTCGCGCAGGAAACCACCCTGCTCGATAAAATCCGCCATGTCGACGCCGTCAAACTCCTCGAATAAAGTCGGGTTGCCGAGGTATCGATGTGGTTCTTCGCGGAAAATGTGCTCGCAGGCCTCTGAGCAGAACGCGAGCTTCTTGTCGTTGATCATGCGAACCCGCAACGTGGCAATGTCAGGCCGCGGCAGCGCACACGGCATGTGGCAGGTATTGCACAGCGGTGGCAGCTTGTCGAACAGCTGCATCGGGATCATGCCTTCCTTCGGGTCAGCGATACGCGCGTAGTCTTCCCAGAATCCGCCGAAGTGGTTGTACCAGCCCGGGTATTTCTTCTCGAACCATTCAAAGTCACGTTCGGTCATCGGGTCGAAGCGCCAGAACATCATCGGCCAGGCTGCAGCGATCAGCATCATCGCGGTATGACCGACCCACGGCATGTTTGCGCGCGCCGAATCGAACCAGCGCGGCGCCTTCAGGCCAAACGGTTCCAGCTTCGCGATATACGCACCGGCCCAGTCGTTGGCGATCCACTCTTCCCACTTCTCGAGGTAGGAACTCGAGCGGTTTTCCTGAAAATAATCGTAGACCGCGCCCAGAAAGGGATCGAGAAAGTTGTGCTGACGCCAGAACGCCCGGTCGAAGTCTTTTTCAAGATGCTCGAGATTGTCAGGGTTGGACACCACGGCTGCGAGGGTGGAGTAGCCGTTCGCCATGTGTCGTGCTTCATCGGACTGTACGGAGAGAAAGACGGTTGGCGTGGTTTCGTCGCCGTTGGCGGCAGCAATCTCGGTCACTGCGACAAACAAGGGGTTGGTGTACGCAGTTTCCGTAACAACCTGCAGGTTAATCGCCCCCTCGATTGGGTCTGCATTGAAAAATCCGGAGAGTGCACCCTGGCCGGCGCGTGCCTGAATGGTGCGTGAACGCAGTTTGAAACCCTGGGAAAATCCTTGGGGGTCAGGCGCGTGTTTGGCGAAGTAGCGTGCCAGGTGCGCCTGCTGGTTGACGTGCCGAACCTCATCGATGGTCTGGGCCAGGTAGCCCTGGCGCAGCTCGGCGTTGTCGACGGTGTCAATCAACTGACCGCAACTCTTCATCGCGGCGTACTCACCGAAGCAGGTGATCGGTAAGACGAGCTTCATGATTTCCATCCAGCGCTCGGAGGCTTTGCCCGGCATACCGGAACGCGCAATCACGTCCGACATCGCCCCGTACTGGCGGTCGTCTTTTTCCTGCTCCATCGAGCAGTAATCGCGAATCAGGTGGCGAAACGGATCCTTCGTTTTCGGCGGAATCTTGTAACGCGTCGGATAACGTTTCGGCTTGTCGTTGTACGAAAAAGACCAGTCGAAGTCTTTTACGCGCTCATGAGTTTCAACAATGTTTTTCATGTCCAAGTACCCCGCCCAATGAAGGTATATACAGTACGGAAGGCGAAAATTGACCGGAAGCTGATACAGTGCCAATGTTTAGGTCATTTCATGACAAAATGACTTCATGGCCGCCGAAATCGAACGAACACTCATGCCAAACGCCTACGTCAAATTACTGACGCAGGAGTTCGACGACCACGTAACCATCGCTGCCGGAACCGGGATCCCGGCCGCTGAACTGGCCGACTACCCACATCCGATTTCAGTGCGTCAGCATCTGCAGTGCATCGAGAACATCCTGCCGCTGCGGCAATCGCCCGACTGGCATCTGCAATGGGGACGCCGCATGGCTCAGCACTTTCACGGCGTCGTCACCATGGCCTGGCTGACCGCACCCACGCTCGGAGACGGACTGGATGCCTTTATTAAATACATGCCGAGCCGGGTTCCCTACCTGCGCTGGCAAGGGACGCTGGGTGAATCGGAGTTCGGCTGCGAAGTCGCCGCGCTGATCGACCTCGGGCCGGTCGGCCGCATGCTCACCGAGGTCCCGCTGGTGGTGATGTACGAGTATGCACGCGCCATACGCTACGGATCGAGTGCTGCCGCGCGCATCAGCCTGACTTACCCTCGACCCGATTTTTACGACCTTTACGCAAACTGGTTTGAGTGCCCGGTTGAGTTTGAACGCGAACGCAACGCGCTGGTGATTCCGATTGAATGGCGAGCTGCCCGGAACGCCGATTTTGATGAAGCGATGTGGAACGCCTCGATCGCACGCTGTGAAGC
>CAXGUU010000205.1:0-6028 GCA_964012875.1 uncultured bacterium
GCAGAAATTTTCCGCGCGACCCTGGGCCAGAATCCAACGAGTGGCAAAACCTTTGCACTGATTGGCATGTTGAACACGAAAAACCATATTGGTTACCTGCGGCCGCTGACTGATGTTGTCGACAGGTGGTGCTTCACCGATTTACCCGCTGCTAACGGCGCGCGGGCCACTGAGCTCGAATCTTGTCTGAAGAAACTGATGCCGCGCGCGTGGTCACGTTGCTTCGATAGTGTCGCGGCGGCACACGAGGAAATTTCAAGGCAGGCCTCTCCGGACGACCGTGTGCTCGTTCTCGGTTCAAGCATTACTGTCGGCGCGATGCTCAAGATCTTTGAATCATTGCAGCTGGAAATCGATTGATGGATCGTCAGCTGAAACAAAGAGTTGTCGGTGCGGCCGTGCTGGTCGTGCTGGGTGTGATTTTCATCCCGATTTTCCTTGAGTCCGGAACGCACGACGAACTTGTCTCCGACGTTGCCCAGTTACCCGATACGCCGGAAAATCCGTTTGAACCGAGCGTGCAGCCCCTAGACGAGGCCGAGGTTGAAGCGATGGCGCGCGAAGCCCGTGCCAACACGCTGCCGACGCCGATCGTCGAAGCTGTACCCGAAGCAGGCCCGAGCGACGAGCGAGGGCAACCTGAGACGATACCGACTACGACCGACCAACCGGCGGCCGAAGCGGTACCGATTGAGGCTCGGGTTGAAGTGCCTGACGCTACGAAGGCCGTTGAGTTGGGCGTGGGCGTACCGGATCGGCCTCCGTCACAAGTGCAGGATGCCTGGACCGTCCAGCTTGGCAGTTTCGGCAATGTCGAGAACGCGCAACGTCTCATCGACCGGCTTCGCGATAAGGGTTACCCGGGTTATTTGCAACGCCAGGCCGAAGGTGGCACAACGGTGTTCAAGGTCAGGGTCGGACCTCAGGTCGCGCGCGCGGAAGCCGAGTCTGTTCGCAATCAGTTGACGAAGGACTTTGAAATGAAGGGCATGCTGCTCAAGTACAGGTAGGGGATGGTGATGGCCGTTTCAGGTGCTCCCAAGCCTCTGCTACACTCGGGTTGTCACCTCCGATGAGCATTCCATGAACTGGGTGGACGGCGCCGTAATCGGCATTGTTTTAATTTCGGTGCTTGTCAGCGTGCTGCGGGGGTTAGTGCGAGAGGTGTTGTCGCTGTTGGCGTGGATCGCGGCGTTCTCGGTGGCTTCCGCCTACGCGGTGCCGGCGAGTGAATTGCTAGCACCCTATGTGACCGTCGAATCGGTTCGCGTGGTGCTTGCGTTTGTCGGCGTACTCATTGTCACTTTGATCGCAGTCGGTATTATCAACCACCTCATCGGTACCCTCCTTGAGAAAACAGGCTTGAGCGGGACGGATCGACTACTCGGGGCAGTATTCGGGTTGGCGCGTGGGGCAGCTATTGTACTTGTCCTCGTTCTCTTCGGTGGGCTGACGAAGTACCCCGCGGATCCCTGGTGGCAGGAGGCGCAATCACTGCCGCCGTTTGAAACAGCGGCGCTGTATCTAATCAGCGTCATGCCGAGCGAGCTGGCTCGTTATTTCAGTTATTAGACGAACTCGAAATCATGTGCGGAATTGTTGGAATCGTCGCCAAATCTTCTGTCAATCAAATGATCTATGACGGGCTTACGGTGTTGCAGCACCGCGGCCAGGACGCGGCGGGTATTGCGACCTACGACAGTGGTCGAATCTACCTGCGCAAATCTAACGGGCTCGTCCGTGATGTGTTCCATACCCGACATATGCTCAGTCTGCGCGGCCGCATGGGGATCGGGCACGTGCGATATCCGACTGCCGGTGTTTCCTCGAACGCCGAAGCCCAGCCGTTTTACGTGAATTCCCCTTACGGCATTACGCTCGCGCACAATGGTAATTTGACCAATGCCGATCAACTCAAAGAAGAGTTGTTCAGCGATGAATTGCGGCATATCAATACTGAGTCCGACTCTGAGGTTCTGCTCAATGTGTTTGCCCACGAGTTGCAACGACTGGGCAAGCTACGCATCGACGCTGAAGATGTTTTTGCAGCTGCGAAGCGGGTCTACGAACGTTGCTCTGGCGGGTTCGCCGTTGTTGCCATGATCACCGGGGTCGGCATTGTTGCGTTCCGCGATCCCTATGGCATTCGACCTGTCGTTTTCGGAAAACGCGAAGCCGCTGAGGGACGTGAGTACATGGTGGCATCGGAAAGTGTTGCGATTGATGCGCTCGGGTTCGAACTCATTCGCGATGTTGCGCCGGGCGAGGTCGTATTTATAAGTAAGGATGGGGATCTGAAAACCAAGCGATGCGCTGACATGCCCCTGTACGCGCCGTGCATTTTCGAACATGTGTATCTAGCTCGACCGGATTCGATTATTGATGGTATCTCCGTGCACAGGGCGCGTATGCGCATGGGCGAGATGCTTGCCGAAAAAGTCAGACGCGAGTGGGGTGATGTTGATATCGATGTCGTCATTCCGATCCCGGACACAGCCAGAACGGCAGCGCTGGAAATGGCGCACGCGCTCGGTGTCGACTACCGCGAAGGGTTCATCAAGAACCGCTACATTCCGCGCACGTTCATCATGCCCGGGCAGGCGCTGAGGCGAAAATCTGTGCGTCAAAAACTGAATGCGATAGCGCTGGAATTCGAAGGTAAAAACGTGCTGCTGGTGGACGATTCGATCGTCAGGGGTACGACGTCCGGCCAGATCATCGAAATGGCGCGGGAAGCGGGGGCGCGCAAGGTCTATTTCGCGTCAGCGGCGCCGCCGGTTCGTTTCCCCAATGTCTATGGAATCGACATGCCGACCAGTGAAGAACTGATCGCTTACGACCGCAACGTCGATCAGATTTGCCATCAAATCGGTGCCGACGGACTGATCTATCAGGATCTCGAGGACCTGGTTGAAGCCGCCCGGCGCGGCAACGAGAGTATTCGGGATTTCGAGCAATCGTGCTTCAGCGGCAGATACGTGACCGGCGACATCAGCGATGGATACCTGCACAGAATCAGCCAGATGCGCTCCGACGAAGCCAAGGCAGAGCGGGCCGACGACGACGACTCGCTGCGCGATTTGTTCTCGACCGGCGGTATAACGGTCGAAAGCTGAACATTGACAACAGGCGGCGCCGTCCACTACATTCGCGACCTGATAAAGCGCCGATTTGAATTCAGCTTGCGGGCGCATTAGAAACACAGCTAAAGCGATCCAAACCTGCTTTGGATTCCGGCGCAGGTCCTTTGTGTCCGCGGCTCGTGTTCTGTTCTGCAAGCCAGAGTATGGGATTTTGAGCCATGACGACATTGACCTATGAACACTCGGAAGGTGATCTCGATATCCCTACGCTCGCCTGCCGTGCCGGCCAATATCAAACCGGCGAAATGGAACAGAGTGAAGCGCTGTTTTTAACGTCGAGCTTCTGCTTCGAATCCGCCGCGCAGGCGGCCGCGCGTTTCGCTGGCGAGGAAGACGGGAACGTGTACAGTCGCTTCACAAATCCGACGGTGCGCGCCTTCGAGCGGCGGCTGGCGGCAATGGAAGGCGGCGAACGCTGCATCGCAACGGCATCTGGCATGAGCGCAATCATGAGCCTCGTAATGTCGCTGCTATCGGCCGGCGACGGCATCGTGGCATCGAGAAGCGTGTTTGGCACCACCGTGAATCTCTTTGGCAATGTCCTGTCGCGTTTCGGTATCGTGACAGCATTCGTTGATGTCACCGACTTCAGTGCCTGGGAGGCTGCCATCACGCCAACGACGCGGTTGCTCTATCTAGAGACGCCGTCCAACCCACTGACTGAAATAGCGGATTTACAACGCCTCGCGGCCCTCGCTCATGACAACGACTGCCTGCTCGTGGTCGATAATTGTTTCTGCACGCCAGCCCTGCAACGACCGCTAAGCCTTGGCGCGGATCTCGTTATTCATTCGGCAACCAAATACCTGGATGGGCAGGGACGTTGCCTTGGCGGGGCTGTAATTGGTCGTAATGAACTGCTGAACGAAAAGGTTTTTCCGTTCTTGAGGAGTGCCGGTCCGAGCCTGAGCCCGTTCAATGCATGGGTCTTTCTCAAGGGGCTTGAAACCCTGTCCATCCGCCTGCAACGCCATTGTGAAAACGCGGCCGCAGTCGCACACTGGCTCGAAGCTCAGCCCGCGGTGACGCGGGTCTATTACCCGGGCCTCGCGCAACACCCACAGCACGAACTGGCAAAAAGTCAGCAGTGTGGATTCGGCGGGATCGTCAGTTTCGAAGTGGCGAGTCGTACGCGTGCATGGCACCTCGTTGACAACCTGCGCCTGTTTTCCATCACTGCCAATCTGGGTGACACGAAGAGTATTGTGACTCACCCGGCAACCACGACCCATGGGCGCCTCAGTGCAGCAGAACGCGAGGCGATGCGAGTCACTGACGGATTGGTGCGCCTGTCTGTAGGCCTTGAAGACAAAGACGATCTGATTGGCGACTTAGCGCGGGCATTCGCCGGACCGTAATGTCAGCAGCCACCACGACGGACTGGTAGCAATGACGAAACCCTTGGTGGTCGTGACCCGAAAATGGCCGAGCGAAGTTGAACAGGCCCTTGCCGAACGCTATCGCGTAGAACTTAACGCGACCGATACGGTGATGAGCGGGACCGAGCTCAAGGCTGCGTTTCGGCGCGCGGACGCAGTTTGCCCAACGGTAACCGATTCCATAACGCGCGATCTTATCGAAGGCAGCAGTGTTCGGTTGATAGCCAACTATGGCGTGGGGTTCAGCCACATCGATTTAGCGGCTGCATACGAGCAAAACATTTCAGTATCCAATACGCCGGACGTGCTGACCGACTGTACAGCCGATCTGACCTTGTGCCTGATGTTGATGGCGGCGCGGCGGGCCGGCGAGGGTGAGCGGGAAGTGCGGTCCGGCCGTTGGGCCGGCTGGCGTCCAACGCACATGCTTGGACGAAAAATGAATGGAAAGAGACTGGGTATCGTCGGTTTCGGGCGCATCGGTCGCGCCGTCGCTTACCGCGCACACCATGGTTTCGGCATGCGCATTGAAGTATTCAATCGCAGCCCTATCGGCACGGAAGCCTTGTCGACAGTGGGGGCTGTGCAGGCGCCCGACCTCGCCGCATTATTGGGACGTTGCGATTTTGTGTCACTGCACTGTCCCGGGGGGAAGGAGAACCGGCACCTGCTCAATGCGCAGACATTGGGCTACATGTCTGAGCATGCGATACTCATCAACACGGCTCGAGGCGAGGTGGTCGAACAGGACGCATTATCGGACGCGCTGGCCGCAGGGCGGATCGCGGCGGCAGGCCTCGATGTTTATGACGGTGAACCGGCCGTGCCGGCGTCACTCCTCGCCTGCGACAATGTCGTATTGCTGCCGCACCTTGGTAGCGCAACCATCGAAACGCGGCGCGCGATGGGATTTCGCGTGGTCGAAAATATGGATGCTTTTTTCGCCGGTGGTCAACCGCCGGACAGGGTGGTGTAAGGTGGTCGGCAGTGATTGACAATGCCTACCATCGGTCGGCGCTGGGTGGCACAATGGCGCCCTTCAAGCACACTCAATCCATGCGGAGGTTCTCGTGACAATAAGTGTTGGTGACAAAATGCCTGATGGCGGGTTCGGCGTGATGACGGCCGAAGGCCCCGGCGCAGTTTCAAGCGACGAAGTATTTGGCGGCAAGAAGGTCGTGTTGTTTTCGGTTCCCGGTGCGTTCACGCCAGCGTGTTCATCGCAGCACCTCCCTGGCTTTATTCAGAATGCTGACGCCATCAAGGCCAAGGGCGTTGATACTATCGCGTGCCTGTCGGTTAACGATGTGTTTGTGATGGGTGCCTGGGCAAATGATCAGGGTGCGGGCGACAAAGTGACCCTGCTGGCTGATGGCAACGCGGATTACACCAAAGCTCTGGGACTCGATCTCGACGCCAGTGGCTTCGGTATGGGGACGCGTGGCCAGCGCTTTGCGCTCGTGGTCGAAGACGGCGTCGTTTCGCAGGTGCATGTCGAAGCAGCAG
>CAXGUU010000206.1:0-5957 GCA_964012875.1 uncultured bacterium
CTTCGACACGATCTATGCCGAGGGGCAGCGCCGCTACGTTGAATCGCTTTCCGCCTACGCCAGGCAGTTTCTCTCGATGATGGAGAAGCCGGACATTGACCACATCGAAGGTCTGTCACCAGCGATATCGATCGAGCAGAAATCGACGTCGCACAACCCGCGGTCGACCGTCGGCACCATCACGGAAATTTACGACTACCTGCGCCTGTTGTTTGCCCGGGTTGGCGAGCCCAAGTGTCCCGATCATGAGGAAACGCTGGAAGCGCAGGCGGTCTCGCAGATGGTCGACCAGGTCCTTGCGCTGGACCCGAAATCTCGCTGGATGCTTCTCGCACCGGTCGTGCGCGGCCGCAAAGGGGAGCATCACCAGGTTTTCGGACATCTCGCAAGGCTGGGGTATGTTCGGGCGCTGGTCGACGGTGAGGTCGTCATGCTCGATGATCCGCCAGTGCTCGAGCTCAGGAAGAAGCATGACATCGACGTCATCGTAGACCGTTTTCGTGTGCGTGAGGATATCGGTCTCAGACTCGCCGAATCGTTCGAAGCTGCGCTTGAACTTGGCGAAGGCGTCGCGCGGGTCGTGCCGATGGAAGGGAGCAAGGGCGCGGAACTGTTGTTTTCATCCCGGTTCGCCTGCCCGGCCTGTGGATACAGCATCAACGAACTTGAGCCGCGGTTGTTTTCGTTTAACAACCCGGTCGGCGCCTGTGGCAACTGTGACGGCCTGGGCCAGGTACAGTTTTTCGACCGCGAGCGCGTTGTTCAGCGCCCAGAACTGAGTCTGCCAGCCGGTGCGATCCGGGGGTGGGATCGTCGCAACGCCTACTATTTCAATTTGATTACGGCCTTGTCGAAACATTACAAATTCGACATCGATACGGCCTATGGCGAGCTGCCTGAAAAAGTACGGGATGTCATCCTGATGGGCAGTGGGAAAACCGAAATCGAGTTCACCTATATCCGTTCCGGTGGCAAGACCTACAAACGCAAGCATGTCTTCGAAGGGGTATTGCCGAATATGGAGCGCCGCTACCGCGAGACCGACTCGAACATGGTGCGCGAGGAGCTGTCACGCTACCTGGGCTCGAAACCCTGTCCGGATTGCGACGGAACGCGACTTAATACGGCCGCGCGCAACGTATTCATCAACGCACACAACCTTGCTGACGTTACGGCCAAACCGATCGGTGCGACGCACGAATTTTTCGATGAGCTGCGGCTTACCGGCCAACGTGGGGAAATCGCGGAGAAAATTATCAAGGAAGTTCAGCTGCGGCTGCAGTTCCTGGTCAACGTGGGGCTCGATTACCTGACCCTGGACCGCAGCGCCGACACGCTGTCGGGCGGTGAAGCGCAAAGAATCCGACTGGCCAGCCAAATCGGCGCGGGCCTGGTTGGCGTGATGTATATTCTCGACGAGCCCTCAATTGGCCTCCACCAACGTGACAATCAGCGCTTGTTGAATACGCTGGAGCACTTACGCGATCTGGGCAACACGGTCATCGTTGTCGAGCACGACGAAGAAGCGATTCGCGCCGCCGACTACGTCGTCGACATGGGGCCTGGTGCCGGCGTTAACGGCGGACGGGTTGTAGTTCAGGGCGTGCCCGAAGACCTCGCCGATTGTTCAGAATCTTTGACCGGTCAATACCTGTCGCGACGGCGTGAAATCGCGGTGCCGCCGTTGCGTACGGCCGCCGATCCGAAGCGCTCGATGGATATCTTCGGCGCACGTGGCAACAACCTGCAGTCGATTGACGCGAGCATTCCGGTCGGCTTGATGACCTGTGTCACCGGTGTGTCAGGCTCCGGCAAATCCACCCTGGTCAATGACACGCTCTACGCGATTACCGCACGTGAACTGAATGGCGCGGCGTCCAAGCCGGCGGAGTATGACAGGATTGAAGGGATGAACCATTTCGACAAGGTTGTTGATATCGATCAGAGCCCCATCGGGCGTACGCCACGTTCGAACCCTGCCACCTACACAGGACTGTTCACGCCAATTCGAGATCTTTTCGCCGCCACACATGAAGCGCGCTCGCGTGGTTATAAACCGGGCCGGTTCAGCTTCAACGTAAAAGGTGGGCGCTGTGAGGCGTGTCAGGGCGACGGTGTGATCAAAGTCGAGATGCATTTCCTGCCGGATGTCTACGTACCCTGCGATATGTGTAAGGGTAAGCGTTACAACCGCGAAACGCTCGAGATCCTGTACAAGGATAAGACCATCGCTGAAGTACTCGACATGACCGTCGAGGAAGCGCGCCAGTTTTTCGACGCGGTGCCCGTTCTGGCGAAAAAACTGCAAACGCTGACCGAGGTCGGGTTGTCCTACATCCATCTGGGGCAGAACGCGACGACGCTATCCGGAGGTGAAGCCCAGCGCGTGAAGCTGGCACGCGAGTTGTCAAAACGTGATACCGGTAAGACACTGTACTTTCTCGATGAACCAACGACGGGTCTGCATTTTTACGACATCGAGCAGCTGCTCAAGGTGCTGCATCGGTTGCGTGATCATGGCAATACAGTCGTTGTGATCGAGCACAACCTGGACGTCATCAAAACGGCGGACTGGATCATCGACATGGGGCCGGAGGGCGGCAGTGGCGGCGGGCAGATCGTTGCAACCGGGACGCCTGAGGACGTCGCTGCGAATGAGAATTCACATACCGGCCATTACCTTGTCGGCGCGCTGAAAGCGAGTACTGTCGGCGCCACGCAAAAAAGTGCGTAACAGACAGACGGAAGGGTGACAGGGAGGTTACGCATGCGGCCAGCGAGTGCAATCAAATCGAAATTTTCCGGCCGAGAATCAAGCCGTAGTAGACCACCCCCCGCAGCTGTAGCTGTGCGGCTAGTGCATTTGGGACCAGCCGGTTATAGCCGGTAGCGCTGAACAGCTCGTCAATTCGGGGGCCAAGTACAACGCCGGTTTCGTGCGCAATGCGGTGGGCAAGGTAGGCCATCAATGGGATTGCTACGGCGGCATGAATCCCGGGCTAGGGACTGGCACTCGCGATACTGAGATGGTCGATATACCAGCTGAATACCATGGCCGTTACGAGTAAGGCCTGAAGAGGAAGAATCGCGCCCGAGTGGCGCCGGAAAAAAATCGCTTGCGGGCATAAACAAACTGAGCGCGAATAGATTGCCTAGCGCGCGCTCCTGTTCAGCAACAAGCTGCCCAATGGCCGGCGCATCCCGTGCGCCGAATAGGGTCGGGTAGGTGATTAGGACAAAGCTAAACACCAGCAGGGGCCGGGTGACCGGTTCAAAGAAGTAGCCCCAACTCCAATGAAAGGCGCGGTTGCCGGCGAACGTCCTATCCGTACGATGGGCGATCACCGGTTCGACAAACACGTCGACAGTGACGATCACCAAAGCGCCCAGTACGTCGCTCGAAAACAGCGCATAAAGTGGCGTTATCAGACCGTGGTCCAAATCTTGTCATTGGGCTTATCGTATTATGTCCGCCAGTTAAAAGTTGGGAGGCCAATTCGTCATGCCGGCACTGATTTGTGGGTCATTTGCATTCGACAACATCATGGTTTTTGAAGACCGCTTCAAAAACCATATTCTTCCCGACAAGATTCACATGCTGAATGTCTCGTTCCTGGTGCCCGGTCTGCGCCGAGAGTTCGGAGGGTGCGCGGGAAACATCGCCTACAACCTGAAAATGATCGGCGGCCATCCGCTGCCCATGGGTACCGTCGGTGAGGATTTCGCGCCCTACACCGCGTGGCTCGAAGAGCACGGTATTCGCCAGGATTGCCTGCGTACCATTCCCGATGCGCTGACTGCCCAGGCGTTCATCACGACCGATCTTGACGATAACCAGATTACGGCCTTTCACCCAGGCGCGATGAATTTTTCCGCCGAAAATCACGTGGCCGACGCGGGCGCGGTCGATATAGGCATTATCGCACCCGACGGTCGTGACGGCATGGTTTCTCACGCCGAACAAATGGCCGAGGCCGGCATCCCGTTCATCTTCGATCCGGGTCAGGGTTTGCCGATGTTTGACGGCGAAGATCTCACGCGATTCATCGACGCCGCAACCTGGGTGAGCGTCAATGACTATGAATCCGAACTGATGCAGGAGCGCACCGGTCTCACCGCGGCTGATATTGCGGCAGGCGTGCAGGCATACATCGTGACACGCGGCGCCGAAGGTTCATTGATTTACACTAGCGGCCAGTGCCTGGAAATTCCGTGTGCCTCTGTCAGTGTTGTAAAGGATCCTACGGGCTGTGGTGACGCCTATCGGGCAGGCCTGCTTTACGGTCTGATGAACGACCTTCCCTGGGAGACCACGGGGCGCATTGCATCTTTACTGGGCGGCATCAAGATCGAACACGGCGGCACGCAGAACCACCGCATTACGCGGGTGGATTTCGAGGCGCGCTACAAGGATACTTTCGGTGCTACGCTGGAATGGTAATGAACGGCGAACGGGAGTTCGCCGCTGCTCTCAGGCCGATTAACGCAAGCGCACCGTGATCGCATTTCCCGACATCGATCCGGTCGCGCTGCAGCTGGGTCCTGTGGCGATTCACTGGTACGGACTCGCCTATGTCGCCGCTATAGGGCTTGGGTGGTGGTACTTGCGTCGGCAAGCGGTAGACACGGCGGGCAGCTGGAGTCCGGATGACGTCGCCGACGTTGTTTTTTACGCGGCCGTAGGTGGTGTGCTCGGCGGTCGTATCGGCTACGGCCTGTTCTACAACCTGCCGACTTATCTCAGCGACCCGCTCGCGATTTTTGCCGTGTGGCAGGGCGGTATGTCATTCCATGGCGGTCTGGTTGGTATCGTGATCGCACTGTGGCTTTTTTGCCGCGCGCGGGATCGTTCGTTTGTCAGCACGACCGACTTTTTGATCCCGGCGATTCCGATTGGTCTTGGACTCGGGCGGGTCGCGAACTTCATCAACCAGGAACTGTGGGGTGCGCCAAGTGAACTGCCGTGGGCGGTGGTATTTACCCATCCCGCTGCTGGCGCACTAGCACGCCATCCTTCCCAGCTCTACGAGGCCGTTCTTGAAGGCGTGGTGCTGTTCGTAGCGATGTACTTGCTGGTCCGGGTGAGGCCGCGGACCGGCATTATCACTGGCAGCTTTCTATGCGCTTATGGGGCTATCCGGTTTGCCATCGAATTCGTCCGCGAGCCTGACGCTCATCTGGGTTACCTCCACGGTGACTGGCTGACGATGGGGCAGGTATTGTCGACGCCGATGTTGATTGCGGGTATCGCTTTCGTGTTTTGGGCCACACGACGGGCACGCCCGGATGAGCGTGTCAGCTGAGACGCGTTACAATACGCGGATCACCATCCATCCCCAGAGCAGAGTTCTTACCAGCTACGCATGCAGACCTATCTCGATCTGCTGAAACATGTCCGCGAAAATGGCGTTCGCAAGGACGATCGCACCGGCACCGGCACACTGAGTGTGTTCGGCCACCAGATGCGATTTGATCTGGCGAGCGGTTTCCCTTTGCTGACAACAAAAAAATTACACCTTAAATCGATCATTCACGAATTGATCTGGTTCCTACGCGGTGAATCGAACATCGCTTACCTCAAGGAGCACGGTGTTTCGATTTGGGATGAATGGGCCGACGATGACGGTGAACTTGGACCCGTGTATGGGGTTCAATGGCGCTCGTGGCCGTCTCGTGATGGCGGCGCAGTTGACCAGATTACTGATGTCATCCAACAAATCAGGTCCAACCCTGACTCCCGCAGACTGATCGTAAGCGCGTGGAACGTGGCTGCGGTCCCCGACATGGCGCTGGCACCCTGCCATGCATTGTTCCAGTTCTACGTGGCCGAGGAGCGTCTGTCGTGCCAACTCTACCAACGCAGCGGCGACATTTTCCTCGGCGTTCCATTCAATATTGCGTCGTACGCCCTGTTAACGATGATGATCGCCCAGGTTTGCGATCTGAAGGTTGGTGAT
>CAXGUU010000207.1:0-5936 GCA_964012875.1 uncultured bacterium
CGGGCCTTGAACCGGTACGCAAGCGCCCCGGCATGTACACCGATACGGCCCGGCCGAATCACCTGGTGCAGGAAGTTGTCGATAACAGTGTCGACGAGGCTATCGCCGGCCACTGTTCGCTGATCGAAGTGACGTTGTGCAAGGACGGTGCGGTGATTGTCACGGACAACGGCCGCGGGATGCCGGTGGACGAACACCCGGGTGAGAAAATTTCTGGCGTCGAGGTCATTCTCACGCGCCTGCACGCGGGCGGCAAGTTTTCGCGCAAGAATTACAAGTTTTCAGGCGGTCTGCACGGTGTTGGCGTTTCGGTTGTCAACGCCTTATCTGAAGTGCTCGAAATCACGGTCAAGCGCGGCGGTCGTGAGCACTTCATGTCTTTTCGCAATGGCAACGTACATAAGCAGTTGAAGGCGGGCGCCAAGGTCGGCGCCCGTAATACCGGCACCTGCATTCAGTTCTGGCCGGACCCGGCTTACTTCGATACCACGAAACTGAACCTGGCAAAGCTTAAACATGTCCTGCGGGCGAAGGCGGTACTGTGCCCGGGGTTACGTGTACGTCTTGATGACCAGGAGAATCGCGAAAAGGTCGAGTGGTATTTTGAGGATGGCCTGCAGGGATATCTGACGAACGCCATGTCAGGAGCCGAACTTGTCCCCGTCGACGCCTTCATGGGCGAGGCCGACAACAAGACTGAAAGCGTGCAATGGGCGCTGCACTGGTGCCCGGATGACGACGAGTTAGTCACGGAAAGCTACGTCAATCTGGTGCCCACGGCCCAGGGAGGAACCCACGTCGGTGGTTTGCGGCAGGGCTTGCTGGAAGCGATGCGTGAGTTTTGCGACAACCGCAACCTGTTGCCGAGGGGTGTGAAGCTGGCGGCCGAGGACGTTTTCGAACGCTGCGCGTTTGTACTGTCACTTAAAATGGAAGAGCCACAGTTCTCAGGTCAGACAAAAGAACGACTGTCCACGGGATCGAGCACCGCGTTCGTCTCGGCGGTTGTGCGTGACGCATTCAGCTTATGGTTGCATCAGCACGTTGAATCGGGAGAGCGAATTGCCGAAATCGCAATTGCGCGCGCGCAACGCCGACTCAAAGCTTCTAAAGTCGTGCGCAAAAAGGTGGCTGGGGGTGGCCCGGCTCTGCCGGGGAAACTCGCGGATTGTTCGTCGCAGGATCTTGAGAGGACCGAATTGTTCCTAGTCGAAGGTGATTCCGCTGGCGGTTCCGCGAAGCAGGCGCGCGATCGCGAATACCAGGCTATATTGCCATTGCGTGGGAAGATCCTGAACACTTGGGAAGTCGATTCGGCCCAGGTGCTCGCGTCGAATGAAGTTCACGATATCTCCGTCGCGCTTGGCATTGATCCGGGTGTCAACGGCCTGTCCGGACTGCGCTATGGCAAGGTCTGCATACTGGCAGATGCCGATTCCGATGGTCTGCACATTGCGACGCTGTTGTGCGCCTTGTTCGTGCGACACTTCCAGAGCCTGGTCGACGACGGCCGGGTCTACGTTGCGATGCCACCATTGTATCGCATAGATGTCGGGCAGACTGTTTTCTACGCACAGGGTGAAGCCGAGCGCGCAACCGTCATCAAAAATATCGAGGCTGAAAAGATCCGGGGCAAAGTCAACGTGCAGCGATTCAAAGGACTTGGAGAAATGAATCCGCTGCAATTGCGAGAGACCACTATGGCGCCCGAATCAAGGCGTTTGGTTCAGCTTAGACTTGGCAGCCTGAAAAAGACCGAAACGGTGATGGATATGCTGCTTGCCAAGCGGCGAGCAAGCGATCGGCGCGTGTGGCTGGAACGGAAAGGCAACCTGGCTACGGTCAACTGAATAAGAACGAGCGCATGGATAGCTTTTAATCATGGCCGGCGACGAGCAATTCGAAATTGAGCAGATCGCGCTCAGCGATTTCACCGAGCGCGCATACCTCGATTATTCGATGTACGTCATCCTCGATCGCGCCTTGCCGAACGTCGGTGATGGCCTGAAACCCGTACAGCGGCGAATCGTCTATGCGATGTCAGAGCTGGGGCTTGATGCGGGGTCAAAATTCAAGAAATCGGCGCGCACTGTCGGAGACGTTATCGGCAAGTTTCATCCCCATGGGGATTCGGCCTGCTACGAGGCGATGGTTCTGCTGGCGCAACCTTTCAGTACGCGCTATCCGCTGATAGACGGTCAGGGCAACTGGGGCTCGGGCGACGATCCCAAGTCCTTTGCTGCCATGCGGTACACGGAGGCGAAACTGACGCCTTACGCGGAAGTTCTGTTGTCTGAACTCGGGCAGGGCACGGCCGACTGGGTGCCGAATTTCGACGGCACGCTGGAAGAACCATCGATACTACCGGCGCGGTTGCCAAACGTGCTGTTGAATGGGACGACGGGTATTGCGGTGGGCATGGCTACGGACATTCCGCCGCACAACCTCGGCGAGATTGCCCAAGCCTGTATTCATTTGCTTGATTCGCCCAAGGCAACCGTGGCGGAACTCTGCGAATTCGTTCGGGCCCCGGACTTTCCGACCGGGGGTGAAATCATAACGCCGGCCGAGGACTTGCTGCAGTTGTATGAAACCGGTAACGGCAGCGTCCGCGTCCGTGCCTGCTATGGACGCGAAGGTACTCAGATCATCATCACGCAGTTGGCTTACCAAAGTTCGGGCGCCAAAATCCTCGAACAGATCGCTGCTCAGATGCAGGCCAAAAAACTGCCGATGGTCGAAGATCTGCGTGATGAATCTGACCACGAAACACCAGTTCGCCTGGTGATCGTATTGCGCTCGAACCGGGTCGAAGTAGAACCCCTAATGCAGCACTTATTCGCCACAACCGACCTCGAGCGTAACTACCGCGTGAACCTTAATGTCATCGGCAACGATGGTCTGCCCGCAGTCAAAGATTTGCGTGGCCTGTTACACGAATGGATCGATTTTAGAACGGAAACGGTGCGGCGACGTCTGCAGTTCCGGCTCGACAAAGTCCTGGCGCGGCTACACACCCTCGAAGGTTATCTCATCGCATTTCTGAACATCGATGAAGTTATTCGCATCATTCGCAATGAAGAAAAACCAAAACCGGTGCTGATGAAACGGTTCAAGCTGACCGAGATTCAGGCCGACGCTATTCTTGATTTGCGTTTGCGCCACCTCGCCAGGCTCGAGGAAGAGCGCATCAAGGGAGAGCAGGATGCGCTTGAAACCGAGCGTGAAAAATTACAGAAAATACTCGGCTCTAAACGGCGCCTGCGCACTTTGATCAAGGATGAAATTCGTGCGGACATGGAAACCTTCGGTGATGAGCGGCGTTCAGCGATCGTCGAACGCGAACAGGCGCAGGCGCTGGCCGAGAAAGATTTGATTCCAGCAGAGCCCGTCACGGTTGTGCTGTCGGCGAAGGGATGGGCGCGGGCCGCGAAGGGGCATGAAGTCAATCCACGCGAACTTAATTTTCGCAGCGGTGATGAATTCCAGGCAGCAGCCCAGGGCAAAAGCAATCAAAGCGCGGTGTTTTTCGATTCGACCGGGCGTGCATATACCGTTCCTGCCCATACCTTGCCTTCGGCGCGGGGCCTGGGCGAACCGTTGAGCGGTCGATTGTCTCCCTCGGACGGCGCGACGTTTGCGGGCGTGACGCTTGCGGGTTCAAGCCGGTACGTGATGCTGGCAACGTCACATGGCTACGGGTTCGTGGCGGAAGTGGCGTCGTTGGTCACGAAGAATCGTGCCGGCAAACAGGTGCTGACCATCCCGACAGGTAGTCGTATCCTGACGCCGGTCAGCGTGAATGAACCTGACGAGGACTGGGTGGCGTGCGCGTCGAGTGTTGGCCACCTGCTGATTTTTCCGGTCGCCGAAATGCCGATCCTGGGCAGAGGAAAGGGGCAGAAGATCATGCAGATTCCAGCAGCGAAACTTAAGCTCGGCGACGAATGGATGCAGGCTTTTACCGTGCTGGGACCGGATGACGATCTCAAGCTGTACGCCGGCGGTCGGCATCTGACATTGAAAGAGGCCGACCAGGATCACTACGTTGGCGACCGGGCGCGGCGGGGCCTCAAGTTGCCGCGGGGTTTCCAACGCGTTGAGCGCATGGAACCTGCCGTTTAGAGCCGAACGCGGACATCCTGCTTACACACGGGCCGGCACCGGCGGGGCGACCCGCAAAGTAATGAGCGGAGCAGGGAACTAGGGACAGTCCTACTTAGGGTACTGGGTTGGCCCTGGGGCTTTGTCATCAGTTGCGCCGTCGCCACCGTCGTTTGTGGGCCTCAGTCGTCTCCAGGTCGCGGGCATCGCTGATTTCTCCCAACACCTCGGGCAATTCAATATCCGCCTGTTTGGCCAGCTCATCTAGCGGTGGCAGCGAGCCGATAAGTCCGCGCAGGAAATCGGCTGCACTACAGCCCTTGGCGCCGTTGGCGCTTTCCCATACCGTGATCTTGCCGATTTGCAAGTTCTGTATGGTCTTCACCTGCTCGGCCACCAGTGATGGCAGTTGCTCGACAATGAGCAGCGCCGGCGCGGGATCCTTACGATCGCCGCACATCGCCATCTGCTTCGATTTCAATTTTATGGCGCCCGACTGTTTGTTGCGAAATTTGTTGCTTCTCCGGGCGCTGAGCACGCAGGATGTCGCGTTCCGGTTCAGCCATTGCAACTTCGCCGCGACGCCTGGCTTCGGCTTCGCGTAACCAAAGCTCTGCGTTGTAGGCCGCAATTTTGGCGCGGGTTTCATTTTCGCCTTTAACGGCTGCTACCTCTAATTCGGCCAGTTCGACACGTTGATGCGCTTTGGTCTTTTTTGGCCCTCTGCGGTCAGTGCGTCTTGTTCGGCAGTGGCAACTTACAGTAACGGCTGTTTGGCAGGCCTGCCGGGTATTTCCCTGACTAGGCGTGGCACGAGGTAGCCGGGCAGGCGTCGCCTGAGCTCGGCCTCTATTTGAAGCGCGCGGGCGTCAGGCGTCTCGAAGTGAGCGCTGCCGCTGACCCGATCGAGTTGATGCAGGTAGTAGGGCAGTACTCCGTGATCGAACAAGCGTTCCGATAACGTGCACAAGGTTTCGGCATCGTCGTTGATGTCTCTCAGCAGAACCGCTTGATTAAGTGTTGTTACACCGGCTGCGCGAAGCAGCGCGAAAGCGTTGCCCACCTGAAGGTCGATTTCCTTGGCATGATTGGTGTGTACAACGATTATCGGCCTTGCGTTCTCGCTGCCCGTCAGAATATCCACCAGCTCAGGGTCGATTCGCTGCGGTAGGACGATGGGCAAGCGGGTATGGATGCGCAGACGTTTGACGTGCGGAACCTTGTTCAGCCGGTCGAAAATTGGTGCAAGTACAGTGTTGTCGAGCATCAATGGATCACCGCCGCTCAGAATAACTTCGCTCACGTTTTCGTCGTCCGCTATCCGGGCGAGGGCCCGATCGAGTTCGGCGACGGCACTCGAGCGGGCATACGGGTATTCACGCCTGAAGCAGTAGCGACAGTGTATGGCGCACGCGCCAGTGGTTATGAGGAGAGCGCGGCCGTGATACTTGTGTATGAGCCTGCCGTCCGCCGGGCCGGAGAGCTCGCCAACGGGGTCGGCCACGAATCCTGCAACTGACGTTGCTTCTTGACTTCGTGGCAATACCTGTAGCAGCAACGGATCGTTGGCGTCACCGGGTGTCATACGGCTGGCAAACTCACGCGTGACTCGAAACGGGAATCCGTTGTTCGCGGTCACTGTGTGGTCGGCGATTTCTCTGCTCAGCCCAAGATCTGCAAGCAGCACCGTCGGATCCCGGTATGCTACTCGGTAGGCGGCACGCCAGGGCGCATCAACGATCCGGGGTGAGCTTCGCGCTATCATGGCGACGCATTATCTGAGGAACCAAGACATTCCATGGCACCGGTCAGTACTAATCAGTTCAAGCCCG
>CAXGUU010000208.1:0-5926 GCA_964012875.1 uncultured bacterium
CCCGGTACCGATGCTGTGCTGGCGCTCGCCATGATGCACGTCATCATCAATGAGGATCTCTACGACAGCGAGTTCGTCGACCAGCATACGGTCGGGTTCGATGCGCTGAAAGCGCACGTGCAATCCTTCACACCCGATTGGGCTGCCAAGGTGTGCGGCGTCGAGGCCGACCACATCATCGAATTTGCGCGCGAATATGCAGCGACCGACCGCGCCATGATCCTGCTCAGCGGCAGTTCAATGTACAAAGACCAACATGGCTGGCAGGCAAGCCGTGCGATTTCGTGTCTCGCGCCGCTGACCGGGAAGCTCGGCAGGCCGGGCACTGGCTACGGACCACGCCATGCTGGCGAAGCGCACGGCGCGGGCTTAAGCAACATCATGAATATCGAAGCACGACCGCCGGGCGATTATGTACCCAACCAGATGCCGGCGATTATCGAGGCCATGACCGGTGGCAGAATCCGAACGCTGCTGCTCTTCGGATCAGATTTCACCTCCTCATTCGCCGATGCCGGGCGCCTCAAAAAAGCACTGAACGAAATGGACCTGGTGGTAGCCCATGATCTGTTCATGAATGAGACGATCAGGAATCATGCCGACATTGTGTTGCCGAGTACGACTTGGCTCGAAGACCTCGGAGTTAAGGGCACCACCACGCATATGTACCTGATGGATCGCATTCTCGAACCCGCCGGCGAAGCCCGTTCGATGACCGATATCGTCAGGACGCTGGCCGCTCGCTTCGACATCGAGGAATTCTACCCGTGGCACGAAGACGGCGGCCACATCGACGCCGTGCTGGACCATCCGGCGACCGGCCATGCCACGGTCGAATCGTTGCGCGCCGCCGGCGGCATCGCGCCATTTAACGTTTCTCACGTCGGGCATCCCGACCTGAAATTCCCGACGCCGTCAGGCAAAGTCGAGTTCTATTCCGAGCGCGCGGCTGAAGTGGGCTTGCCCGCGTTGCCGAGCTTTCAACCACGCTCCGACGCGACCTACCCGCTTGAACTCAGGATGGGTCGTACCATCAATCACTTCCATGCCTTCTACGACGGCGGCCGGGCGTTACCCTCGCTGGTCCATCGCGACAGGGGACCGCTGCTTTGGATCTCAGAGGCTGACGCCGATGCACGTGGCATCAGCGACGGCGTCGCGGTACAAATGCTGAACGACCGTGGTAGCTTCGACGCGCGCGCCAGCGTGACTGACAAGGTGCCGGCGGGTACGCTTTGGATCCACGATGGGTGGTCGGGCCTGAACGACCTCACCAACGGCGAACGCGCGCTGTCGGACGAAGCCACGCAGTTGTTCCCGTTCAGCACAGGGCAGTGCGCGTACGACGCTTTCGTGGAAGTGGTCGCGGTCTGAGCGACGATGGCGCACGCGATGACGAACAAAGCATTTAACGTTGATCGAACAAGCCGCTTAAACTAACTCTACATCTGGACCAGTTAATTTGGGCAGGTCAGACTTAAACCGTTTAAACTAGAGTGCAAACAGGACCAACGAATGCAGATGGTTCATCCGTTTCGACGGCTGCAGAAACGTGAACGGTCAAACAACTGGTTAACTCGGGTCCGGAGAAAAAAAATGGGGAATTGCGCCGTATTGGCTAGCCGGCTGGAGAAAGCTTTGGCGCTTGCCAGAGTCCCGGTAGCGATTACGTTTGCGGACTCCGCCAAGCATGATCGCCCGCAAACACCGGTAACGGCGGGCTGCCAGTTCTGGCAATGGGGATCTGAACAGCGACTTGTGACCACTGCAGAAGACCATGCCAACTGCGCAATCGGCATTCATACCCACTCTTTGTCTGGGGCACCGAATACTCAGGCCAATGAACTCAATGTGACACTGGCGGCCATGCAAGGGCTCGACTATGTTCGACCCGACGAGGTCGCAGCACTACCGATGCTGACCCAGTCTCATTCGACCATTACCTACCAGCCTCTTGCCGATTGCGAAGAGCTTCCGGCGTTAGTGCTTATATTTGCTGATGCACGCCAAGGTCTGATCATTACAGAGGCTGTCACAAGGGTTGATGACGTAGCGCCGCCGGCCTTGGGGCGCCCGGCTTGCATGCTGGTGCCTGTCGTTCTCAATTCCGGCACATCCGCCTCAAGTCTTGGATGCTGTGGCGCGCGTGCCTATCTGGAAATTTTCGACGATGAGAAAATGCTCTGGGGCCTGCATGGTGCTCAGCTAGAAGCATATGTGGACGCGATAGAAACGTTGAGTTCAGCGAACGAGACTTTGCAGAAATTTCACCGCCTACGTCGCACCGACGTCGAGGCAGGAAAGGAACCGACTATCGAAGATTCGCTGGCGCGATTGGCCAAGTAAGCTAACATCAGGACAGCGGTTGTAGTCATCGACGAAAGGGTCGATGCGGGCTTCGAGGTCTCCGGGCAGGTAGTAATGCTCGAGTAGCAGCCGGTTTCTCATCATCTGATGCCAGCGCTCAATCCCCCCCTGTGTCATCAGCTGGTAGGGCGCACCACGGGTGTGTTTCATCCGCTTGTCGTCGAGGCATTTACCCAGTTCAGTAGCGATGTATCTCGAGCCGTTGTCGGACAATAGCCGCGGTCGATATCTGACCGTCGTCGAGTCCCGAGGCCGCCAAGGCCCGCTCCGGCGCGTCGGTCACGTCGCACGCCTTCATCGTCTTACGCAGCTTCCAGCCAATGACATACCCGGAGTAATCGTCGAGCACGGTCGAGAGATAGAACCAGCGCCAGCGTTTGCAAGAACCGCATCGGTAAAATCTTGTTTCGGGTGGGGCATCGCCGTCCGTTGGGCCTCCCGGCTTCTAGATGACTGGGCTTATTTAGCGACCGGCTCCACCGGGAATAAGCCTATTGTTGTCCGAGACAACCTGTTAAGGCTGGGGTTCGGATATTTCAATTCCCCATCGAACAGGCTCGAAACATTCAAACAGTTCGATCAGCAAATCGTCGGGCCCTGCGATCATGACGTACTTGAAGGTCAGCTCCTCTCGAATTTTATTTCGAAACTCGTGGCCGCTGTCGGCCATGCTTTTTACGAGACTGTCTAAATCGTCTGTTTCAATACCCAGGTGATGAACAGCGCCACCCCGCGGTGCCCGTGGGGGTTGATCGTAGACGTTGATGAATCCTTTACCGAGACGCAGGCGAACGACTCGCGCGTCGGCGACCGTTTCGTCCCAGACCAATTCGGCGCCAAACATGGTTTGGAAAAAGTCCACGGTCGCCCCGCAGTCTGACGCGAATACATGAGCGTGATCCAGATTTATCCGCATCAGGATGTCACACCGACAAACAGATTTTTCCGAAATGTTTTTGTGAGGCCTGGTGAGCGAACGCCCCGGCGGTTTCAGCTAGCGGAAAAACACGGTCGATGACAGGACGGAAATCCGCTGATTCGAGTGCACGGGTCATTTCCAATTGGTGTTCGCGCGAACCGACAGTAATGCCGGAAACGTGGATGTTTCGCCAGAGAATGTCAAACGTCGGCACCTCGCCGCCCCAGCCCGTGAGCACGCCGATTAAAGAGATATGACCGCCGACGCGCGTCGCCGCAATCGATTGCGGGAGTGTACCCGGTCCGCCGACTTCCACAACCTCGTCAACACCGCGTCCGTCGGTGATCGCTACCGCTTGTGCGCCCCATTCGGGCGTTTCGCGATAATTGATGACGTAATCTGCGCCAAGCTCGGTCAGTCGATTCAGTTTCGCATCAGAGGAAGATGTGGAAATCACGCGCGCGCCGGCCGATTTCGCCATTTGCAGGGCAAATATCGAAACGCCGCCGGTACCCTGGGTCAGCACCCAGTCGCCGGGGCGAACGTCGTTTTCAACAAACAGAGCGCGCCATGCGGTCAGCGCCGCGCACGGCAAGGTGGCGGCTTCTTCCATGGAGTATCCGACTGGTATGGGTGTGAACGCGCTCGCCGGCATACATACATACTCAGCGGCAAAACCATCGACATGGTCACCGGGTACCCCCAACATGCGCTCGGCCGACGCCGGCCCGGCCAACCAATGCGGAAAAAATGTCGACATAATCTTGTCGCCCGGCGCGAATGTTTCAACGCCTGTGCCTAGCGCCGCTACCTCACCCGCACCGTCGGACATCGGGATCCGCCCTTCGTCGACCGGAAGTAATCCCGTCGCTACCGCGTAGTCATGATAATTAAGCGAGCTGGCACGCACCCGCATACAGATTTCGCCGTGCGCCGGCTGGGGTTCGGGACGCTCTGTGACGGCCAGGGTTTCAAGGCTCGCCGGATTACGTATTTCGACAACTTTCATTTAGTTATTCCTTTTTTGAACTCGAACCGCGATCACCGTGAATCTTCGCCCCGAGATTAGAGCAAATGAATATAAGTAGTTTTAAGGAATTGGAAACTTAAACGCCCGCGCCGCGTTCAAGCCAAGTACCTTGGCGCGTTCGTCATCATTCAATCCACCCATCGTGCGCTCAATCGCAGCTGCGGAGTGTGGCCAGGTGCCTTCATGATGCGGGAAGTCGTTTGCCCACATAAAATTGTTCGACAGATCATAGTTGCGCATTAAATCCAGGCCCGGTTTATCTTCGCCGAAAGTGGCGAAGCCGTTGGCACGAAAGTAGTCACTAGGAAGCTGTTTCAGTTTCGGCCGCGCCCACATGTGGTGCTTGTGGTAAGCCTCATCCATCGCGGTCAGCATCCATGGTACCCAGCCAATCCCTGCTTCAACGGAGCCAAAGCGCAGCGATGGAAAGCGCTCGATCACACCCGACGCGCACAGGTTGATCAGCGGCTCCATCGTGGGGGCAAGTGAATGTACGGCGTAGTTGATAACCGCGCCCCCATTACCACGCGCTGTGCGCGGATCGCGTCCAGTGGAGACATGAAAGGCAAGCGGTAAATCGGTGTCGCAAGCCGCAGCCCAAAGTGGATCGAAATCCGGGTGGTTATAGTTCGTGTGTTCGTGATCCGGTGCACCCCAAATAGGCTTGCACGGTAGTGCGAGAGCACGGAACCCGCGTTTCGCAGCGCGTTCGATTTCAACGACGCTACCTTGAATGTCGCCAGCGGCAATGCAGGCCACGGGAGACAGGCGGTCGTTATGAGGACCGTAGGTCTCCCACGCCCAGTCATTCCAGGCTTTGCACATCGCCTGACTGAAAGCGGTATCTGGCGTTGCCCACACGGTCAGGCCCTTATTAGGAAAGATCAGCTCGCAGTCGACGCCATCCTGATCAAGTGCGTCAAGACGCTCTTGCGGTGTCTTGCCGGACTCTGCGCGCAGCAAATCTTCTCCTTCGAATTTCAGATCGTTGATACGAATCGGACGAAAACCCTCGGTCTTCTGCATCTTTGAACCGTCGCCGCCCAGCACGATACCCGGCAGCCGCTCCTGGTACTCCGCCGGCATGCGGGCGGATAAAAAATCGTTTGGCTCCTGCGCATGGCAGTCAGCGGAAGCGATGAAGTATTTGTTGGCAGCACCCGCGTGCGGGGAACGTGGCCAGTTGCTGCTGCCCGGCGATTGCTGGCGCCATAGGTTTGGATCAGTCTGCATATCAGTGCTCCTTCCGGATAAAGGGGTTCAGGTTTTCAACCAAAATTTTTCCTGTGGTTTGAACGCGCCTAGCTGTATCGCGACGTCGCGAAAGTTCCAGTAGGTAAACTCGCGGACGACCTTACGTTCTTTGTACATGTGGAACGTGATGCCTCGGGTATGGGTCGTCTTTCCTTTGGCGGGCAGATCGAGGAAATCCATGTTGTGCTTTGCTTTCCAGACCCAATTCATGACCCCCCACTCGTCGTAGTCATGATCTATACCCGCCAGCGTGTCACCGCTCCAGGTCTGCCATAACTTAGCGGTGTAGTTGTCAGGTGGTGCGTCGCGGACGATGCTTCGTCGGTCACCGGCCAGACCCCCGTCGTAACGAATTA
>CAXGUU010000209.1:0-5910 GCA_964012875.1 uncultured bacterium
GTTGAGATGCGCCGCAAGCCACTGGCAGTCAACAAGGTAATTATGATCAGCGAGCTTCATGGCCCCTCCCCACGCGATGGATTGCACTGTTCAACCGATAATTCATGCTGCCAACGCCGAGTCAAAGGCACTGAACACAGCACGAGGTTATCGAGTATACGTCGTCGCGGCGCAGATGCCTGTCAGGGGCGCAATACCGCGGCGCCGTTCAGCCGTCCGGCGCGAAGATCGTCAAGCGCGCGGTTGGCGTCCTTCAGCGCGTAAGCGGTAGTGTGCGTCGCCAAGGGTACCCGGGGCGCGATATTCAGAAATTCGATCGCATCCTCACGAGTCAGGTTGGCGACCAAGCGAATACTGCGCTCCTCCCACAGCAGTGCATAGGCGAACGAGGGAATGTCGCTCATATGAATGCCGGCGCAGACCACCGTGCCGCCCGCCCAACAGGCGCCCAGTTCGCGCGCAATCGCATCGCCATAGGTTTCGTAGATCTGGGTACTGCCACTGACATCGGCATACAGCACAACAAGTTTGTGCAACGTCGTGTCGTTGTCCATGAAACCCCCTTCCCGGCGTGATCAGATTGTCCACAAAGATCAGGTTCAACGAGCTGATCGAGATCAATGGATGAAAGCAATCCCTGGTTGATACGTTCGGCACGGATCGCGGCAGACGTCGGGGGTGAGGTCTCGCAGCAAGATGCTTGATGCATTCATTGCGAATGAATAAACCCCCGGGACCGAAAATAACCCGCACTAATGCGAGTTTCGAGTCCGGATACATCCTTGTGACGGAAAAAGTCTGGCCTGACTTTACCGCCAGGGCCTGAGGCGGGAGGGGATCGTTCGATACCGAAAAAATTTGTGATGCCAGTTTTCACTGACGTTCAGGCCGCCACTATCACCGGCCGACATCGAAGGTGCGCTGGCCTGATACCTAAAAGCAGTCAAAACAGCCGTACGGCGAAGCTGCGCTAGCTGTAGATCATGAACTCCAGCAAATTCGAATCGGGATCACGAATGTAGCGGCTGATGCCGATGTCGCCATGGTTTCGCCCGCCGGTGCGCTCGACCGGGCCTTCCTCGATCGCCACACCCAGTTCGTTCAGCAGTGCATTAAGGGCCTGTTCAGTATCACCCCAGACGAAACAGAAATCGCCGCAACCGGGCAGCGCCTGCGGGCCGCGCAGGGTGAAATCTCCGGTCTTCCACAGCTTCGGATCGTGAAAATTAATCTTGTTGTCGCCAAACGAAACGCAGTGGAGCAGACCATCATATTCTTCGGTAACGTCACAGCCGAGCTTTCTGTAGAAGGTCAACATCGCGTCGACCGCCTCCATCGGCACGGCCACGTGGTCAAGTGATCGAATCATATTTTCTGCTCCTGCAGGTCAGTTCGCGCGCGCCGAAAACAATAGCGCTTGTGCTGTTGATGCCAGTCCTTGCTCATGTGCCGCGTACGATGGGCTACGCTCCGGCTCCCATAACCCACCGCATGGTCACGAAATAAATGGCCATGGAAAGCGACACCACGATCCCGAACACGCTGTACATGCGCATTGAGTGCCCCGGCCGTGCTTTTGCCGGCACCGCTTCAGAGGTCATGATGCGGTGATTGAGCCACGCCAGCACCGGCGCGATCAAGAGCGACAGGGTTGCAGCGAGATCGGCCATGGCTTTCAGTGAACCGAGAAAAAACTCGATCACCGCGAGCGAGCCGACAAAGAGCGTTGCGAGCGCGGCCCAGTAAACCCCGCGACTGATCGGATCCGGCCGCCCCGGTTCTTCCGGTCCGATGAATCGCGCGGTCAGTGTTGCCAGCGCCCGCGGGAAGCCGTCGACCACCGTCAGCGTGGTCGAAAACATGACCGCAAAAGCTGCCAGTGTGACTACGGGTTCGGCCCAGGCGCCCAGGTTCTCGGTATAAAGGCGCACAATCTGGGCCGCGAAAGCCGCGGGGGCAGCGGGAAATTCGGTGCCCGCGGCGTACATGGTGCCGGCGCCCATCAGCATGAAACACAGTGCCAGTATGCCGGTGCCGAAATAGCCGACATTGAAATCGAGCAGCGCCGCGCCTACCGATGGCGCAATACCGGTCTCACGACGCCGGGCCAGCGTCCATAATGAATGCCATACGGAGATTTCCACGGCGCCGGGCATCCAGCCGATCAGTCCACAAAGCATGACGGCGCTCGTCGCGTTGGTGATCCAGTCGGCGTCCGGTAACAGGCGCATCGAGTGAAACGGCACTTTATCGAGCACCGCCACAGTGCAGATGAGCGTGGTAACGGTGAGCACGACGACCACCACTTTGATGATGCGGTCGAGCCACCGATAGTGTCCGATGACGAGCAGACCCGCGCAGGCTGCCAGCAGGCCCGCCGAAGCCATCATGAAACCGGAAATTCCCAACACCGTTCCCTGCCATCCGGTCAGGTTCATAAACAGCGCTACCGTCACGAACGTGACCGCGGCCTGAACGGTAAACATTGAGCCAACGGTCAGTACGCCGTAGAGAGCCAGGGCCCACCGTCCTTCGCGACGATAACCTTCCAGCAGACTGGTGCCAGTTGCCGCCGCATAGCGCGGGCCGAAGCTGAATGCGGGGTACTTGTACAGATGCGCAAACAGGACGATACCCAGCAGGCCGAGCCCAAACGATGCACCCGCGCGCGTACTTTGAACCAGGTGCGAGACGCCAATCGCCGCACCCGCCCACAAAAGCCCGGGGCCGAGCGCATCGCGCCACGACGTGGACGTATTAGTCATCGATGCAAAATGTTGAATCAGGAGTCATTCAATCGCAATGAAAGCCACAAGCGCGGGGGCATGTTCCCTCGCGGCTGTAGAGGCGCTATCTTTGCACGGCTACGCGTCGAATAACTACTCAGCCTGCATCGGACAAGGAGACAAACCATGCGATATGTCGACATCAACGAGGCCATCGAGGCAGACGGACTTCGCATCGTCATCGTCAAAGCGATGCCCAGTGCGTGGGGTGTGGCTGCCAAGGCCATGATCGAATACAAGGGCCTCGATTTCCTTTGCGCCCATCAAATACCAATGTCCGACAATCCCGAGTTGCTGGCGTGGTCGGGCACCAACAGCGGACCGGTGGTTGCCTGGAATGACGAGGCGCCAATCAATCGTTGGAATGACATTCTGCTGCTGCTGGAACGGCTGCAACCGGAAAAGCCGCTGGTCGGGACAAACATGAAAGAGCGCATGCAGGTCTTCGGAATCGGTCACGAAATCTGCGGTGAGCTTGGGTTTGGCTGGAATCGGCGTATTGATCTCATACGTCCTCCGGCTGGTGAAGCGGTCTCCGAGTTCGGCAAAAAGTACAGCTACCGTGAGACCGAGGCCGCGCTCGCCAATGAGCGTGTCGTTGCATTGATGAACGAATTGACCGCGATCCTGAAGGCCCAGAAAGCTGCAGGCAGCGACTACCTGGTCGGCCAGTCGGTGACAGCTGCGGATTTTTACTGGGCCGCTTTCAGTAATTTTGTGCAGTTACAGCCCCACGAAGAATGCCCGATGAACCCGGATGCGCGACCGATGTTCGCCAACACGCCAGCGGAAATTATGGCGGCCCTCGATCCGGTGCTGCTTGAACACCGGGATCGCATCATGCGCACCTACTACAAGTTGCCGCTGGAACTGTAAGCCCTGGCCCGAACCGGAGTTCTGATGATGACCACCGCAATGAAAATCGACTTCGTCTCCGACGTCTCCTGTCCGTGGTGCATCATTGGTTTGAAGGCGCTTGAAACGGCGCTCGAAAGACTGGACGGCGAGGTTGAAGCCAATATTCATTTTCAACCTTTTGAACTCAACCCGCAGATGGCTGCCGAGGGCCAGGAGCTGTACGAGCACATCGGCCAGAAATACGGACTCGACAAGGCACAGTCTGACGCCAACCGCGAAATGATTCGCGCTCGCGCGGAGGAGGTCGGGTTCGAAATAGCGCTGGACAAGTTAAAGCGCATATACAACACCTTTGACACCCACCGTGTACTGCACCTCGCCGCGACCGAAGGTTGTCAGCGCGAACTCAAACACGCACTTTTCAGTGCGTACTTCACAGCCGGCGACAATCCGGGCGATCACGAGGTGCTGTTGCAAGTGGCTACCGAGGTTGGACTTGATCGCGAACGTGTTGCCGCACTCCTTGCCTCCGACGAATTCGCTGCCGAAGTCAGGCACGATGAACAGCATTACCAGCAACTCGGCATCCACGCCGTGCCGGCAGTCATTATCAACGACCGCCACCTCATCGAAGGCGGCCAGCCGGTCGAGATTTTCGAGCAGGCGCTGCGGCAGGTCGCGAAAGAACAATAAGGCCCCGATCCTCAATTAAAAAGCCTGCGGGTTGGTCGGCGCGCTCCAACCTGAGTCCGGAGTAACCGCGTGTGACGTTATGCCCGGTGCTGACCTGATCAATCTACCTCGGCACGTCCCTGCCGTGACAATGAGAGGTACTTCGCGACACTCAATCTGCAGCGTTAATGTCGACGACGACCTTTCCTTCTACCTGTCGATTCGCCACATGGGCAATGGCCTCGCCGGCGCGCGCCAAGGTATAGCGTCTGGAAATGTGTGGTTGGATGCGGCCATCGACAAACAAACGACACAGTTCTGCCATGTTTTCCCGCGCCGCTTCTTCATTGCTCAGGATCCAGTTACCCAGGAACACGCCCAGCACCGACGAGCGCTTGATCAATATGAGATTGATCGGGAGCGCTGGCACCTCGCCAGCGGCGAACCCGACCACCAGGAACCGCCCGCCCGGTCGCATGCTCCGAAACGCTGCGACACCGAGCGTCGCGCCGACGGGATCGTAAACAACGTCGACACCTTGCCCGCCGGTGATCTCTTTGACGCGCTCGCGCAGATTGTCGTCGGTGTAGTTGATCGTTTCATCAGCACCGTATTTTTTGCACAGGGCGAGCTTGTCCGCGGTGGATGCTGCGGCGATAACCCGGGCGCCCATGACCTTGCCGAGTTCGACTGCCGTCAGGCCGACGCCGCCCGCGGCACCCAGCACCAGAAGCGTTTCACCGGCTTTAAGTTGGGCCCTGTCCTTCAGCGCGTGGTAGGAGGTGGCGTAGGTAATGCAGAATCCGGCCGCTGTCGAAAAATCCATTTGCGGCGGGATTTTCCACGTCGTGGCTTGATCGATTGTGAGTTCTTCGGCGAAGCCACCGGAGGCCATGGGGTGGACCATTACGCGATCACCCTCGGCGAATTGTTTGACGCCCGCGCCGATCTCACGGATGACGCCCGCGCCTTCAAGCCCGGGTGAGAACGGAAAGGCCGGTTTGAACTGGTATTTACCCTGGATGATCAGCGAGTCGGCGAAGTTCACACCGGCAGCCTTCATGGTAACAACGACCTGTCCATCACCGGGTGTCGGCGACGGCGTGTTTTCGTAAACCAGCTCTTCAGGTTCGCAATAATTTTTGCACAACAGTGCTTTCATCGTTTCGTTCCGCGGTCAGACGAGGGGCGATGGTACCCGAACAAGGCCGGCAGGCGGTCGCAATGGGTTCGGTGTACCCGCGAAGCATCCACCGTCGACGGCTAGGCCCGAACATCTGAACCCGACGGGGCAGTTTGGCGTGCGCTTAGGGTGGTCCGAAAGCCAGCAGCACGTTGCCTGCAATGCCGAATATCCCGTAACCCGACGTCACGAACACCATGCCGTCGACGACCGTCGCACTACCACCGCTGAATGATCCGCCGCGACCTTTCACGCCGTTCACGGTGGCGTATTCGCGATTGGCGTCGTAATCCCACACGACAACGCCATCTGCCGCGCGATAAATCCGCATGTGCCCGTCCATGGAGCCGGAGAATACAAGCCCGGGGGTGACAGTTGCTGCCTGCGGCTGGCCAGCAACGCAGCCCGGTG
>CAXGUU010000210.1:0-5907 GCA_964012875.1 uncultured bacterium
GAAGCGTCAGGTCGGCCCCGCCACTGAAGAGCCGCTGGCCAAGTCGCAGGCCTTCATGGCCTCAGTGGTGCTGGATAAGGTTGCCAATCAGCTCGACGATCAGCAGGCAAGGCAGCTGGCGCATAAGACCAATCTTTCACAACTCGCCGACGTTCTGCCCTCCCTGGTCGGCGACGCGCCGCCCCAAGTGCTGAGCGAGACCTTGAGTACCTTCGCCGCAGCGCCGAGCGATCTGACTGTCGCCGCCGTCATCGAAGCGCTGTACGCCACACGGAACGATTTGACCGAAGCAGTTTTTGAAACCCTGCGAGCAACAATTCGACAGACCTTGCGCGCCGATCTCGACCGTCGACTTAAGGTGGCGGGTTAAAGGGTCATGGGGATGGACGAGCAGTCGGACTTTGAACAGCGGGCCATTGATTACCTGGGCGCGCAACTGGGGGGCGTCCAGTCCGCCACCCTCAATAATGTCGTACGCATCGCGGTCGGATGGTCTCACGAGACCTGGCTGTTCGACTTTGTCTACACCCGCGACGGCGAGGCGCAAACCCTGCCACTGTGTCTGCGGCGCGATCCTGGCAATGCGCTGTTGCGTGAGATGTCGGATCTGGCACTGCAGTTCCGCGTGCTTAAATGCCTGGAATCAACCACGCTCAAAACGCCGAAAGCGTATTGGTACGAATCCGACCCGGAAATCCTCGGAGCGCCATTTCTGGTGATGGAGAAAGTAAGCGGCGAATGCCCCAACCCCTGGGGCAAATCGGGCCGCGCCTTCTACCAGGCAGCCGCCGAGCGCGGCACGTTGCCAAGAAGTTTTACGAGCGAACTTGCAACCCTGCACAGCCTCGACTGGCAGGCGGCCGGCCTCGATTTCCTCGGCGTACCGGCAGACGGCGCCGATTTCGTCATGCGCGAAATCGAACGATGGGAAGCCCTGATCGAAATGGCCGGGCACCAACCGGAACCCGTGCTGGTCGATCTCATCTGCTGGTTGAAAGACAACATTCCCGCGCGGGATCGGGTGACCCTTGTGCACGGCGCGTATCGAACGGGGAATCTCTTGATTGATGGCGATGAGATCTCCGCGGTACTTGACTGGGAACTGCAGCTGCTGGGTGACCCCATGTATGACGTCGCCTATGTGCTCAGTGATCTGAATCGGGAAGGTTCGGATTTGCTGTCGAATCTTGTGCCTCGGGCGCTGTTTTTCGAAATCTACGAGCGCGAATCCGGCATTACGATCGACGAAGCGGCCTGCGACTACTACAACAGGCTCTATGCCATGCGTTCCTGTGCGTTCTGGATGAGTGCTTCGGGCCTGTATGCCAGCGGAGCCAGTGATGACCTGCGACTGGCGCGCACGGCGTGGTCGGTCCCCGTGGTGCTTGACCGCGCAGCGCGCGATCTTGGATATTGAGAGCCCAGCCCTAACACGTAACAACCAAGGAGAACCCAATGGCAAGCCCACAAGCAGCCGCAATCGATAACCTGTTCGACAGTTTCGTGCAGGCAATGGCCGACAACCCCAACATGGAACTGGACGAGCTGCGCGACCTGCTGGAAAAGTGCGGCGATCTCGCGGCCGACCCGGGTGGCGTCGACTACCTTGAGGCAGATGCGAATGGCACAGCGTGCCTGTGGGCCGTACCGGCAGGCTGCGACGAATCGCGCGTGTTGCTGTCACTGCATGGCGGCGGCTGCGTCACCGGCTCCCGCTTTTCGCACCGTAAGTTATTCGCCCACATTGCCAAGGCCGCCGGCTGCCGCGCGTTGATCGTCGACTACGATCGCGCGCCGGAGGCGCAGCATCCTTCGCAGGTCAACGAATGCGTCAAGGTCTACGAATGGCTGCTCGCCCAGGGCATCAAACCTGAGCACATCGCCACCGTCGGCGATTCTGCCGGTGGCAACCTGTGTACCAGCATGGTACTCGGTGCACGGGAGAAAGACCTGCCACTGCCCGCTGCGGTCATGCCGATGTCACCGTGGTATGACATGGAAGCGACGGCCGATACGTTTGAATCGAATGCCGAAGTGGAACGTCTGATCGGCCGCGAGATCTCTCTCAACATGTCGGCCATGTATATCGGCGATACCGACCCGAAAGATCCGCTGGTCAACCCGATCTACGCTGACTACGCGGGCTTTCCGCCGATGTACATCCAGGTCGGTGGCTATGAGGCCATTCTGGCGGACTCGACCCGCGCCGCGGATAACGCCAAGGCCGCCGGCGTTGACGTCCAATGCGACGTTTTCCCGGAGATGCAGCACGTCTTTCAGTTCATGGCCGGGCGCGCGCCGGAGGCTGACGATGCCATTGCCAGACTGGCGACGTGGGTCAAGCCCAGGCTCGGCCTCTGACACTACCCGCATGCTAAATCTGAGCCGGCCAGCAGCCGGCTCAGATTCACGCTGTCAGTGTGAGTTCGATGCCTTCGAGCTCAATATCCGTAATCGTCGTGCGCCAGGTCTGTCCGGGCGCAATCGGCACCACCGGGGTTAGCGTTCCGGTCGTGACCATTTCCCCGGCCTGTAGCCGGGGCGCCTTTGGCGAACCATCCAGCAATCCCAACAGATGTTTAATGGCGAGTAACGGGCTGCCTAGTACGTTCGCGCCCCGCCCGCGATGAACTTCGCGGCCATCAACGTCAATTTGGATTTCGAAAGCTTCCAGATCGCTCACGATCCGGTCACCGAAATCCGACCGTTGCAAACGCGGACCGAGCAGCAGCATGCCATGTAGTCCGTTATCGACAACGGTATCGCTTGCTGCGAATTTCCAATCCGGGAAATGCGACTGCACTAGCTCGAATCCGTGCGCGATCCAATCAACGCAGGACAGGATCTCCTCTGTATTTGAATCCGGCGACGGCGAAGCGTCGAAATGGAGCACGATCTCGGGCTCTAGCATCGGTTGTGCGAACGCCGTGAGACTTTGTGCCTGAGTCCGCGGATTCAGGTCCTCGACCCGCTGTTCATAAAGCCGGCCCCAAATGGGCTCCTCAACCCCGTAAAGTGGCCACATATCGGCATTGGTAAATCCAATCTTACGTCCGCAACAGCGCCACCCCTGCGCCTGACGTACCTGGTTGATACGTTCAGCGACTTCATAGGCGACGCCCAGCGACAGAGACGCTTCCTTCGCCGACCAGGGTTCGACCAGCAAACAGTCATCCTGCGCCGCGACCATTCCGGCCACCATACCGCTCAAATCGGTCTTGACTGCCATCAAACGAAGTTCGGTTCGGCAATTGGCGCCTGCGGGATTTTGCATGCTGCGCCGTGGATCGTTAGGGTGCTCTTCATGGTCGATACTCTGGGCCGTGGTGCCTCAAAATTACAACAATTCCTGCACGATGCCGGCTATGCCGCTGAAGTTCAAGAATTACCCCAATCTACCCGAACTGCGAAAGAGGCCGCGGCCGCAATAGGCTGCGAACTTGGCCAGATCGCGAAGTCGCTCGCTTTGCATGACGTGAACTCAGGCGTCTGGGTACTGGCCATTGTTGCCGGCGATGAACAAGCCGACATCGCCAAGCTCGATGCCGATACAGGCCTGACGCTCGCACTGGCCGACCCGAAAACCATCAAGCGTGAACTCGGCTTTCCGATTGGCGGCGTGCCGCCGGTCGGCCATGCGCAGAAACTGACCACCCTGCTGGACCGGTCGCTGCAGAGATTTGACCGCGTCTGGGCAGCGGCAGGCTCGCCAAATGCAGTCGTCGGCCTGGCGGTTTCGAAACTTGAGGCAATGACCACCGGGCGGTGGTTTGATCTCACCAGTTAATCAGGTCACCGAAACCAGGCCCGCTTTCGTATAATCGCGCTTGTTCGATAGCGACCTATCGGGTACTGCCGAAATATTACGAGGCGCAGAAAACGATGTCGGTCGAACAAGCCGTCGAGTCACTGTCGCCGGAAGATATCTATGAACTGAAAAACTCACTCGCCGACCTATTCATTCGAATGGACAACAATTATTTTCAGTACCGCATGGACCTGATGGATTCAGGTCAGATCAGGGTGATTGAAGATGCCATACGCGGGCGACGCGAATTGAGGCGCTATCTCAATATCAACGTCGATGCGATGTTGCTGTCACAGGGGTTTAAAGACCTGGTCCGGCGCGTCGAGGACGAATCCGAGATCCCCGGTCAAGAGCCAGTTGAGCACAGGAGAGAAACATGGAGATAGGACTTTTTGGCATCAACATGGGGCCGCTGGGCACCCCTGATGCCTGCATCCGGGCAGCTCAGGCCGCAGAATCAGCCGGCTTCGATTCGGTCTGGGCCGGCGAGCATATCGTTCTGCCCGAACCTCAGGTAGCGCCCTCCCCCGTTCCCGCCGACACGGTTATGATTGACCCGAATATCTGCTTCGCCTGGCTCGCAGGGCAGACAAAGACAATCAACTTCGGCACCGGCATCATCATCATGCCGCAGCGTAATCCGCTGGTACTCGCCAAGGAGATGGCGAGCCTGGATTTACTCTGTAACGGACGGCTTTTATTCGGGGTCGGTATTGGCTATCTCAAGGCCGAATTTGACGCGCTCGGCATACCGTTCCAGAACAAGGCTGAGCGTACGCTCGAATACATCGAAGCGATGCAGGAGATCTGGCGCGACGACAACCCGAACTACGACGGTCAGTTCGTAAACTTCAGCGGCGTCCGGGCCCTGCCAACCCCAACCCGGAAAAACGGGCCACCGGTAGTTTTTGGCGGTCACGTGCCGGGCGCCTTTGCGCGGACGGTGACGCACGCTTCGGGATGGTACGGCTTTGGATTGAACCCCGAGCAGACACAGGAATGCCTCGATGGTCTGCGCCAGGCCGAAACCCAACATGAACGGGGTGCAGGCCTCGGCAAGATCGAAATCAGCGTTTCGCCATGGGGTAACATCGACCTGGACAAGGCCAGGCATTATGCCGACCTCGGTGTCGACCGCCTGATCGTCCTGTTTCCCACAGATTCGGACGATGTTTTGTTTTCGCATACGGCGACCGAACAAGGCATCATTGACTACATCCATCGCCTCGGTGACGAGGTGGTCGGAAAACTATAAGTCCGATAACACAGCCACGCACAAACAAAGGAGAGAGCCCATGCCTCATGTAACCAGAGACGGTGTTAACGTCTACTACGAAGAACTCGGGAGCGGCGACCCGACGCTCGTGTTCCTGCATCCCTGGAGCACCAATCATTTCATCTGGGCCAATCAGCTACAGGTGTTTTCCCGCAACCACCGCTGCATTACCGTCGACCATCGCGGGCACGGCCACTCAGACAAGCCAGCCGAGGGTTATGGGATGGGCGAAATGGCCGCCGACGTGGTGGCCATTCTCGACCAGTGCGGCGTTGATAAAGCCGTCTTGATCGGGAACTCAATTGGCGGCATGGTGGCGATGCAAACCTCGCTTGACGCACCGAATCGCGTCATCGCCAATCTGATCCTGAGCAGCGGCACCAATATAGGCGCAGGCACGCCACCGGAGGTGGCAGAGGCCATGCAGCAGGACTGGCGGGCCGTATTCAGCGGATTGCTGGATTCAGCGGTATCGGCCAAGTCCAAAGCGGCGCGACCGGAAATCCTCGATTTCATGGACGCCTGCTTCAATACCGACGGTAATTTCACCGAAGGCGTATTCTGGGCCAGCATGGCTGATCCTGAAGGCGTATTTAACTGGAACATCAGCGATCGCCTGAAAGACATCACCCAACCAACACTGATACTCGCTGGCGATGAAGACGGCGCGACGCCGCTTGAACTTAATCAGGCGCTGGCCGACAACATTCCCAATGCCGAAATCAAGGTGTACAAAGAAATCGGCCACTTTCTGCAGCTCGAAGACCCGCAGGCTTTCAACGGCGATTTGAGCAGCTTCCTAGCCAAGGTCGCCTAGCTTAGT
>CAXGUU010000211.1:0-5884 GCA_964012875.1 uncultured bacterium
GGGCCGGTTCGGCTACCCGATAAACGAGAAACGGCGGCAGTATCACCGTTTTCTCTTCGAATCCGACAGGCTCTTTCAGCCATGCATGACCGAGGGCAGCGCCATCGTTGTCACTGACACTGCAGGCTCCAAGCAATAGACATAAGACCAGCAAAATGCCCCCAGCAGTTCGTCGACCTTGCCAGAAAGAGAGCCCCGATGGAGCCAACCCGTGTTCGCGCAAATTACTTCCCCTAAACCTTGTGCAGTGAATCCGACGGCGACCTGAGCGCCGCTAGTGAGACTTTCTTACGATTCATTATTGAGTGTTTCCTCAAGGGGTTCATGCCCGAACCATCGCGGTTCAGTTTCGCAACAAACACGTTAAACTGCGGCGATCGACGCGCACCTTAACTCAAAGTCCCACGGAGAGCCCCGTGTTCAATCTCGAAAACCTCACCAGCCTTGCTGAAATTCCGCGCATTCATCGTCAGGAACGGCCCGACACGACGGCGCAAATATTCGACGGTCGCGAGACGAGCTACGCGGAATTCGACCGGAACACGAACCGAATCGCCAATGCACTGCGCGCTCACGGGCTCGGACGCCAGGCCCGCATTGGCTTCCTCGCAAAAAACTCCGATTTCTACTTTGAACTGCTGTTCGGAGCGTGCAAGGCAAATAACGTCGTGGTCGGCGTTAACTGGCGCCTCGCGCAACCTGAAGTCGAGTTCATTTTGAATGACGCTCGCTGCGAACTCCTGTTTGTCGGCGCCGAGTACTACGCGATGGCAGAAAAGTTGCGGGAATCCTGCCCAACGCTCAAAGCCGTACTTGCCATGGACGATGCCCACCTCGACTGGCCAGCGTTTCCACAATGGCGCGATGCCGCTGATGATACTGATCCCGAAATTGAATCAACCGCGGATGACGACGTCATCCAACTTTATACAAGCGGTACAACAGGGCATCCGAAAGGCGTACAACTGACCAACGCAAACTTCACCGCTCTGTTTGAGGTCGCGCAGCAGGCGCGCTGGGGCGTATTCGAGGCCGGCAAGATGGCGCTAACCTGTATGCCGGTCTTCCACATTGCGGGAGCCAACATGGGTATCTTCTCATTGGCCCAGGGTGCGTCCAATGTCGTTATGAAAGAAGTCGACCCGAACGCCATTCTTGAATACATCCCGCGCTATAAAATCAATTACGCACTTTTTGTACCGGCCGTTATTCTCGTATTAACGCAACACCCCGAGACCAAGAACACGGACTTCGCCTCGCTGGAAAAACTTTTCTACGGGGCGTCGCCGATTGCCGAGGATCTCCTGAAACTCGCAGGGGAGATTTTCGGTTGCGATTTCTACGGACTTTACGGACTCACCGAAACCTCAGGCGCGGGTACCTGCCTACCGCCGGAGGCACACACACCAGACCGGCTACGCTCCTGCGGACGCCCCTACCCCGGCATCGACGTCGAGATCCGCGATGGCGACGGCAGGGTCGTTGCGCCGGGTCAAGTCGGTGAAATCGTTATCCGCCATGGCGTCATCATGAAGGGGTACTGGAATCGGCCGGACGCGACCGCTGAGGCGATTGTCGATGAATGGTTTTATACCGGCGACGCCGGTTACTTTGACGAAGAAGGTTACCTGTACATCCACGACCGCGTGAAAGACATGATTGTCAGCGGCGGCGAAAACGTCTACCCGGCCGAAGTCGAAAATGCCCTGTTCGGCCACGATGATATTGCCGATGTCGCAGTGATCGGCGTTCCCGACGAAACCTGGGGCGAAGCCGTCAAGGCTGTCGTTGTGGTCACGCCGGATAAGACCTTGTCCGCCGAGGACGTCATCGCCTTTGCCCGCACCCGGATCGCCGGGTTCAAGGTCCCTAAATCGATCGATTTCATTGAAGCGTTACCGCGCAACCCTTCCGGCAAGATCCTGCGCCGGGAGTTGCGGGCGCCGTATTGGGAAGGCAAGTCCCGACAAGTCAACTGAGCAGCACCCCGGCAAAGAGGCTGAGCGACCCGCTGCCCGCGTGACACACTGTGCTGCGGTCCTCATTTGGCCTGACTAAATGAGTGGCGAGCAACGCAGAAATGTGCGAAAAAAGACGTCGGCCCTCCGGGTGGGGCCGCAGAAGCGCAGCTGGAACGTCGTGGTTTCCGGATATAGAACCATTGTTCGCCACGCGTCGCCCCTCGTACCGGCGCATTCCAGGCGCCAACGTTACCGCGATTGTTTTTGAGACCATTTCAACAGCAAATAATGACCGTGGATGCCCCCGCAACGCCGCCCATGACTTGCGCAGTGGGTTTGCATCGCAGTGCCGAGCTGGGCTACCGTCGCAGTCGCTCGATTAGACTGGATGTATCCCAACGATTGCCGCCCATGTCCTGCACTTCGGCGTAAAAGCGATCGATCAACTCGGTTACCGGGACCGGCGCTTCGAGCCTGGCGGCCTCATCGGCGACAATGCCGAGATCTTTACGCATCCAGTCGACGGCGAAGCCAAAATCATACTCGCCGGCGCACATGCTCGTGCCACGGTTTTCCATTTGCCACGATTGCGCGGCACCCTGACTGATGACTTCGAGCACCGCTGCCATGTCGAGCCCGGCCGCCTGGCCAAAATTGAGTGCCTCGGCAAGGCCCTGAATCACATTGGCAACACAAATTTGGTTGACCATTTTGGTCAATTGTCCCGCGCCACTGCTGCCCAGTAGCCGGTATGCACGGGCATAGGCGGAAACCGCGCCATTACTTTTCTCGAAGGCCTCCGCCTCACCGCCCGCCATGACCGTCAACTGCCCGTTTTCTGCACCGGCCTGCCCGCCTGAGACCGGCGCATCGATGAAGTCGATCCCGTGCGCTTGCGCTGCCTCAAATAACTCGCGTGCAAGTACAGCGGAGGTCGTCGTGTGATCGACAAACACCGAACCACGAGCCATGTTTTCAAATGCGCCGTGCGGCCCCAGTGTAATCTCGCGAACATCGTCATCCCTACCTACACAGGCCATGACGCAGTCCGCATTTATGGCCGCTGCCGCTGGCGAATCAGCGACGTGGCCTCGGTGTTCCGACAGCCATTGTTCAGCCTTCGACGCCGTCCGATTGTAGACCGTCACCTCGTGTCCGGCTTGCGCCAGGTGTCCCGCCATGGGATATCCCATGACACCGAGCCCGATGAACGCCAATTTCATTGCACCGCCTCCGCGAACAAATCGTACTCATCAGAGCCCACAATTTTCACGCGCACCCAATCGCCCACGCCGATGCCCTCGGCATGCTGTATGTGCACGAGACCGTCGATCTCGGGGGCGTCCGCACTGCTGCGGGCCGCTGCCAACCCGTCATCGACTGCATCCACCAGGACGGTCATTTCCGCACCCACCTTGGCTGCCAGCCGCCGCGCCGAAACCTCGGCCTGCAGCGCCATCAAAGCTTCCCAGCGTTCGTGCTTGACGTCATCCGGAACAAGCCCATCGATGCTGTTTGCGGCCGCGCCATCGACAGCTGAGTACTCGAAACATCCGACCCGGTCGAGTTCGGCCTGATGCAGGAAATCGAGCAGCATTTCAAAATCCTGGTCTGTCTCGCCCGGAAAACCGACGATAAACGTGCTGCGAATGGTCAACGTCGGCTGCAGCGCTCGCCATCTGGACACGCGTGCCAGTATTTTTTCACTGGCCGCCGGCCGCCGCATCGCTTTCAGCACCTGCGGACTCGCATGCTGGAACGGGATGTCGAGGTAGGGCAGCAATCGATCTTCGCTCATCATGGGCAAGACGTCATCGACATGCGGATAGGGATACACGTAATGCAGGCGCGTCCACACATCGAGTGTCGAGAGCGCGTGACAAAGGCCAGCGAAACTTGATTTCAGCGGCCGCCCCTGCCAGAAAGACGTACCGTATTTGAGGTCAGAACCGTATGCGCTGGTGTCCTGTGACACGACCAGCAGTTCTTTGACACCGGCAGCAACCAGCCGCTCTGCTTCGTTCATCACGTTGTCAATCGAGCGACTGACCAGCCGCCCCCTCATGCTCGGGATGATGCAGAAAGAGCACTTGTGGTTGCAGCCTTCTGAAATTTTCAGATAGGCGTAATGTCGCGGTGTCAGCTTGATGCCTTGCGGCGGCACCAGATCAAGATGGGGGTCGTGGGGCGCTTTGTAGGGCGCATGAGTGTGGATCGCCTCGAGTACCGCTTCGTACTGCGCCGGTCCCGAGACTCCAAGCACAGCGGGGTGTACATCGGTAATCGCCGTCGCATCCGCGCCGAGGCAGCCGGTCACAATGACCCGGCCATTTTCCTCCAGCGCTTCACCGATCACTTCCAGCGACTCGGCCTTGGCACTGTCTATAAACCCGCAGGTGTTGACCACGACCAGCGCCGCGCCGTCATAAGTGGGCGAAATTTCATACCCCTCTGTTCTCAGTTGGGTGAGTATGCGTTCCGAATCCACCAGTGCCTTGGGGCAGCCGAGGCTGACAAAACCGATCCGCGGTGCAGCTGCAGTCATGATTGAATGTTGTCCCTTCAGATTCCGGCCGCACAGCCGTCGAAACGACGTTCGCTCGCACCAAGCCAGCCGCTAATGTCGCGCCGGATACACTGGTAACCGCCCATGAAATGCTGCACCGGATGGGTGGCCGGTCGAACATCGTGACCCCGGACCCGCAAAGTCTCAATCAGACCGGCATCACATCCTGCTTCATGCCACACGATGCCCGCATCGGCGTCTGCGCTGAGATTGGGATGATTAAGGCCATCGTGCCGGACGCGCCCGGCATCCCCCGCGGCCTGGATGTCCATGCCGAAATCGATCATGTTGATCAATACCTGAACCTGCCCCTGCGGCTGCATGTCGGCCCCCATCACACCGAAGCTCATGACGGGTTCGCCATGCCGCATCACGAACGCGGGAATAATAGTGTGGAACGGGCGTTTGCCCGGTGCGTACGCGTTCGGGTGATCGGGATCGAGTGAAAAGCCAGCGCCGCGGCACTGCAAGGCAAAACCGAGATCCGGTGGTACCAGTGCCGAGCCAAAGCCGTTATAGATACTTTGAATGAGCGAAATCATGAGGCCGGACTCATCTGCCACGGTCAGATATGTTGTGTCGCCTCTCGATAATGCCGGGTCGCCCGGCCGCGGGGCTTCCATCGCCCGCTCACCGATCTGCTGCCGCCGCTTGCCGGCATAAGCCTTGTCCAACATAGTGGCAATCGGAACGTCCGCAAATTCCGGGTCAGCGTAATAGCTTGCGCGGTCTTCAAAGGCCAGTTTTTTGGCCTCGATAAACAAGTGCCAATAGTCGGGACTTTCAGGTCCCAGTTGGCCAAGGTCATAGCCCTCAAGCAGGTTCAGCATTTGCAGTACCGCCAGCCCCTGCCCGTTTGGCGGTAACTCGAACACCTCATAACCGCGGTAAATGGTCGAAATTGGTTCGACCCACTCTGCTTCGCACTGCGACAGGTCGTCGGCGCCCAGCGCGCAGCCACTGTCCGCCAGATAGCGCAGCAAGTCTGCGGCCATATCGCCGGTATAAAAATCATCGAGACCGGCGTCAGCCAGTCGCGCATACGAATTGCCGAGGGCCGGGTTTCTGAATTGCGTACCTGTTTGCGGCGCCGCACCGTCCACCAGGTAGGTCCGGCGGAAACCGTCTGCCAGCGCGCCGAGCGTCGCATCTTCAGTGACCGTCGCTGCGCAGTGATACCACCACTCCGCGGTCGCGGGACCAACTTCGACACCGCTCTCGGCGTGTTCGATCACCGGCGCAAAAATCGAACCCAGGTCGAGGCGGCCGAATCGTTCATGCAGCGCGGCCCACCCGCGCACAGCCCCCGGCACGGTGATGCCGTGGACACCGTTGCCGGGAATCATACGTTGGCCGC
>CAXGUU010000212.1:0-5849 GCA_964012875.1 uncultured bacterium
TTCACAAAGTCGTGCGGGGAGCCCGGGCTCTCAATCGTAGCCCGCTAGGGACTTTCGCTTGAGCGTGCGTGCAGAAGATGCATGCCCTTCAGCATGTTCAGTGCTTCAAAGAGCTCATAATCATGCTCGGCCAAGGGTGTTTCATCTTCCTCATTCGTTTCGTTCTTGCCCGCGGCATCGTCACCGTTTTCAGGGTTTTTGAGGTGGCCCGACAGGTTTGCCTCTTTGACTGCACGCCCCTGCGTCTGACGCGCAGATACCTTCAACTTGTCGATTACAATGTCGGGCGTTATGCCTTCCGCCTGAATCGAGCGCCCGGACGGTGTGAAATAGCGTGCAGTCGTGAGTTTAAGTGCCGATTTGTTGTTCATGGGCAGTATGGTTTGTACCGAGCCCTTGCCGAAACTCTGTCGTCCCATGATCAGGGCGCGACCGTGATCCTGGAGCGCGCCGGCAACGATTTCAGATGCTGACGCCGAGCCTTCATTGATCAGTACGATGAGTGGTCTTCCGCCAAGCAAATCCGGCGGTTTCGCCGTAAAGTCGAGTTGAGAATCCTTGATTCGCCCTTCTGTGTAGACAATTTTACCGGACTCGAGGAAGGCGTCAGATACCGAGACGGCGGCGCCGAGCACGCCGCCGGGGTTATTCCTCAAATCCAGGATCAAACCTCGAATTTCTTCGGTTTGTTTCAATTCACGTAATTGTTTCCGCAGTTCCTCTCCGGTCGGCCCCTGAAACTGAGAAACTCTGAGATAACCGTAGCCGGGTTCGAGCATGTTGCTGCGAACGCTTCGAACCTTGATCAAATCCCGAACAATCGTGATCACCAGGGGCTTTTCAACACCGTCCCGAACGACGGTCAGTTCGATACTCGTGCCCGGTTTACCGCGCATTTTCTTAACGGCGTCACTCAGGGATATACCTTTTACCGGTGTTTCATCGAGTCGCACAATGACATCGCCAGCTTGAACGCCAGCTTTTTGTGCAGGGGTGTCATCGATCGGTGCGATGACCTTAACGAAACCATCCTCCATGCCGACCTCGATTCCGAGGCCTCCGAACTCTCCCGATGTTCCTTCCTGAAGGTCCTGGTAATGATCCTCATCGAGATAGGCGGAATGAGGATCGAGACCGGCGAGCATGCCGCGCATGGCGCTTTCCATCAGGGCTTCGTCGTCGACTGTTTCGACATAGTCTTTTTTGATTTTGTGGAACACCTCGACAAAGGTACGGATGTCGCCGACGGGAATCGGCTCGTGATCTGAGGCCGAGTTTTCTCTGTGCTCCAGCGATGTTTCCGCCGCCGATTCCGGCGTCTCTGTTTGCGAAGCTTGCTCGCCATCCTGTTGCGCGAAAGCGGCAGAGGTTGAAACGCAAAGCGCCACAATGAGTGTTGGCATGGAACGGATGCGCAGAGTCACTAAAAATAAATCCTGACAGATGGTAGGGTTCATCGGCTCGCGAACCACTGGCGCGGGTCCAGGGGGCGGCCGCTTTCACGGATCTCAAAATACAGTCCGGCAGGCATATCCCCGTTGCCGGGCCCGACCGTCGCAATGGTATCACCGCTTTCTACTGTATCGCCCGCCTGCCTGAAAACTTCATCGTTGTTGCCGTACAGGGTGAGGAAACCGCTGCCGTGGTCAACGATCACAAGTTTTCCGAGATTGCGAAACCAGTTGGAGAAAACAACCTGACCGCTTGCGATCACACGCACTGCGGTGCCGGGCCGGCTGCCAATCAAAACGCCCGACCACGTTGCGCCTCCGTCCCTGAGTGCGCTCCCTGGCGCTTTACCGACTTTTCCCGACACCGGCCACGCGAGCCTACCTTTCAGATCACGAAAGTCTGCAATTTTCGGGGATGGCGCCGTTCGGTCTAGATCGTTGACCAGGTTGCGCAGCCGTCGCTCATCATCTTTAAGAATCTCGAGTCGCTCGCCTTTTTCAGCTATGCGATCCGTGATCGTTGTGATTAACGCTTTAAGGGCTTCACGCGTTGATTCGAGCTCAGCGAGCGAAGTTTCATTCTCTTTCCTTAGGCGCAACAGTTCCTGCTGTTCAAGCTTGAGGGCGGCACGGATTTCCTCGGATGCATTGAGCTTTTGCTGCAGCTCAGACAGTTGCGTGTCGTGTTCACGCGTCAGATAACGGTAGTAGGCGAGTTGGCGCTTCAGCGACGTGGTGTCAGGTTGATTGAGAACGATTTTGAGCAGCGGTTGGTTTGCCAGTAAAAATTGTTGGATAGCTGCATCGCCTACTGCATCAAGGAGGGGCCTCAGCTCGGATTGCAGTGCGTCCAACGCGGCATCAAGACCGCGGACTTGCGCCTGTTTCCCGCTGAGTTCGTCGTCAATCGCCCTTTGTTTTGCCCTGAAGGGTTCGAGTCGGGCATTCAGCGCAAACGAATCTTCCCGTGCTTTCGCCAGGTTCTCTTCTGCTGCACCAATTTCAGCGGCCAGGGTCGAAATCTTTTCGCGGAGCATGGAGACCGACTCAGTGTCCTTGGCAGCGAGAGTCTTGTGCCCAACGGCCACGCCAGAACCGATGGCAAGGGCAATAACGAGGCTACGTAAACGGATGGTCGCGGACTGCGGTTTAGGCGGCCGCATCGCGCGCGGCGTCATCGATCTCAATCAGGTTGCGTCCGGTCATTTCTTGCGGGATCTCAAGGCCCATCAGGTGTAACAGAGTTGGCGCTAGATCGACCAGCGATCCGCCCTCTAGCATGCGCGCCGGGCGTCCGGCGTACACCAGTGGCACTAGGTTACTGGTGTGGGCTGTGTGAGGCGTGTGGTCGGAATTCCTGCTTGATGAATCCCGCATTTTTTCGGCGTTGCCGTGGTCGGCCGTAATCAGCGTATCGAGTTTATGTTGAGCCGCTGTTGCCAGCACCTGTCCGAGGCAACTGTCCAATGTTTCGATACACCTAACCGTGGCATCAAAATTACCGGTATGGCCGACCATATCGGCGTTGGCGAAATTGCAGATGATAGCGTTGTAGCGTTCCTCTCTGATCGCTTCGCACAGGCGCGCTGTGACTTCCGGTGCGCTCATCTCCGGTTTCAAATCGTAGGTAGCGACGTCTGGCGAGGGCACAAGAATACGTTCTTCTCTTTCAAACGCCTGTTCCTCTCCGCCGTTGAAGAAAAATGTGACGTGGGCGTATTTTTCTGTTTCAGCGATACGCAGCTGGTGGAGCCCCTCCCGCGCAATTACGGCGCCAAAAGTCGATGGCAGTTCGATTGCCGGAAACGCAACCGGCACCGCAAATTGAGCACCATAGTCGGTCATGGTGACGTAGGTTCCGAGTTTCGGCAGGGTTCCGCGTGCAAAGCCTTCGAACTCGGACGCGGTCAGGGCCGTGGTGATCTGTCGCGCCCGGTCGGCACGGAAGTTCGCGAAAATGACGACATCGCCGTTGGCGATCTCATGGCGCTTGCCGTCGCGGTCGAGGATGACCGTCGGTTTGACGAACTCATCGGTTTCATCGCGAGCGTAGGCAGCGTCCAATGCCGCCAGCGCACTGGCTTCGACGTGTTCGGCGTCCGCCCGCACCAGAAGATTGAAAGCGAGTGCTATCCGATCCCAATTCTGGTTCCGGTCCATCGCGTAATAGCGTCCAATCACCGACGCGATTCGAGCCTGGTCGTGGTCATCACAGAGTTTTTCAAAGCGCTCGATCGAAGCCCGGGCACTTGATGGCGGTGTATCGCGGCCATCGAGGAAGGCGTGGATACATGCGTCTTTAGCACCCGCAGTGATTGCGAGTTCGGTCAGCGCTGCAATGTGATCTTCGTGGCTGTGTACACCCCCCGGGGAAAGGAGGCCGAATATATGAACCGTGCCTTTGTTCTTCCTGGCGGTCGCTAGCGCCTGCTCAAGCGCCGGGTTCTCTGCGAACGTGCCGTCACCTATCGCCTTGCTTATGCGCGACAGGTCCTGGGCGATCAATCGGCCAGCGCCGATATGCATGTGGCCAACTTCAGAGTTCCCCATTTGTTGATCCGGCAGCCCGACATTGGTTCCGGAGCAGTGAATCAGGCTATGCGGGCATTCTGTCCAAATGTGATCCCAATTTGGTGTATGGGCAGCATGAACCGCGTTCCATTCAGTCTCGTCGCTGTGGCCCCAGCCATCGAGTACGATCAGCATGACAGGGTGATTGGAGTCGGTCATTGCTCGAACAGGACGTGTAATAAGGTGGGCGATACAGCGTTGTCACTGAACCGGAAACTAACGTTCTCGCGACGTAGGTGCGGCTGGCTTTGAGTGTATCATACCGGCCCCGTAAGCCGGCTGGGCCAGCCTTCCCGGCCCTGACAGCGCGACGACGAACGGACAATCGATGGAACAATTATCCGAATTCATTATCAACCATTGGATACTGGTAACGGCTTTCAGTGCTGCGCTCGGCTTGCTAATTGCCAACTTGATGAGCGCGGCAGGTGGGGTCAGCGTGCAGGAAGCCGTGACCCTGATCAACCGCGATAACGCCGTGGTTGTCGATATACGACCGATCGCCGAATTTGAGCAAGGGCATATCATTGAAGCAATCAACATTCCGCAATCGGAACTTGATGATGGTCTGAAAAAGCTGCGCAAGCATGAAAGTCAGCCAATACTCGTTTGCTGCGGCACCGGCACTTCCAGCGGCGCTGCGGTTCGTACCTTACGCACGGCGGGTTTTGACGGCGCCAAATCGATCAAGGGCGGAATTTCGAGCTGGCGCCAGGAAAATCTTCCGCTGACCAGCTAGGGCTTAGCCGACGCTCACAACCCCGCGTCTCAATATTCAAATGCCGCTACACGTTAGCCGCCAGGAGAGCATACGATTATGGCCGAGCAAGCAACCGAAGCCGCGGGTACTGTTAACGGGCAGTTGGCGATCCAGAAGATTTATCTGAAAGACGTTTCTTTCGAGGTGCCCAATTCACCGGAAGCATTCACCCGGGAACTCAACCCGTCGGCAGCTGTCCATTTTTCCAATAACACTAAGGCGCTCGATAACAACAATCACGAGGTCGTGCTTTCAGTCACCGTCAAAGTGTCCCAGGATGATGAGCCTGTATACCTGGTGGAAGTGCAGCAAGCGGGGATTTTCACCATCGCAGGCTTCCCCGAGGAACATCTGCCGGCAATCCTGGCGACCGCCTGTCCTAACACCTTGTTTCCCTTTGCCCGCGAGGCGATTTGCGATCTCGTCGTCAAAGGCGGTTTTCCGCAATTACTGTTGGCGCCGGTAAACTTTGAAATACTGTACGCTCAGGAAATGCAGAGGCGCCAGGCTGGCGTGCAGACTCAGTAAGATTTCATCCGGGCCAACGGTCCTCTGAGACAATGACAAGTCGCGTTCTGGTCATCGGTGCGGGCGCGTGGGGTACCGCGCTGGCGACGGTATTTGCGCGTGCTGGGACGCAGACCTGGCTTTGGGACGCTGACAGTGAACTCGCTCAAACTCTGGGCAAGGAACGTCGCCATCCTCGAATCTGCCCGGACGTGGCACTGCCTGCCGCGCTGATGCCAGTCAGTGAACTCGGCCCGGAACTGGATGTGGACTGCGTCATGTTCGTAGTGCCGTTTCAGGTATTACGGTCAGCACTGCACACTTTGAAGGGCAGCGCCGTCAATTTCCGTGGCATAGCCTGCGCGAGTAAGGGCTTCGAGCTCGAAACGCTGGCAGTGGCGCACGAAGTTGTTGCCGAAGAATGCGGCGCAGCACTCCCGTTTGCGCAGGTTTCCGGCCCGAATTTCGCCGCCGAGGTCCTCCGTGACAGGCCTGCGGCAATCAGTATCGGGAGCGCGGATGTTGCATTCGGACAACGTTTGCTTGCAGCCATACACGGA
>CAXGUU010000213.1:0-5779 GCA_964012875.1 uncultured bacterium
TGGCGCCCGCTCGATTCTGAACGAGGTTGCCGCAGAGGGTAGCGACGACCAGAAGGTCGAGGCGCAGAGCCTGCTTTCTCAGCTGTGAGTGAGACGCTGTCGAACACGCGCAGAGCTGCGCAGAATTCGTCGCCGAGCCGGGTCCGATAAACTGCCCAAATACGGGGTCTCGACGTGACGCGTATTGCCGTCGGCGTTGAATACGATGGCCGCCAGTTCAGCGGCTGGCAGACCCAACGTGGCGAGCGCACGGTTCAGCAGGCAGTCGAATATGCGCTCTCTTGCGTCGCGAATGCACCTGTCGAACTGATTTGCGCGGGACAAACGGATGCTGGCGTACACGCGACCTACCAGGTTGCCCACTTCGACACGTCGGCCGAACGCTGGCCACGAGGCTGGGTGCTGGGAGCGAATTCAAACTTGCCCGCCGACGCCAGTGTGATTTGGGCGAAGCAGGTCAGCGACGATTTCCATGCGCGGTTCAGTGCCCGCGCGCGGGCCTACCAATACCTCATCTGCTGCCGCCAATCACGACCTGGCTTATGGCACGGCAAAACAGCATGGGAACATCAACCACTCAATGTCGAACTCATGAGCGAGGCGTGCCAGTATCTTGTGGGCGAACACGACTTTTCTGCGTTTCGCGCAAGTGGTTGCCAGGCGCGCTCTCCGGTTCGCACGATCAGCGATCTGTCCATTGAGTCCCGCGCCGGGCAAATCGTTCTCTCAGTTACCGCCAATGCGTTTCTGCAACACATGGTGCGTAACTTGGTCGGTGTGTTGCTGAAAATAGGCCGCGGCGAACGGCCTCCCGTATGGGCTAGGGAGGTGCTGGTAAGCCGCGACCGCTCGTCTGGCGGAATTACGGCGGCACCGGACGGACTGTATCTTGTCGACGTAAGCTACGAGGAAAAATTCGACTTACCCGCTGCGCAGCCGTTGCAAGCGCACCTGCCGTTTTTCTCCGGCGCCGGGTTCCCGGATGAACGCGGCTAGTTCCGGACAGCGCCTGACAAGCTGTTGCCAGATGGTTGGTTACAGCTCTCGGCTATCGAAGGCAGCCTGTAGATGGGATAATTCCAGACCTCAGTTTATAACAAGCGGTCGCAACAATCGTGTCGGTAGTGCGCGTCAAATATTGCGGGATTACAAACCTTGAAGATGCGCAGTGCGCAACCGCACTTGGTGTCGATGCGCTCGGCTTCGTTTTCTACCGGCCGAGCCCCAGGTTCGTGACGCCTGCCGCCGCCGCAGAAATCATCAGCGCGTTGCCGCCATTCGTGTCTGCCGTCGGATTATTTGTCAACGCGACCGCTGCTGACATCGAAGCCGCGACAGCGATAGCCGGGATCGATACTATTCAGTTCCATGGCGATGAGTCGCCGGCCTTCTGTGCCCAATTTCAACGGCCATGGATCAAGGCGATAGCGGTCAGGGAGCAAACAGACATCGCTGACGCCGCAGTAAAATTCGAAGCCGCGGGCGCGCTACTGCTCGATACCTATAACGAGAAGGTTTACGGTGGGACTGGCGAGGTGTTCGACTGGAGCTTGATCGGCGAAACCCGCGCGAAGCCATTGATTCTTGCCGGTGGTTTGACCGCAAGTAACGTAAGCGATGCCCTGCAACGGATTCGGCCATATGCCGTTGATGTCAGCGGGGGTATCGAAGTGGAAAAAGGGAAGAAAGACCCAGCAAAGATGAAGGCATTTATCGAAAAGGTACGAGATTTTGAAACTGCAGCCTGACGAAGCCGTGGTGCCGCGACTTGGCCGCGAAACAGCCCTGCCCGATGAGAGCGGTCACTTCGGTATTTATGGCGGCCGCTTTGTCGCAGAAACCCTGATGGGCCCCTTGACCGAGCTCGAAGACGCTTACCGCAAGTACATGGCCGATGATTCGTTTCTAGCCGAGCTTGATGATGACCTGCGTAATTACGTCGGCCGCCCCTCACCGCTTTATTTCGCAAAGCGCTGGTCCGAAGCGGTGGGCGGCGCGAACATCTATCTGAAGCGCGAGGATTTAAACCACACTGGAGCGCACAAAGTAAATAACACCATCGGTCAGGCCCTGTTGGCTGCTCGCATGGGTAAGCCTAGGGTCATCGCTGAAACGGGTGCTGGCCAGCACGGCGTAGCGACTGCAACTGTCGCTGCCCGCCTTGGTATGACTTGCTGCGTGTACATGGGAGAGGAAGATATTCAGCGTCAGGCTGCCAATGTTTTTCGCATGAAACTCTTAGGCGCTGAAGTGCGGGCGGTCAGCTCGGGAGCCAAGACGCTGAAAGATGCTTTGAACGAGGCATTGCGCGATTGGGTCACCAATGTGGATGACACTTTCTATATCATCGGAACGGTCGCGGGGCCGCATCCTTATCCGGCGATGGTGCGGGATTTTCAGGCCATCATCGGACGCGAGGCGCGGACTCAGAGCATAGAGCAAACTGGGAGATTGCCGGACGCCCTGGTCGCGTGTGTAGGCGGAGGTTCCAACGCCATGGGTCTGTTCTATCCGTTTATTAACGATGACAACGTGCAGATGATCGGTGTTGAGGCCGGCGGCGATGGGGTCAAGACAGGACGTCACTCGGCGCCACTAACGGCTGGCAGCCCGGGCGTGCTTCACGGCAACCGCACCTACCTGATGCAGGATGAATGCGGCCAGATTGAAGCGACCCATTCGGTTTCGGCCGGACTGGATTACCCCGGGGTTGGTCCCGAGCACTCGTGGTTGAAAGATATCGGTCGCGCAGACTACGTAACTGTGACCGATACGCAGGCGCTTGAGGCATTTCATACCCTAACGCAAACAGAAGGGATTATTCCCGCGCTAGAATCCAGCCACGCGATCGCCTACACGGAAAAGTTAGCGCGTGAGCTGGGGCCGGGCAAAACCATCGTCATGAATCTGTCTGGCCGGGGGGACAAAGACATCCCCACTGTCGCCGCGCTGGATCGCATCAGCCTGTAGAGAAAAGAACCTGGCCGCCTGAACATGTCCCGGATATCCGATCGTTTTTCCGAACTGCAAGACGTGAGACGCAAGGGTCTCTTTACATTCATTACCGCTGGTGATCCCAACATCGAAAGCACCGCTGCATTGATGCACAGCCTGGTTCGGGGCGGAGCCGACCTGATTGAACTTGGTGTGCCGTTTTCTGATCCGATGGCCGATGGCGAAGTTATTCAACGGGCGAGTGAGCGTGCGCTGGCACTGGCGACGAGCCTGGATGATGTCCTTGGCTGTGTGGAAACTTTCCGCGAAGATGATACGGCAACGCCAGTCGTCTTAATGGGCTACCTGAATCCGTATGAGCGTATGGGGGCAGCGACATTCTCAGAGCGCGCGGCGCAGGTCGGCGTTGACGGCGTCCTGGTCGTGGATTTACCACCGGATGAAGCTGACGAGTTCAATACTTCGCTGAAATCTGCCGGCCTTGATCAGATTTTTCTTGTCGCACCAAATTCTTCCGAGGAGAGGATTGGAACGATTTGCCGTTATGCTTCGGGGTTCGTGTACTTTGTCAGTGTAAAAGGTGTCACAGGGGATAAGGCGCTGTCGGTCAATGATGTGGCGGAAAGAATCGATTCGACCCGAAAAATTTCCGGTATTCCGGTGGGTGTTGGCTTTGGCATCCGCACGCCTCAGGCTGCTGCTGCTGCGGCGGCGACAGCTGACGCCATCATTGTCGGTAGCGCGATTGTCGAAATCATTGAGCAAGGAAACGAAGTCGCTGATACCGCAAGTAGAATCGAAACGTTCGTCGCCAGCCTGAGGGCAGCGATTGACGCCGGCCAGTATGACCATACGTAACCGCGCAGGAACCCGTTGACGTGAATTGGTTCAAGAAACTTTTACCGACGAGCATTCGAACAGAGGCATCGGGTAAGCGCTCGATACCCGAAGGTTTGTGGACGAGTTGCCCGTCTTGTAAGGCTGTGCTGTATCGCGCGGAGCTGGAGCGAAACGAAAGTGTTTGCATAAAGTGCGGCTTTCACATGCGTATTGGCGCGCGCGAACGACTCGCACATTTTCTCGACGATGGCGACCAATCCGAGATCGGAACTGAACTGGCGCCCGTGGATTTTCTTAAATTCAAGGACAGTAAACGCTATAAAGACCGCCTCAACGCCGCGCAGAAGGCTACGGGTGAGTCCGATGCTCTGGTCGTGATCGAGGGTGCCGTGCATGGCATCCGGCTCGTCGCAGCGGCATTCGAATTTCGCTTCCTCGGTGGTTCGATGGGTTCGGTTGTAGGCGAACGCTTCGACCGCGCCGTCCAGCGTTGCCTCGAAGCCCGATTACCGTTTGTGTGTTTCTGCGCTAGCGGTGGTGCCCGCATGCAGGAGGCGCTCGTGTCGCTGATGCAAATGGCAAAAACAAGCTCAGCTATCGCTCAAATGCGAGAGCAGAGCCTGCCGTACATCGTGGTGTTGACCGACCCGACGACCGGCGGTGTTTCTGCGAGCCTGGGTACGCTCGGCGACGTTATTATTGCTGAACCCGGGGCACTGATTGGGTTCGCCGGGCCCCGGGTGATCGAGCAAACCGTACGGCAAGTTTTACCCGACGGATTCCAGCGCAGCGAGTTCCTCCTTGAACACGGTGCTATCGACATGATCATCGATCGCCGCGAGTTGCGCGCACGAATAGCATCAATGTTTGCCATCTTGCGGCACGAGCCTTCACTGATGCCCCCGGTCTCGGACACGCTACAGGCCGACGACGGTGACTCGGATGCGGCAGGGGCGGCTGCAGTCTGATGGTCGCTTCCGAACGTGCGGTAAATCCCCCTGTCGCATTGCCGCCGCCGTCCGCTGAAGCCGGGTTGCCAGCCTGGTTGGCGTGGCTGGAAGCGCGTCACGGTAAACAGATTGATCTCAGTCTCGAACGCTGTCGAGAGGTTGCCGGCAGGCTGAATATCGGGCGTCCGGCTCCTATCGTGATTACAGTGGCCGGTACGAACGGCAAAGGTTCCAGTGTCGCGATGCTCGAAAGCATCTACATCAACGCAGGCTATCGCGTCGGGACGTACACATCGCCGCACCTGCTGCGCTTTAACGAACGCATGCGTATTAATGGCCGGCCGCTCGACGATATGGAGATTTGCCGCGGTTTCGATCAAGTCGAGCGCGAGCGACATTCAGTATCTTTGACCTATTTCGAATTCTCCACCCTTGCGGCGCTAGCACTATTCCAGCAAGCGAAGCTCGATATCCTGATCCTGGAGGTTGGCCTGGGCGGCCGTCTCGATGCGGTCAACATCATTGATCCCGACGTTGCTCTTATCGCTGCAATCGGACTTGATCACGAAGACTGGCTCGGCGAAACGCGCGAGGCCATCGGTCGCGAAAAGGCCGGAATAATGCGCCCCGGGGTACCAGTCGTGTGTTCCGATCATGCGGTTCCCGCATCGATACCACAATGCGCATCTGAAGTCGGTGCAGAACTCGAATTGCTGGGCGCAGATTTCACTTTTGACATGGATCCCGCGACGGGGCAATGGCGCTGGTGGTCTGGCGCCGACGCGATAGATTGTTTGCCGGTGCCGGCGTTGTGTGGGAATCACCAACTGCGTAACGCGGCCGGCGTGATCAAGGTTGTACGTCTGCTGGCGCGGCGTGTTCCCGTTTCCAGCGAGCAAATAAAGCAGGGGCTGGTTTGCGTTCAGTTGCACGGCCGATTCCATGCCGTGCGCCGGCCACACCAGTACATCATGGATGTAGCGCATAATCCGCAGGCGGCAGCCGCTCGCGGCCATGGCGGGACGCATCGATGT
>CAXGUU010000214.1:0-5776 GCA_964012875.1 uncultured bacterium
TGACGAAGCGCCCTGTCGGGTTAACATAAAACTCCTCATCCGGGCACATCCAACCGTCCGGCAGTGCAGCCTCAACGTAAGGACGCACCATTTCGCGAACGGCTTGCTGGCCCAGGTTTTCAGCGTGTTGGGTCGAGACAACCACCGACGTCGCGCCCACGGGTTGTCCGTTCTCGTAACGCAGGGTGACCTGGCTCTTCGCGTCCGGGCCCAGCCCTTTCTCGGTGCCGTCATGCCGCACGCGTGCGAGATCCTGCAGGATGCGATGTGAATAGTAGATGGGCGCGGGCATGAGGACTTCCGTTTCGCGGCAGGCGTAACCGAACATGATGCCTTGATCACCTGCGCCTTCATCCTTGTCCTCGCCACTGTCCACGCCCTGGGCGATGTCCACCGATTGCTGATGAACATGGCAGGCAACATCGGCATTTTTCCAGTGGAAGCCGTCCTGTTCGTAGCCGATCGCCTTAACAGCATCCCGCGCGAGGGATTCGATGGTCTCAGAGGTGATCGAATCCGGCCCGCGTACTTCACCGGCGATGACGATGCGATTGGTTGTCGTTAAGGTTTCGCAGGCGACGCGCGACAGGGGATCCGCAGCGAGGTAGGCGTCGACAATGGCATCCGATATGCGATCGCATACCTTATCTGGATGACCTTCCGAGACAGACTCACTGGTGAACAAATAACTGGACCGCACGCGCACTCTCCTTACGCATTAATATCGATTACAGGCTTTCAGGTCTTCTTTACGCGGGACTTGATCCGCGCGAGCGCGGCATTATGCCGCAATCGCCCCCCGGGACCCACTAACCATGGTTCCGGTTACGACACATGTAGCCATGTTTCACATTCCTGGCAGGACATCGAGCACAATTTTCCCCATATGGGTACTCGATTCCATCAAGGCGTGTGCTGCATACGCTTCAACCAGCGGAAAACGCGCGTAGATATGCGAAACGACCCGGTGTTCGGCGATCAGCGGCCAGATTTCCCGTTCTACGTCTCTCGCGATCAACGCCTTCATCGCGTCCGATTGGGGGCGCAGCGTTGATCCTATCATCGTCAGCCGGCGCGGCAGAAAAGTTGCGAAATTAACCTCGGCTTTCGGCCCGTGCAGGAACGCAATCATGACGTAGCGTCCATCCTCGCCAAGTGCCCGCATGTTCTTCATAACGTAGTCGCCGGCGACCATGTCGAGCACAACATTTACACCGGTGCCGCCAGTCAGCTCCTCTACCGCTTCCACGAAATCGCGTTCGCGGTAGTTAATTGCCTCGTCGGCGCCGAGTCCGAGACAGAATTCGCATTTTTCATCACTCCCTGCCGTCGTGATCACTCGAGCGCCAATGGCCTTGGCGACCTGTATAGCGGTAGTACCAATGCCGCTGCTACCGCCATGAATGAGCACGGCTTCACCGCTTTTGAGCTGCCCACGTTCGAGCAGATTATGGTGCACAGTAAAAGTCGTTTCCGGCAGCGTTGCCGCAGCTGCCGCGTCGAGCTGTTCGGGCCATGGCAGGACGTGTTCGTGATAAGCGCGACAGTATTCGGCGTAACCACCGCCGTGAGTGAGTGCAACCACGCGATCCCCTACCTTCCAGCGCGCCACGTTCGTGCCTGCAGCCACGACCATTCCCGCAATTTCAAGTCCGGGCAACGGGCTGGCACCGATCGGCAATGGATATAAGCCAGCCCGCTGCAGGCAATCCGGGCGATTGACGCCGGCCGCGGCAACCTTAATCAGCACATCATCGGGGCCGGGTTCGGGTGTCGAATAATCAACCGCTTCGAGCATGTCGGGACCGCCGGGTTCACGTATGCCAACGCCCCGCATCCGTTCTGGAATATCACTCATAATTGCTATCCGCTCAGGATCGAATTTCCGCGTAACGCGCCTCGAGCGCACTGTAGATGTCGTCACGGTAGCTCGGGCGATCGCTGTCAAGGTCGACCATCAACTCTGCCAGAACTTCATTATCTTCGCGGTCTTGCCAGACTTTGATGTAATCGCCGCTCTTGTAACCGTGGTTTTGGCGAAACATGTTGAGAACATTTTTTGCGACGTAGGCGCGAAACAGATCATCAAATTTGCGCCCACAAACCGTCAGCAGAGTCGCGACCGAAACGACGTCGAAGTTTCGTTCTTCGAGGGCTGCCTGCGCCAGGCGTTCAGCGTATAGGAGGAATGAGTGACCGTCCGCATCAACCTGCCATTCGGACGCTATCGCGTTCGCAACTTCGTCCAGGTCGTTCGCAGCATTCATCCTGAGGCTCAACCCGAAATGCCAGATATCAACGATCTCAAGCACCACCTGGTCGATATCAGGATCAGTGTGTTTCCACCATTTCCAGCCGCCGTAGTGCTCCATCAACTCAGCGCATTCGATCCAGATCGCCCGATACCATTCGCGATCACGCTGACGCCAGTCGGCGTCGACACGGCTGTTCATCTGATCCTGCATCTCAAGCATGATTCTGATCTTCCGGACAATGACGGAATCGTGCTGTTTGCTCATCAACCACATCTCCTGTGACACCTAAGAAGCCAATGGTGAACTGAAATGGTCGCCGGCGGCACCCCGTCAGTGCGAGACCGACGCCGATTGCGTTTTCGATGAGTATATCCCGACAGTCGACATAACCGGGACCACCACAAAGGCTGATCTCGCGCTTGCCACGCGTGCTTACAAGCCCAGCATGAACCAGCGTATAGTGCCCTTTGTTACTTTCTCCCTTGCCGTCACCGTGGTGCTGGTTGCACTAACATTTTACTAACGGAAAGCTGATGTCGTCATTTGGACAGGCGTCTCCCTGTCGTTATGTGCCCCGGTGCGCTCGAGTGAAGACGATGCCTGGCAACTCGGCGTTCAGTCGGTTCCTGAAACGCTTGCCGGGTTTGCCAACGAGGGTGTGGTCACCATTGGCGTCCTGTTCATCATCGCTGCCTATGATGTATCCGATTGCCATTGTCGGTGTGCTTTTCATCATCTACGCCAGCCCGTATTTGCTGACTGCGCGAAACCGCCCGTTCCAGATCTGATTGGGGCTCAATTTTCTGCCCTTCGCAGTCGCTGTCATCCTGGCAGCGTCGATGACTGTCGCCACATCGATTGGCTACCCGACCAACCTTACGGTGATGGGCCGCAGAGGCTATCGATTTTCACATCACTTTCGGCTGGAGGCGCGGCTGACGCTACTCATTGGTGTGCTCGGATTCGTCGTCATTCCGATCTTCTGGGCGTGGTGCTCCCACTATCCGACGCCGTCAAGGAACCTGACGACCTCGCCCACCTCACGTGTTAGCGGCATCGGCGGCAAGGAGCGAATAAACGACTTGCCGTAACGGCGTGTGAGCATACGGTTGTCGCCGATCACGAGCACACCACGATCGGCATAATCCCTGATCAAACGCCCCGCGCCCTGCTTCAACGCGGTAATCGCGTGAGGCACCTGCATTTCCATGAACGGGTTGCGGCCATCTTGCTGCATGGCCTCCGCTCGCGCCTTGGTGACCGGATCGTCCGGGACCGCGAACGGTAATTTGTCGATAACGACGACGGACAATTGCTGCCCGCGGACGTCCACCCCTTCCCAAAAGCTTGAGGTACCGACCAGCACGGTGCTGACACCAGCGGAAAAACGTTGAAGCAGATCGTTGCGCGGCGCCTCACCCTGAACGAGCACATTGAATTCACCGTAGTCACGAAGCAGGCCAGCCAACGCATGCATGGCCCGGTAACTCGTACACAAAATAAAAGCCCGCCCCCTGCTTGCCTGCAGCACGGGCAGGCAAGCGCTACAAAGCGCCGTGTCGTACCCCGGATGTCCCGGCTCAAGATCAAGCTCCGGTATGTACAGGAGCGCGTGATTTTCATAATCGAACGGGCTGTCCCACACCGCCTCAGTCGCGTCCTCGATGCCGAGCGAGGCACAGAAATGCGTGAACTCCTTGTCTACCGTGATGGTCGCCGAAGTCATGACCCAGGCTGCAGCGGAGGCGTCACGACGTTGTGCGAATTCCCGCGCGACGCTGATCGGTGTGTCGTAGAACGAAAAATTGCGCGGTGAAATGTCGACCCAATGAACATGCTCACGTTCGGCCTCGACCTCAAACAAGGACCAGGTCGTGGCCAGTTCCAGTGTGCGTCTGGCGCAGTTTTCCAGTGCCGGTCCGCGCTCGGCTGCCAGTTCCATCGCCGCCCGCACTTGCTCCAGGGATTCTGAAAGCCCGGAAACACGCCTGCTGACTTCCGGCTTTTCTCGCAATATAGGCCAGCCAGGACGCGAACCGAAGCCATCAATTGCGCGCCGCAACTCAACCACCGAAATATCGAGCTCCCGCAACGACCGGCCAAGGTCCGGCATATCCGCCGCTTCCAATTGAGCAGCCTGCAGTCCGTCCCGCACCAGACTCGCGAGTTGATAGGCCGACACTGATCGACTGAAAAAACTGGACGCGATATCGGGAATTTTATGCGCTTCATCGAGCACCACTGCTTCAGCCGTCGGCAGCAATTCCGCAAATCCGGTTTCACGTAATACCATGTCAGCAAACAAAAGGTGATGATTGACAACGACAATGTCAGCAACAGCGGCACGCCTTCTGGCTTTGACGACAAAGCAACTGTCGTAGTCGGGGCAGTCCGAGCCAAGACAATTATCTACTGTTGAGGTCACGCGCGGACGCAGGCCGCTATCGTCGTCGAGGGCCGTGATCTCTTCCAGGTCGCCGGTCTCAGTGCGTTTGGACCAGACGATAAGCTTATCCACAACACCGGGTTCGGTCGGCTCCTGGAATAAAGCGTTATGGCTGGTCTGCAATCTATGCAGGCACAAATAGTTTTGGCGCCCTTTTAACAATGCCACGTCCGACCTGGCATTCAGCGCGCGCATCACCATCGGCAAATCGCGATGAAACAATTGGTCCTGCAGGGTCTTGGTGGCGGTCGACAGCACCGTCTTCAAGCCGCTGCTGATAGCGGGCACGAGATAGGCCAATGTTTTCCCCGTGCCCGTACCCGCTTCGCATACCAAAGTGCCCTGATCGCGGAAAGTATCAGCAATGAATTGCGCCATTTCCTGCTGTTGTGGTCGTGGCTCGAACCCCTCCAGATGCTCGGCAAAGGGGCCGTGCCGGCCAAGTAGCGCGACTACTTCGAGTGACATTGTCCGCTCCAGGCGAATCGACGAATCGGCTCGGGCTAGGCCGAGTCCTGGCCTGGCCGGGACAGAACACCAATGCGCCCTGAACGCATCACGGTCGGAGTAGCCCGTCGGTTGGCGTTTCCCTCAGCCAGCACATCCTCGACGGCGGCGCCGGACGCTTCCACTACCTCGAGTGGTGCGTATTCCTGGTCTAGCACCACCGGCATGGGGACGTTCCCCTGGGGACCGAGCTTGCGTTGTCCCAAGCGATGGGTACGGTGCCGATCGCTTAAGACCGCATGGACTTTGACCAGGATCCGTGCTGTGCGCCCTTCGCACAGGCCCGAGGTACCGTAACTGCCGACATCAGGCGCGGGCGGGATCAAATCACGCAGCTTGACCGCATCAATGACAGCGACCGTTTTGCCGGTTTTGCGTCTGTAAAGGGCAGCCAGTTTTTGCGCTTTCGTCACCAATTTGTCTACCTGATACACGCCCACGTTGCGCTCATCCTCCCAGACAGCGCCGTCCGCAACGTTTGTCCCTGCGGTCTTTTGATGAGCGCGACCAAGCACCAGACTAGTTTATTTCTGTTTTGAAACAAACCACTTAAGCCTATGTATTTTCG
>CAXGUU010000215.1:0-5723 GCA_964012875.1 uncultured bacterium
CCGATACCCGTCACGGCGATACCGGACGCGAGCCCGCGACGCAGTAAGAACCAGCGTTGAACGGAGCCTATTGAGGGCACATACACAAAGCCGAGGCCGAGCCCGAGCCCAACGCTGAACCAAATCGTCACGCCAGCTAAGGAATCAGCGGCTGCAGCTCGCCAGAGGCCGAAAATCATCGTCAATGCTCCTGCAGCAACGACCGGCCGCGGGCCAATCTTGTCTGATAGCGGGCCGCTGAAAGCGCCACTAATGAAAAGTAGCCCGGCTGCGTACGAAAACACGGCGGCGACTTCGGCGCGGTTAGCCATGAATTCGCTTTCGAGCGAAACAAAAAAGGCGCCGTATGCGTAGGTACAACCGAAGCCGGCAAAGAGTATGGCGAAGGTGGCAGCAACCACGTACCAGCCGCGAAAAAGCCTACCTTGCCTGACTACCATCGCGGCATCAGCTATGCGAGGTGATTAAGGGTACGATTTGCTCCGCACGCGACAGACCGCCATGGACGCCGAGCAAACGCATGTCGCGCTCGCCGGCGACAAGGTCGCGCAAGGTATAGCGGTCACGCATCATCAACACGTAGTCGCCCACGCGAGCGGGCAACTCCGGATGGGCGGGACCGGGGCCAAACCAGCCGTCGTTGATGAGGGCTTCTGATGGCTGTATTTCGATGGCGTGACCCAGTTCGCTTTCGATGTAATGCTCAAACGCCTTGACGCAACTGGACCGCACATAGGCGTAGGCGCTGCGTGGTTCTCCACACAGGGGCAGGGTCAGCATGGTTTGCAGTTCGGGATGATTTTCAATGTCAATACGTTCATTCGCACCACTGTCGATGAAGCCGTGATCGGCTGTGATCAGCAGCAAGGTGTCATGTGCGCGAGCGATATCGAGCAGCGGTGCCAATGCCGCGTCGAGCGATTGATAGTGATCGGCAACCTGTGTGCTGGAAGGGCCGGCGAGATGTGCTGTCGTATCCAGCTCGGGCCAGTAGGCATAAAGGAATTCAGACTCAGTCTGACCCTTGCAAAAGCTTTCAATTCGCGCGCAGAAATCTTCCAGAGAGCCGTAGCCCCGGCGGTCGGAACCGGTGCCAAGCAGGCGACTGAAATCTGAATCCGCCAGGTGTGCGGGTTGCAGCATCTGTGAGCGGCAGGCGATGCGGGCGCCGAAACCGGGCGCGTCCACAACCTGGTCAAGGCTGGCGCCGGTGGCTGACAACGGCTCTCGCCCAAAGCGCGTAATGAATGGCAACACGGCGGCGACCGTACCGAGCTGGCGAAAGTGCATGAACCAACCGGTTAGACCATGTTGCTGTGGTGCCAGCCCGCTCATGAAAGTAGTCACGGCACTCGCCGTGGTCGGCGGGTAAACTGAGGTCAGGGTGGCGGTTTGAGCCCGGCGCAGGGTGCTGTCCTGGCCGACGTGCGCGAGGAGTTCGTCACCAAGACCATCGACAACAACGAGCGCGATCCGTCTGGCCCGGGCGAATGTGTCTGCACTGAGTTTGCGGCACGGCGCGTAGGCAAAACGATCCTCGTCAAGGCCGAAACGCTGACCGATCGACGTCATCAGATTGACGATGGAACCGCCGTCATAATCCGGTCGGGTGGCGGTCAGGTCATGGTCGATGCCCCGCATGCAGAACGTGCCCGCCTGTTTCAGGAACTGCAGGACAGCATCGAGCAACCGGCCCGATGGCGCGCCCAGTCCGGGCGGCGTGCCGCGTACACATCGTGTTCGGGCTGATCGTGATAGGGCTTGCGCAATACATCGAGCAGTGTGTTCACGCGCTCGAAATTGCCTTGTTCGGTATCGTCTATCGCGAGCTGTGCGATGTAGTTGCGCAGTATGTAGCGCGGATTGACCGCATGCATGTGCTCGCGTCGGTCTGTCGGATCGAGGCTCTCCGAAGCACTTCGATCTTTGTACGTCGCAAGCCAGCTGCTGAGTCGCTGGCGGTAGTCTTCGGTCAGCTGTGCCTCGACGTAGTACGCGGGTTGTAGTTCCGTCGGTACGCTGCCCGACGCCTCGAGGTGGTTGATATCCAGGTCGCCGAGACCACGATAGAAAAGTGTCATGTCTGTTTCGACGGCTGCCAGTAATTGCAGTAAATCATTGATCAGCGTTTGGTCACGATGGCCGTTGAAATGACTCAGTCCCAGCTTCGCCATCATCATGTCCTGCCGCGCCCCTGCATAGGACTCCCGGTAGCCTTCCAGCGCGGCCTCGAGCGGCGCGGCGTCTTCGATGAGTGGATAAATGGCATTTGCCAGTTGCACGAGATTCCACAGCGCAATATCCGGCTGGTGACCGAAGCGATAACGACGTCCCTGGGCATCCGTAGTATTCGGCGTCCAGTCGGGGTCAAAGTTTTCGAGCCAGCCGTAAGGGCCGTAGTCGATGGTCAGACCGAGGATCGACATGTTGTCAGTATTCATGACGCCATGCACGAAACCGACGCGCATCCACTCAACAATCATGACAGCGGTCAGGCGGCACACTTCGGTGAACCATTCAACGTAAGTCGGTCGCTTTTCCGCCACCGTCGCTGACGGATTCAGAGCAAGTTCGGGGAAATCGGTGGCAATTGTATAATCAACGAAGCGCTCTAGGAGCTCCTGCTCCTGGCGCGCAGCGAGAATCTGAAAATGACCGAAGCGGGTAAATGAGGGTGCGACGCGGCAGACGACTGCGCCCGGTTCGTTCTTCGGATTACCGTCATACAGGATATCGCGCATAACCTGCTCACCTGTCAGCATCAGCGACAGCGCGCGCGTTGTGGGCACACCGAGATGGAACATGGCCTCACTGCACAGATATTCCCGCAACGATGAACGCAACACGGCCAAACCGTCTGCCGTCCGGGAATAGGGCGTGGGGCCGGCACCCTTCAGTTGCAGCGCCCAACGTTGACCGGCGCGGTTGAGGATTTCGCCGAGGTTAATCGCCCGACCGTCGCCGAGCTGGCCAGCCCAGTTGCCGAATTGGTGGCCACCGTAGCAGGTGGCGTAGGACACCATACCTGGTACCTGTCGGTTACCGGCGAACACTTGTGTAAACAGGTCGCTTTCGCACGCGTCAGCGTCGAGGTCGAGCAGTTCAGCGACTTCGCGCGCATAAGACACCAGCGTCGGTGCTACAACGGGTGTCGGATTCACCCTTGAATAACAGGCATTTGTGACCTGGCGGCGGTGATTTTCTTCAATTGGATCGCCGGGCAGCGCATCGACAAACCGGTTGTCAAAATTCAGGGTTTCAAGCCCCAGTTGCGGGTGGGCGGCAGCCATAGGCAAGGTCGTTCGGAAGGGCGGTGTCACATTTTAGCCGATAGGGGCGTCACGGTACTGGTAGCCACGGGCGCCGCCCGCGACCGTCATATCGTGTCACGATTATTGCTCAACATGACAATCGATACATCTCATTCTCTGAACGAATCCAGCAGCGCAGGACGTCGGTCGATTCCTGCACGCGCGCGAGCTTCATCGCGTTCGAATATGGTGAACGCATGACGCGTACTGATCTGGGCGTGGACAATGAGTTTTTCGTGGCACTGGGGGCCCATTTTGACAAAACTCAGATTGTTGAGGTGACCGCGGGGATCGCAATGGAGAACTATCGCAGCAAATTCAACAACGCCTTGGGGTTACCTCCCAGGGTTTTTGCGTGCTGCCTCAGAAATGAGTGTTTCGAATCCGGGGTAATCACTCGGCGTGATCACCGTCTTGCGCGAGACATCACCAAGGCGCCCGCCCGCCGCGAGAACGTCATGGGCAGCGAACCCGTCTGCAATGGCGGTACCGGCCAACGACACGACGCCGCGTTCGAAAAAATCGTCAGGGAAACAACCCACAGTGGGTCCGAGCAGGACGATGTCGGCGCCCCGCGGGCACGCCGCCAGCGTTTGTTCGAGCGAATGATTGATGAGAGTTGACCCAGTGCAGACGACCTTGGAGCAGGGATTCAGGACCGCCGGGTCGAGCGAGATCACTAGGTTTTCCGCGTTCTGCACCATGTGCGGTTTTTTTTCGACGATTCTGACCGGCAGCTTTCGTGCGCGCGCCTGGCGTACAAGCGGCGGAAAATTTCCAACCATGCCGAGAATGTCAGTATCATCGAACCTCAGCCCGCCGAAGGCGTTTGTTGCATCAGGGGGTGAAAAACCGGCACGCTCGAAGAGCGCCGCAGTGCAGGCGTTAAGAGCCGCCGTACCGAGCGAACGTTCAGCATCCGAGTCGCTTAACAGGAAATCTAGAATCTCAGCGACCGGCGCATCGTCCAGACAGAGCGATTGTCCGCGGTCCGGCAGGGATTTCTGATCACCCCCCAGCCACGCGTAATAGAGTCCTGCAGCGCCACATTCGAGGGTCAGCAGGCCGAATTCGGCGTCGCGCGAGGCCGACGGCGTCGGGTCGACCAGCAGGCTGCGCGCGATGCGTAGCGGGCCGAGCACTTCGAGCGCTCGCAGTGCCCGCTGACGCAGTACTTGGTAGAGGTCGGTTTGCTGGGTGCTCACGGCGGAGGTTCGTAAATGAGGAGGGCGCACACCTGGGTGCGGATTTGTTTAGAATCCTAACCCATCTGCACGGCAGCATGGCCGCCAGGGACAAGTTCAAGGGGAGAACAACGAAATGAAACGAAGCATTGCATGGTTTTGTACGGGCGTTCTGATCGCGGCTGTACAAGCGACATCCGCTGAAACCGTCGTCAACGACGAAACGCTGTCAGTAGTCGGCGACGGCAGCAACTGGGCGGCTTACGGCCGCAATTACAGCGAGCAACGCTACAGCCCGCTCAAGCAAATCAATACCGAGACAGTGTCGGGGCTTGGCGTCGAATGGTTTTTGGATTTGCCAGAAGATCGCATGCTGCTGGCAACGCCGCTGGTGGTTGATGGCGTCATCTACTTCACAGGCAGTTTTTCGAAAACGCGCGCAGTTGATGCTAAAACCGGCAAGCTCCTGTGGGAATACGACCCGGAATCGGTCAAGCATGCCGGCGATCGTTTGCGCATCATGTGGGATCAGAACAAGGGGCCGGCTTTCTGGAACGGCAAGGTCATCATCTCTACCATCGATGGCCGCCTGGTCGGGCTTGACGCCAAGACGGGTGAAAAAATCTGGGAAACCATGACCATTGACCCGCGGCGTGCGTACTACATTACAGGTGCGCCGAAGGTGTTCAAGGGCAAGGTGATCATCGGCAATGGCGGTACTGAACAGGAGGCCGCTCGTGGCTACGTCACCGCGTATAACGCCGATACAGGCGAACAGGAATGGCGCTTCTGGGTGGTGCCCGGCAACCCGGCTGACGGCTTTGAGAACAAGGCCATGGAGATGGCTGCTGAGACCTGGACGGGAGAATGGTGGGAGCACGGTGGTGGCGGTAATACATGGAACGGTATCACCTACGATCCGGAATTCGACCAGGTTTTGATCGGGACTGGTAATGGCTCCCCATGGAACCGGAAGATTCGTTCACCAGATGGCGGTGACAATCTCTTCCTGTGTTCGATCGTCGCCCTGGATGCGGACACCGGCGAATATAAATGGCATTACCAGACGGTGCCCGGCGAAACCTGGGACTACAACTCCAACATGGACATTGTGCTCGTCGACCTGAAATTCAACGAGCAGACCGTGAAGGCCCTCATGCACGCACCGAAGAACGGTTTCTTCTACGTGCTCAATCGGGAAAACGGTGAACTGCTGTCGGCGGAGAAA
>CAXGUU010000216.1:0-5697 GCA_964012875.1 uncultured bacterium
CCCGCCGATTTGCGCTTAGCGCGGCCGCATAAATTTCCGTCATCGCCCCGGAAAAACCTGAGGCCTGCGGCGGCGTAACGGGAACCAGCGCCGCCTGGATAGCGTCATCGGCATCAAGCCGGGTTTGATATGCTGGGACTGGTCAGTTTGTGTGGAGTTCGTTTCATGTTGTGCGTCCTGCGGTTCGGTTCAATTCTGTTCTTTTTGACGGCTATATTTCAGCCGCTCCATGCGGTCGACGGTAAAGGGGTGTACGAGCAGCATTGCGCCGGTTGTCACGATACCGGGGCAGCGCGAGCGCCAACGCTGGAGAAGCTTAAGGAAATGAGTGCCGAAAGCATCGTGCAGGCCCTTGAGACCGGCGCCATGCGTGTGATTGGGCAATGGAATGTGAACGGGCCCGAACGTGTCGCTGTTGCCGAGTACTTAAGCGGCAAGTCTTTTGACTCCGCCTGGCAAGACACGGAAAACGCGACCTGTGCCGGCCCCCTGAGCTTTTCAGAGCAGCCCTTTCAACGCGCTCATTGGAACGGCTGGGGTGTTAATGATGAGAACACGCGCTTCCAGTCGGGCAAAATGGCAGGACTCACCCGCGCGGACATGCCAAAGCTCAAACTGAGCTGGGTGTTCGCGTTTCCAGGTGAGAACGTCGTCGAATCACCGCCGACGGTGGTCGATGGCAAACTCTTCATCGGCAGCCGTAGTGGGCGCATCTACGCGCTCGACGCAGCGACGGGCTGTTCCTACTGGACTTACCAGGCGGGTGCGACGATCAAGAACGCGACGCGTCTTGCACATGTCGGTCCCAACCAACAATTGATGCTTTTCTTTGGCGATATCGCCGGCTGGCTTTACGCGCTGGACGCGACCAGCGGCGAGCTGATTTGGAAAATCCGCGCCGACAAACACGATGCGGCTCGCATCGTTGGCGGGGTTCAGATCGACGGTGACGATCTCTACATCGGTGTGTCGTCTCTCGAGGAGGGCATGTCGATGGATCCTGATTACGCGTGCTGCTCCTTTCGTGGCTCGATCCTGAAAATCGATGCCGCCACCGGACGTGTCATCTGGCAGACCTACACCATTGAACAGCTGGCCTCGGCGCAGGGCAAAAACCAGCATGGCAAACAAACCCGTGGTCCGTCGGGCGCTTCGGTCTGGTCGGCGGTTACGCTCGACCACAAACTCAAGCGACTTTACGTCGCCACCAGCGACAACTATTCACATCCGGCTACCGCTACATCTGACTCGATTCTCGCACTGTCGATGCAAACCGGAGCCATAGAATGGGTCTACCAGGGGCTGGCGGGTGACGTCTGGAATTCGTCATGCCACGTTGATGACAACGACAACTGTCCGGACAACCAGGGACCCGACGAGGACATGGGGTCCTCGCCGATGCTGATCACGCTCAAATCGGGTCAGCGATTGCTCGCCGCCGGACAGAAGACCGGCATTCTGCACGTACTGGATCCCGACAAGGACGGTCAGTTGCTATGGCAGAAGAAGGTCGCAGACGGCGGTATCCTCGGTGGTATCGAATGGGGGCCGGCCACTGACGGCAAAAATTTCTATGTTGCCAAAGCCGATGTCACCTGGCGCGATCAACGTTTCATCTCCAACGACACGGAACTCAACCCTTACACTGGGGGGGGTATTGTCGCCATCGACGCGGCCACTCAGGACATCGTGTGGGAAGCACCACCGGTGAGCTGTGAAGGGCGCGAAAGCTGCAGTCCGGCGCAAACGGCGGCGGTATCGGGTTTCCCCGGGGTCATCATGACCGGTTCGCTGAGCGGCGTGATGCGGGCTTTCGATGCCGATTCCGGAGAGTTGTTGTGGCATTACGACACTGTCCGCGAGTACGAATCGGTCAACGGCGCACGCGCCTACGGTGGTGCGATTGATGGTCCGGGGGCGGTGATCGCCGACGGCAGGGTCTATTTGACGTCGGGCTACGCCAAGTTCGGCGGGCTGCCGGGGAACGTGCTGCTGGTCTTTGAACCCGGTGGGTAGCGCGGCCGACAAGCGTTGGTCCGACACAACAGCGGGTGGCCGCAACTGCGTTGTGCCCGACCCCCTGACCCTCAGCTAGGCACCACCCGTTTCCTTATTTTTCCTCGGATTCCTGCGACTTCAGCAGCGCGCCCAGATCAGCAAACGGCTGGTGCGACCCTCTTTCGGTTTCGCGCTCGGCGTTAAAAACGCTGGCGGACTGTTGTTGCTTCTGATGCTCATTGTCGTGACAGTACAGGCACAGTAATTCCCAGTTGCTGCCATCGTCTGGATTGTCATCGTGATCGTGATTGCGGTGGTGAACGGTGAGCTCGTGCAGGTTGCTGTGGTCGAATTCGCGCTGGCAGCGACCACATATCCTAGGGTAGAGCTTTAGCGCCTTAGCACGATAGCTCTGCTCCCTAGAATCGCGGGCTTTCCGTGCGGCTGCAACGACGGCGTCGAGCTTTGCATGGTCGATGTCCTTTTTGCCGGCCACGGGTCAACCCGCACGCTCGAGTATCTCGTTTAAGGTTCGCACCAGGATTGGCCGAAACCGCGCATAGTTCTCGCTCATAGGGAAATGGCCGAAGCCTTCGAGCATTTCGTAGTGCACGCCTTCGCCAATCGCTTTGGCCGAGGCTTCTACATGCGCCGGGGGACAGGTGAAGTCGTACTCGCCGGCGTACATGTAGATCGGAACTTTGCTGGCATCAATGCGGCCAGAGCGTGAGTCATCGGTGTTGTCGACTCCCCAGAAATGCAGGTCGTTGCGCAGGCTGCGCGGGTGTGCGCTCTGCATCATGCGATTGATCTGCCGGTCCCAGCGCGACATTACTGGCGGTACTACCGCGTCGACCAGTCCAGCCTCCATCATGCCAACGTTGATCTCCGGGTTGATCCACCAATCGTGAAAGAACCCGTAGGTGGGTACGGCACCAGCCATTCCCACAACACCACGGAAACGCTCGGGGAAACGTTCGGCCAGGTGTAACGCGAGCACGCCGCCGATGCTGCAGCCGAGAAAGATCGGTCGATCCAGTGCCAGCGCGTCGCTGAAGTTGACCACGAATTGGGTCAGCCAATCTGAGGTCAGCAGATGATCTTCGGCAAAGAAGTCTTTGTCATACGGCGGATCTGATTTGCCGTGCGAAGGCAAATCATAGGCAATAAAGCGAAAGCGTTTTGTGAGTTCCCGATCTTCGAGCAAATCCCGCCACTCCCGATTCTCGTTGCCTGCGGTATGCTGGCACAGTACCGGAATGCCTTCGCCGGCCTCGAAATAAAACACTTTGTGCCGGCATCCATCGACGGTCACATTGGTGTAGCGGCCCACGGCCTGCCACTCGTCATGCCATTCGGGGTCAGTTGGTAAGACGACGCCCCCATTCAGGTTTCGCCCGACTGCGATCCACATCGAAAATGTCGTCATCTGTTGCATGAGCAGCTGGATATCGCCTTCGAAAGTCATGTTGCCAACAGCAATGGCGGCAAACACCGCATGGTTCATCGCCGGTGGTTCGGGCTTGAACAGGTCAGCCCAGACAGTGGTATCCGCCGCCAGCGTGAAGCGGCTTTTAACCAGCGGCCCACCGTCTTCGGTGATTGTGGCGATGCGCCCCTCCATAACTTCGAAGGTGTATCGGCTCGCTCCAATAGCGAGCGTAAAGGCGTCGCTGAATCCGCGGCCATTGTTCGCGCAGGCAGGGTCTTCGTTGATGGCTGCGGTCCAGCGATCAATCCAATTCCGATCGATAGTCATCTTTTGGGTCTCTTCGTTAATCCAGTAGAGGGAAACTGATTAGGGCCAATAGCAGCTTCTTATAAGCAGTCTCAAAATTTCTCGCAGTATAGGCAAGGCCGCGGGCTTTTGTGCTGAAACTTATTTGAAAACAGAAAGGGGTAACTCACAACACACCGTCCAGTTCGGCTGATTGACGATTTCAGCAATACGCAGATCAGCCGCGACGCTCAACAGGCAGTAAGCCTGTTCGCTACTCAGGCCATGAAGTTTCTGAATTTCGTCAATCATATATCGCGCCGCGTCCTGCGCCGCGCGGAACAAGTCGTTGCCGATGCCGGTGGTGACGAGGCTGTCGCCGGTGTCACGTTTGGCGGTTGCGGGTACTTCGAAGCGCGGGCTCGGTGCGCGTTGCTGCTTCTGCAGATTAAAGCGTGCTTCGATTGATAATGTTGTTTCAATGGCGGTTCCGCAGAGTTCGCCGTCGCCCTGGGCGGCGTGGCCGTCGCCGGCGGAGAACAGCGCGCCCTTGGTAGCGACTGGCAAATACAGCGTGGTGCCCGCGACCAGTGAGCAGATATCCATGTTGCCACCAGTCGGCAGTGGCGGAATCGCACTGTGATTCCCCGTCGCCGCGGGCGCGACACCAATGGTGCCGGCGAAGGGGCGGGTCGGCAGCGAAACGCCGGGTAGGAATTCGACGGTCGTCTCGTCGTACTTGGAAATGTTGACATAGGCATCTTTAAAGTCGTCGGCGAGTAAGCCAAACCCGGGAATGATTGCCGTCCAGCCCCAGTCCGATATTTCAAATCCCTCGATGTGGACCACCAGCGTGTCGCCGGGTTCAGCACCGTCAATCGCGACCGGGCCAGTCAGCGGATTGGCGTGCTCGAGCTTCAGTTCAGCCAGGGTAGCGGTGTCGGAATCCGGCTGCATGAGCCCACGCGAGGCATCGAGCAATTCAAGTTGAACCCGCTCCCCAGGCGCGACGACCAGGGCTGGGGCGTTGCTGTTATCCCAGCCGAGGTGGTGGTCATGTTGATGAATAGTCTTGATAGTCATTCCAACTCCGTGAAATTTGAGCTTGCTACTATTCGCTGCGTGCAATGGACTCAAGTTTTGCTTCGAGTAGTTCAATCAGTGCACCGGGCGCGAGCGCGAGATCCAGTCCCCGTCTGCCACCGCTGACATAGACGGTCTGCAGGTCGGTGGCGCTTTTGTCCAGTACACATGGGAGCGGCTTCTTCTGGCCCAGTGGGCTGATCCCACCCATGACATAACCTGTCGCGCGTTCGGCATCCTTGCGTTCGGCGAGTTGCGCCCTGCGGGCGGCGCAGGCGCGGGCCATCGCCTTCATGTTGAGCGTTTGCGCTACGGGCACAATGCCCATCGCCAGTGGACCTGAATCAAGTTCGACAATCAGGGTCTTGAATACGTGGGCGGGATCAAGTCCCAGTTTCTCCGCCGCCTCCAGCCCATAGGCGCGGGCATCGGGGTCGTGTTCGTAGGTCAGAACCTGATGCTCTATCGAACGTTTTTGCAGCAGCTTGATGGCCGGCGTCATGCGGGTGAGTCGTGGGCTATTCGGATCTGATCAGCATAACGGCAGCGCCTGCACAAAACGAGATAGCGATACAATCAACTGCCATGAACAGCGTCAGTAACCGAAGCGGGGACCATGAATAAACGTCGCGCGGTGATCATTTTTCTGATCGGGCTGGCACTGGTGCTTGGTAGTTGCGCACCGCTCGGCTCTGCCCTTTACCGGGAATTCACCGAACGGCCCGCTGTTTCGCTGACGCCGGGGACGGCGGTCCGCGCCGAACCGGCGCAGGTTACCGAAAATCGCCGTGCACGACTGGTGGTTCATCTGGCGGTAGATACATTTTCTGTGCAGGCGTCCAAAGACAACGGCAACACCGAGTACCACGCAAGATACCGTTTCCCGCTGGACTACGAGA
>CAXGUU010000217.1:0-5680 GCA_964012875.1 uncultured bacterium
TCATCGGGAATCTGACGTAACCATTGTTCGGTCGCCTGAGCACGTTCAGCGTCGGACTCGGTCTCAGTCTTCTCGGATTGGGCCATTTGGGTCTGCGCTTCATCGCCGGGCTCGTCATTTTCGGATTCGCTGCCTTCCGCTTTTCTCTCCTGGCCTTGTTGTGACTGGTCGGCGGATTGGGCCTGCTCCTGCTCCTCGTTCTCACCGCCGCCCATCGAATTGCCGTCTGAACGTTCCTGGGAATTTTCCTGTTTCTGATGGCCGCCGCCTTGTTGATTCTGGCTTTGCTGTTGGTCGTCCGGATCCCGTGGCTGCTGTTCCTGATCCTGTTGCTGATTGTCTCCCTGTTTACCTTGTTCCGACGGCGACTGTTGTTGTTTCAGAAGGTCTTCAATCAGGGACTTGTTATACAGGGTATCTTCATCGCCGGGCCGCGCTTCCAGCGATTTTGCATAAGCCGCGATCGCTTCTTCAAAACGTCCGAGGCGGGCCAGGGCATTGCCGCGGTTGTAATGGGCAGCGGGATCCTCGAACTCGGTAAAGTCTTCTAGTGCGGCATCAAAATCGCCCGCTCGGTAGCGCGCCGAACCGCGCCAGTCGCGTCGTTGAAATCGCGTTGCCGCGCGAGGGTAGTCCGCTTGTTCAAACGCCTTCTGACCCGCCTGGTCGTCCGTCCGAAACCAATCTGCCAGAACCGGTTGGCTGCTCATCGAACCGGATGCGATAACAACCGCGAATAATGCGCCACGACGAAAACCGACGGCCACAGCGGGCAGCGCGAGTAGGAGTAACCATGGTCCGAATTCGTGCCATCGCTCAGCAGCGAGGCCGTCGAGTTGCTGAGACTGACGCAGATGGTCGGAGGAAACATAGGCCTGCAGCCGCGTGATTTCGTCGTCACTCGCGGCAAGGCCCAGGTACAAACCGCGGTGAGTCGTCGCAAAGTCGTTTAGGTCATGATCGTTGAGTGCACTGACAATGATCTCGCCGCGGGCGTCCTTGGCGAAGCCTCCATTCCGATCAGGTATGGGCGCGCCTTCCGCGGAACCGATGCCGAGGATGCTCACGCGCGTGTTGCTTAACGCCATCACCGCGCTAGCGCGTGCCAGTGCGTCGGTGTCTGCACCGTCGGTGACCAGCAACAGGTGCCCTCCGATTGCGCCGGCTTGCTGCAATAATTCGTTAGCGAGCGTCAGCGCGGTTGCCGGTTCGCTGCCTTGAACGGGCATGATTGACGTGTCGAGGGTACGCAGTTGAGCCAGAAGTGTTCCGGTGTCATCGGTCAGAGGCGTGACGACAAAACTTTGCGCTGCAAATACCAGAAGCCCAGTCTGACCACCCTTGCGCAGGTTGATCAGATCGGCGATTTTGAATTTTGCCCGCGCCAGTCGGGATGGTTCGACGTCTTCAGCATTCATTGATGCTGACAGGTCGAGCGCTATGACCAGGGACGATTCGGTCCGAAATACCGGCACCGGTTCGCGTTCCCATACCGGCCCTGCAAGGGCGATAAAGATAATGGATGCGATAATTGCAGCAAACCAGCTGCCCGGGCGGCCGCGTCTGTCACTGGATGCGGAAAGAATGAATGGCGCCAATTCAGGGTCGATGTAGTCCTGCCAGACGCCGCCACGGTGATGAAGACGTAAAAGCCAGTAAACCAGGCCCCACGCTGCCGGTATTGCAAGCAACCACATTGGTCTCAGCAGTCGAAGCTCATCCATAGGCTGCTTCGCTCCGCATGCTGAACGACAGTTGCAGGACGATGGCGCCGAACAGGATCACTGCCGCACCACCGGGCCAGAAAAACAACGCGCGGCTTGGGCGAAAATGTTCACCACTATGTTCAATGGGTTCGAGTTCGTCGAGCTCGTCGTAAATCTGTTCAAATTCCGAGGTGTCGCGCGCCCGGAAATAGCGTCCGCCTGTTGCCTTGGCGATAGCAATGAGTGTCTTCTCGTCGAGGTCCTGCGACGGGTTAACTCGTACCGAGCCGAAAAATCCTCGCTGAATGGCTTCGTCCGCGCCGATGCCGATGGTGTGGACCGTCAGTCCTGCTTCGGCTGCTAGTTCGGCCGCCCGCAAAGGCTCGATTTCGCCCGCCGTATTGCGTCCGTCAGTCATCAGTATGAGGACTTTGTGCTCGCTTTCCTGTTCTCGCAATCGTTTAACCGCGAGCCCCAAAGCATCGCCAATCGCTGTCTGGCGCCCGGCGATACCAATCACCGATTCGTTAAGCAGCTGCCTGACTGTGCTGCGGTCGAAGGTCAGCGGGACATGCAGATAGGCTTGCTGACCGAACAGTATCAAGCCGAGCCGATCGCCAACCCGGCGCTCGATGAAGTCCTGGGCCACGAATTTTGTTGCTGTGAGTCGATCGACGGGACGACTGTTCACTACAAAATCGGTTTCACGCATGCTTTCCGACAGGTCAACAGCCAGCATGAGGTCGCGACCGTTGACCGGTATTTCGATCGGCTGGCCGAGCCAGCATGGGCGCGATACCGCGGTCACTAGCAACACCCAGGCGATCAGTGCGAGCCAGAAATGCCACCTGCGTTCACGATTACCGCTTCTGTCGCTGCGAAACATTTGAAACGCCGCTACCGTCGGCACCTGCATGACCGCGCCGGTGCTCGTCTCTGCCGGCGGCAACAGTCGGCGCGCGAGCAGGGGCAGGGGTAAGGCCAGAAATGCCCAGGGCCACGAGATTTCAAGCATCAGCCCGCGCCGTTTTCTGTGTCCCCTTGATCCACGATGAAACGAAGGCCGATAACCGTGGCAGTGTTTCATTACCGCCAGCACCGTCATCGGGGTGACTGTACGGCAGCGTCGTTAACGCCTGTTTGATGTCATCCGGCACGTGCTCTTGTCCGAGCGCTGATAGCGTATCGAACCAGGTGTCGCCGGTATGCGCTGCGGAGCCCGGGTCAAGGGTGATTGAAACGCGGCGCAGGAGCTGGCTGATACCACGAATCGCCATGCGTTCGTTCTGATTCTGGCTAAAATTTTTCAGGATGTCGGCGAGTTCATTCGCCGCTTCGCGCTGTACTTGGTAGCGTCGGCGGCGGACAAGCAATATTGCCAGCATAATCAGAACGACCATCGCCAATGCCAATAAAACCCACCAGCCCGGTGCGGGCGGCCACGCGCCGATGGCCCCGGGCAGGTGGATATCTCTCAGCGGTAGGGCAGTGGGATCAGGCGCGTTCATGTTTGAAATAGTTTCATTAGGGCAACGACCGCATCGTCTTCAGTCGTGATATGGGAAAACAGCATGCGTTGTTCTTTGCAGAGTTCGCGCAGTGCGTCCGTGCGCTCGGCAAAGCGCGAGCGGTATTGTTGTGTTTGTGCTTCGCTGACTGATCCGAGCTGAATGGTCAAATGGCGGTCGCCGATGGCACCACTACGCTGGAGAACGGGGAATTCCTGGTCAAGCCGATCGGTAACCAGCGCCAGCGCTGTGTCGGTATGTGAGGCCAGCCGCGACAGTTCAGAACGTCCGTGTTCGTCAAGTGCATGAAAGTCGCTGATCAAAAACACGAGGCTGCCGGGTTTGGCTACGCGCCGCAACCGTGCTAGCGATTCGGTGAACAGGGCCGCTTGGTGCGGCGGATAGGCGACCTGTCGGCAGTCGGGCGCGTTGATGGCGATCATTTTCAACCAGCGCACAACGGCCGCCTGTCCGCCCCGTGGCGGCAGTTCATGGTGGATGCCCGGCGCAAATAACAGGCCGCCGACGCGATCGCTATTGAGCTGCGCTCGCCATGCCAGCAGCGCCGCGATGCGCGCTGCCTGGACGGACTTAAACACACCGCGCGTACCGAAAAACATGGTCGGGCTGAAATCCAGCGCAGTAAAGACGGGGCGTTCCTGCTCTTCTCTGAAAAGCTTGGTGTGGGGTCTGCCGGTTCTCGCCGTAACGCGCCAGTCAAGGTGGCGTATATCGTCACCATTTTGATACAGACGAGACTCGTCGTATTCCATGCCGCGGCCGCGAACCTGTGACAGGTACTGCCCGGCCCGCCGGCTATGCAGACGTTTGGACCAGGTCGGCAGTGCCTGCGCCGGTCGTGCCAGCGCCATCAGGTCGCGCAGTTGTGGCTCGACGCGTTCGATGCCGCGGGTTGTTGGGGTCAAATTCATCCTGCCCACGTCAGCGGGTCCGGTTCGGGACCGGTTGGGCGGAACGGTCGCGGACAACGCTAGATAACCTGCCGGATCACGGGACTGCGACGCGCGCCACCAAATGATCGACGAAGTGATCGGGCGTAATGCCGTCGGCAGCCGCTTCGTAGTTTAGAATCAGCCGATGACGCAACACGTCGTTGGCGACGTTCTGAACGTCGGATGGGGCAACAAAGTCTTCCCCGCGCAACCACGCGCGCGCGCGCGCAGTTCGATCAAGCGCGAGTGTGGCGCGCGGACTACCGCCATAGGCCAGCCAGTCGGCCAGCTCCGCGCCATAGACTTTAGGGTCGCGTGTGGCCGCGACGAGTTCGATCAGGTAGTTCTCGACGTCTTCGCTCATGTAAACGTCCAATATTTCCCGGCGTGCGGTAAATATCTGGTCCTGACCGACAACGGGTGAAACCCGAGTCACGTCGATTTGCTCGGATAACGCCTCTGTTCGCGCCAGATGCAAAATTGCTTTTTCAGCCTCGATCGCCGGGTAATCGATGTTGATATGGAGCAGGAAACGATCCAGCTGCGCTTCCGGCAACGGGTAGGTCCCTTCCTGTTCCAGCGGGTTCTGCGTCGCCATGACCATGAACAGACGTGGCAGCGGATAGGATTGGCGTCCAATGGTGATCTGCCGTTCGGCCATCGCTTCGAGAAGGGCCGATTGTACCTTCGCCGGCGCACGATTGATCTCGTCAGCCAGCACCAGGTGGTGGAACAGCGGGCCTTGCTGGAACGAGAAGGATCCATCCTGCGGACGGTAAATCTCGGTCCCGGTGAGGTCTGCCGGTAGCAGGTCTGGGGTGAACTGAACGCGGTGAAATTCGCCCTCAATGCCTTCTGACAGCACCTTTATTGCCCGCGTTTTGGCCAGTCCAGGCGCGCCCTCAACCAGCAGGTGGCCGTCGGAAAGCAGAGCAACCAACAGGCGTTCCACCAGGTGATCCTGGCCGATGATGCGGGTCTGGACGAAGTCGCGCAGGCGCAGAACAGCTTCGCGGGTAGAGGTCGGTGAGTCCACGCTGTGTTGGTTTCCGTTAATTTGGCGCAATTAATAAGTGGGTGAGTCGAAAAAACTCGCGATAGATTGTCAACATATTGTCAAAAAGCCACGATAGCTTGTCATGCACGCGACTTAACGTCGTAATTTTAATTATTTGGTGACTCGGATTGAACTCAGGAAGTTCCCAGCATGCGAAATTTTCGCTTCGATTAGTATGCAATTCAATCTAAACGACGTGCTTTTTATTAGCCTCATGGCGTTGCTTATAGGCTGTGGGGGCGTGGAGGATCGGAAAGCGGCCTACATGAACAAAGGCCGGGACCTGTTCGAACAAGGGAACTACGAAAAAGCGCGACTGGAATTCAAGAACGTGCTGCAAATCGATCCCAAGGACCTGCCAGCCCGACTTGAACTGGGGCAAACCCTCGAAAAACTTCAAAATTGGCAGGGCGCGGCTCGCCAATACATGGCCATCATTGCCGAAGATGAAAATCA
>CAXGUU010000218.1:0-5668 GCA_964012875.1 uncultured bacterium
GTCATCCGTATCCGATTGGAAGCTGACCGGGCTGGTTTCCGTCATGCCGTAAGCGATCGTGACCTCTTCCATATGCATCTCGCGCTGCACCCGTTTCATCACCTCGACGGGGCAGGGCGCCCCGGCCATGATGCCCGTACGCAGGCTGGAGAAGTCGACCTTGCTGAATTCGGGATGATCCAGTTCGCCAATGAACATGGTCGGCACGCCGTGGAGCGCCGTGCACTTTTCTTCGTTCACCGCCGATAGCACGTCTCCCGGTTCGAAACCCTCGCCGGGGAAAATCATCGCAGCGCCGTGGGTGGTGCAGGTGAGGACACCCATGACCATGCCGAAGCAGTGATAGAGCGGCACCGGAATGCACAGACGGTCGGCCTCAGAGAACTTCATGGCACGGCCGACAAAGAAACCGTTATTGACCACGTTGAAATGTGTCAGGGTGGCGCCCTTCGGCATGCCCGTGGTGCCGCTGGTGAACTGAATGTTGATCGGATCGTCCGGATCGAGACCGCGCGCGATTTCGGGCAAGCGTGATTTCAGGTCCGGCGTTCCGGCGTCATTAATATCGGCGAATCGCAACATGCCGGGCACGGGCTTGTCGGCGGTACAGATGACATGCTTGAGGTGCGGCAATCGTGCAGCATCGAGGTCGCCCGGTTCGCTTCGCCCAAGTTCCGGCGCGATCTCGTTCAGCATGGCCACGTAATCACTGCTCTTGAACTGATCGGCGATCACAATGGCGCGGCATTCCACCTGGTTCAGCGCATATTCCAGCTCTGCGATGCGGTAGGCGGGATTGATATTGACGAGGATGAGCCCCAGTTTTGCCGTGGCGAACTGCGTCAGGACCCACTCGACCCGGTTCGGTGCCCAGATACCGATGCGGTCACCCACCTCAAGACCCAGCGTCATCAGGCCGGCCGCGAGCTGATCAACGGCAGCATTCAGTTCGCTGTAGCTCATGCGGATGTCCTGATGCCGCATGATCAGCGCGTCGCGTTCACCATACTGTTCAGCCGCGCCCTCCAGGGCCTCGCCGATGGTTTGAAACAGTAACGGCGTATCGCTGGTACCGCTGACGTAACTCAACGCTGTATCACTCACTTCTGAACTCCCCGTAATTCAGCCGGTGTCCCGGCTTAATTTCTCGTTAACGCTGTCAATCTTATCCTGCATCGACTGCAGTTTGTCGATGCGTGTACCCACCCGAAGTGAGCTTGAGATTCGCACGGGCCCCATCTCGTGCACACGCTCGTGGCAGCGTTTGATGGTCGCAAAGACCTCATCCCATTCGCCTTCGATCACGGTGCCGTAGGGGTGGAGGTGGGCCGAAAGTCCGGCGGCCTCGATCACGCGTTCACATTCGGCAACGTAATCAGAGACCGAAACACCGTCGCCTAAGGGCACAAGACAGAAATCGACCATGACCTTCATCGCATCAAACGTCCACCTGCGTCAGGCTGCTCCTGTCAAAACTCGAGGTTTTTTGGCGTGCGCGGGAAGGGGATGACATCGCGGATATTTGAAACGCCAGTAGCAAACATCAGGAAGCGCTCAAAGCCCAAGCCGAAACCCGCGTGCGGCACGCTGCCGAAGCGACGCGTATCGAGGTACCACCAGTATTCCTGTTCATCGAACCCCAGTTCACCGATTCGGGATTTGAGGACATCGAGGCGCTCTTCGCGGGCGCTGCCGCCGATCAGCTCACCACTATGCGGCACCAGCAGGTCCGTCGCCGCCACCGTCTTGTCGTCATCGTTCAGACGCATGTAGAACGCCTTGATCTCTTTCGGCCAGTCATAGATGAACACCGGGCCCTTGCAGTGCTTTTCGGTGAGGTAACGTTCGTGTTCGGACTGCAGATCGCCACCCCAGTGAGGTTCGAACTCAAACGATTCACCACTGTTCCTGAGGATGTCGATGGCTTCTCCGTACGGCAGGCGCTCGAAGCTGCTGCTAAGCACCGCACTCAGGCGATCCTCCAACGACTTGTCGACGAAGCGAGCGAAAAGCGCGAGGTCGTCGCCGCAATCGTCCAGCAGGAATTTGATCAGGGCACGCACGAAATCTTCCGCAAGCTGCATGTCGTCGTGAATATCAGCAAACGCGATCTCGGGTTCAATCATCCAGAACTCCGCCATGTGGCGCGAAGTGTTGGAATTCTCGGAACGGAAAGTCGGCCCAAAGGTATAAACCTTGCTCAGGGCCAGCGCATAGGTTTCGACCGACAGCTGTCCCGAGACCGTGAGATGAGCCTCCTTGCCGAAAAAATCATCATCGGCGCGGGTCTTCGCTTGTCCATACGGGTCCAGCGTCGTGACCCTGAACATTTCACCGGCACCTTCGCAGTCCGAGCCGGTAATAATCGGCGTATGGATGTAGTGAAAGTTCTGACGTTGAAAAAAATCATGAATCGCGAAGGACAGTCTCGATCGAATGCGGGCCAGCGCTCCGTACTTGTTGGTGCGTGCACGTAAATGTGCAATACCGCGCAGGAATTCGTCGGAATGGCGTTTTTTCTGTAATGGAAAATCCTCGTCACAGGTGCCCACAACGGTGAGCGATTCAGCGTGGATTTCCCAGCGCTGGCCTTTGCCCGGCGACTCCACCAACGCGCCCCTGGCGCTGATGGCTGTGCCGGTGTTGATTTCACCCAGACGGTCAAAGCCGGGGATGCCAGCGTCGATTATGACCTGCAGGTTGGCCAGACAGCTGCCATCGTTGAGTTCAATGAAAGCGAATTCTTTTGATTCGCGCTTGGTCCGAACCCAGCCGGCAACTATCACGCCTTCACGCGCGGCGTCCGCCTTCAGCAGGTCCGCGCAGGCGGTTCGGTCACGAAACGATAGTTGTGCTGCAGGCAGGTCGGTGCTCATTCGTCGGGATCGTAGTTCAGGTTGGGGGCAAGCCAGCGTTCAGCGTCGCTGAGGGTCATGCCCTTGCGGGTGGCGTAATCCTCGACCTGGTCGCGGCCAATCTTGCCAACGCCGAAATAGCGCGCCTCGGGATGGGCAAAATACCATCCGCATACGGCGGCGGCCGGGTGCATGGCGAAATTTTCAGTTAATTCGATGCCGGCATTCTTTGGCACGTCGAGCAGTCGCCATAAGAGGGATTTTTCAGTGTGGTCGGGGCAAGCAGGATAGCCCGGCGCGGGGCGTATGCCGCGATAACCTTCCTTGATCAACTGATTGTTGTCGAGGCGCTCATCGCGTGCGTAACCCCAGTACTCCTTACGCACGCGTTCGTGCAGATGTTCGGCAAATGCTTCGGCGAGGCGGTCAGCGAGGGCCTTGGCCATGATCGCACCATAGTCATCGTGTTCGTCTTCGTAGCGCTGAACGATGTCATCCAGCCCAATACCCGTGGTGACCGCAAAGGCACCCACGTAATCCTGGATGCCCGCACTTTCAGGCGCAACGAAATCTGCCAGGGCGTAATTCGGTTGGGAGTCCGGCTTCTTCTGTTGCTGGCGTAGGCTGTGAATGATGGTCGGCTCGGTGTCGCCGGCGTAGACCGCTATGTCTTCATCCTGAATTCTCGCAGCCGGAAAAATACCGAACACGGCACGCGCTTTGAGCTGCTTTGCTTTCACGATTTCATCAAGCATGGCGAGCGCATCCTTGTGCAGGTGGCGCGCCTGCTCACCGACAACCTCGTCGCTCAGAATTCGCGGGTACTTGCCGGCCAGCTCCCAGCTCATGAAGAAAGGCGTCCAGTCAATGAAGGGGATCAAGGCATCAAGCGGGTAATTATCCAGTGCATGAATACCGGGCGCCGCGGGCGGTGTCTCCGCGTAGGCTGACCAGTCAGTGGGCAGTTGATTCCTGCGTGCTTCGCCCAGGTTGACCAGCGGCGTAGCGGCGCGACGATCGGCATGGCGCTGCCGCACTGTGGCATATTCATCTGACGTTTTGGCGACAAAGCCCGGCCGCAGGTCGTCGCTCAAGAGGCTCGTAACCACGCCAACGGCACGGGATGCATCCTTGACGTGAATAGCCGCACCGGTGTAGACAGGATCGATTTTGACCGCCGTATGGGTCCGCGAAGTCGTCGCGCCGCCAATCAGCAACGGCAGATCCAGCCCGCGGCGTTCCATCTCGCGCCCGACCTGGACCATTTCCTCCAGCGAAGGTGTGATCAAACCGCTTAAGCCGACGATGTCGGCCTGCTCACGCTCGGCGGCGTCAAGGATGTCGTTCATCTCGACCATGACACCGAGATCAATCACCTCAAAATTATTGCACTGGAGCACGACGCCAACGATGTTCTTGCCGATGTCATGCACGTCGCCCTTGACGGTTGCCATGATGATCTTGCCGTTGGAGGAGGTGTCCCCGGCAGCCGATTTTTCTTCCTCTATAAAAGGGATCAGGTGGGCCACGGCCTTTTTCATGACCCGCGCACTCTTGACCACCTGCGGCAGGAACATTTTGCCCGCCCCGAACAAATCACCGACCACGCCCATGCCGGACATCAGCGGCCCTTCGATCACCTGCAGGGGGCGCTCGTAGTTCAAACGCGCCTGTTCGGTATCTTCCACTATGTAATCAGCGATGCCGCGCACCAGTGCATGACTTAAGCGTTCCTCAACCGGCAGTTCGCGCCAGCGCTCGTCTTTTTGCGACGTCTTTGCCGTGCCAGCCACATTTTTGGCGAAATCAATCAACCGATCGGTGGCATCCTCTTCACGATTGAAGAGCACGTCTTCGATACGCTTCAGTAGTTCAAGCTCGACGCGTTCGTAAATTCCCAGTTGTCCGGCATTGACAATAGCCATGTCGAGGCCCGCCTGTATGCCGTGATAAAGGAAGGCGGAATGCATGGCCTCACGAACGGGATTATTGCCCCTGAACGAGAACGACACGTTGCTCAGTCCGCCACTGACCAATGCGTGTGGCAAACGCTCCTTAATTAGCCGGGTGGCATCAAAAAAGGCCTTGGCATATTCGTTGTGTTCTTCAATACCGGTGGCCACGGTGAGCACGTTGGGGTCGAAGATGATGTCTTCTGGGGCGAAACCCACTTTTCGGGTGAGGATATTGTAGGAGCGCTCGCAAATTTCGAATTTGCGCGCGGTGGTGTCGGCCTGGCCGTCCTCGTCGAACGCCATGACAACGACGGCGGCGCCGTAGCGCTGAATGCGCCCGGCCTGCTCGATGAACTTCTCCTCGCCTTCTTTCAGGCTGATTGAATTGACGATGCCCTTGCCCTGCAGGCATTTCAGCCCTTCTTCGAGCACCTCCCACTTGGAAGAATCGAGCATCACCGGGACCCGGCTGATATCCGGGTCGGACCCGATTAAATTCAGGAACCGTCGCATCAGCTCTACAGAGTCGAGCATGCCTTCGTCCATGTTGATGTCGATCACCTGGGCACCGTTTTCGACCTGCTGGCGTGCGACTTCGACGGCCGCATCGAGGTCACCATCCTTGATCAGCCGGGCAAACTTCGGTGAACCGGTGACGTTGGTACGCTCGCCGACATTGATAAAACCCTTGTCGGCTGTAATGTTGAGCGGTTCAAGTCCGCTCAGGCGACAAACCGCTTCACTACGGGCGCGTTTGCGTGGCGGAATATCCGAGACCGCATCGCCGATGGCGCGGATGTGCTCGGGTGTCGTGCCGCAGCAGCCGCCGACGATGTTGACGAGGCCACTGGCGGCGAA
>CAXGUU010000219.1:0-5661 GCA_964012875.1 uncultured bacterium
CGGTAGGTCAGGTTGGAATGGCCACCTTCAAGGCGCGTCCATTGCAAGGGGGGGCTGAGCGTGTCGATGTGCTCGGCAATCCAGGCTTCAACTTTCGGAACGTCGTAGCCTTCGGGGTTCGAGCCGGAATCGGAGTTAGTCGAAATGTCTTGTGCCATGATTACTTAGTCGCTGGCCAGTTGAGGCGGCGACGCTACGTTATAGCTACACTTTTGCGTGGACACAAGCGCCTCGACTGTGCCATTCAGGGAATCGTTTGCGCAGCATCTCAATTACAATCGGGGCGGTCACCAGAGACAGTCGAGTCAACTATATGTCCCTCGCTACACACCGCATTGACCAGAAGCCCACACGATGGCTGAACCGCAAACCTGCATTTATCGGTTTAGCGGCATTTCTGTTGGTACTGTCATTGCCTGCCACTGCAACATCCTTCGCGGACGCGGTGTATATCAACGCACAGGTCTACACGGTCGACGAAAACAACATGTGGGCGGATTCCTTCGCCTTAAAAGATGGCAAATTTGTCGCCGTCGGCAGTCGCAACAGCGTCGCGTCGATGGTTTCAACAGCGACACCGGTGATCGATCTGAAGAAGCGCATGGTCATGCCGGGCATTCACGATACCCACCTCCATTCCTCAGTTGCTGGCGAGCTGATGCGACTGCAGTGTTACTTCCGCACCAACGATCTGGCCGAGGTCAAGAAGATTCTTCGGGAGTGTGCCGCGAAGGCCGCCCCGGGCGAATGGATTCGTGGCGGGCAGTGGACCATGGCCTTGTTCGAACCCGGGGTGACGCCCAAGAAGCTGCTTGATGAAATCGTGCCGGACAATCCCGTGTTTCTAATGGACTGGTCGTGGCACAACGGCTGGGTTAACTCGAAAGCGCTCGAGCGACTGAGCATAGACCGCGAAACGCCCGACCCCAAGGGTGGCGTCATCGTGCGCGACGAGGCGACGGGCGAAACAACCGGCATCCTCATGGATAACGCGACCTATTCCGTAATGCGTGGACTGCCCGCTTATGCGACAGCGCAGCGCGCGAGTGCGCTTGAATGGAGCCTCAACTTCATCGCGCAATTTGGCGTGACCACAGTCAAGGAAGCCATCGTGACGCGCGAGATTGCCGAGGCATTCACTGAGCTCTCACGACGCGGCGGCCTGCCCGTACGGGTCAACACGGCGATGACCTGGAAGATTCCGGTTGCGCGCTCGCATGAAGACGAAATCGCGTTGCTCGCCGAACACGAAAGATTCGCAACCAATCGGGTGAGCACCGGCTTCGCCAAGATCATGCTCGACGGCGTACCCATTCCGCCCAAATTTACTGCCGCGATGCTGGAGCCCTACCTGCCCAACGAGAACCTCAAGGAAGGCTGGCGTGGCGAACTCATTTTCGACCCTGAAACGTTAAATGCCGATGTCGGTCGACTGCACGGCCAGGGTTTCTCGATCAAGATTCATTCAACCGGTGATCGCGCAGTCCGTGCCGCACTCGATGCGTTTGAACAGGCGCGGGCGTCGGGTAAACACCTGGACACAATTCACGAAGTGTCACACGCGGAGTTGATTCACCCGAGCGATATCCCACGTTTCGCGGAACTGAATGTCGCTGCCGAAATGTGTCCGATCCTGTGGCACCCGATTCACGGACTCGACTGGGCGGCCTGGATTGGCCCGGAGCGCGCAGTCTGGCCAGTCAGGAATCTCGTCGAATCGGGCGCCCTGGTCACCTACGGCTCTGACTGGTCTGTGGTGCCAACGCCGAACCCTTGGCCCGGTATTGAAGCAATGGTGACGCGGGCCGATCCTTACACCAACGGCAGCGAAACGCTGTCGGCGGAGCAGGCTGTCGATTTGGCAACAACCATTCGTATTTTCACCCTGAACGGCGCACACGCCAACGGCGCCAGCGCGACCTCGGGCTCAATCGAGGTCGGTAAAGATGCCGATTTCATCGTCCTTGACCGCAATATTTTCGAAGTCCCGATTACCGACGTGAGCGAAACGGGGATCGTGTTCTCCGCGGTTGGCGGCATACCGGTCGTCAACACGCTTGAGCAGTGAGCGCGAGGCTTTTCGTCCCGATAGTTATAATCCCGCAATGGCATCGCAGCAATCGAGGGTGTTGATATGAAGCCTGCTGAAATTCTTAAGCGTGCGCCGAAAATACTGACCGAGGCACAACGTCGAACCTATTTTGAAGACGGTTTCGTACTCCTGCCAGGCCTGATCGACGATGCTTGGCTCAAACGCCTGCGGCAGGTATCAGCCCGATTCGTCGAGCAATCACGCTCGTTCAGTCAATCCGATGGTAAATTCGACCTTGAAGATTCACACACCGCCGAGTCGCCAAAACTCAGACGCCTTTCGTTGCCGGTCGACCATGACGAGACATTTCGCGAGTTCGCTTTCAAAGGGCCGGTGGTCGATGTCGCCGAAGATTTGCTGGGTCCCGATGTCTGCTATCACCACTCGAAACTCAACTACAAGTGGAGTCACGGCGGTGAAGAAGTCAAATGGCATCAGGATATTCACTATTGGCCGCACACGGACTTTTCGCCGCTGACGATTGGTGTCTACCTCGAAGACGTTGACGATGATATGGGCCCCATGGGCATCGTGCCGGTTTCACATACGGGCAAGCTTTACAGCCTTGCCGATGAAAACGGCAACTGGACCGGCGCAATCCGGAACGATGAGATTGACAGCGCCAACATCGAAACGGCCGTCTACCTAAAAGGCCCGGCAGGGTCGATCACGGTACACAACTGCTGTTCGGTGCATGGCTCGGCTCCAAACCTGTCGACCCGAGTACGCCCGCTGCTGCTGCAAACCTATACCGCGGGCGACTCCATTCCGCTGCAAACCATCGGTACCAATGGCCTGGGTCAGTACGCCAACACGATGGTGCGCGGATCGCGGCCTGACTACCTTGAGATCGCAGGGCGCCAGGTACCCACAGCGCCCGATTATTCCGGCGGCTACACGTCGATATTTGCCGTCCAGCAGGACGGTTCGTGACGCGCTTTACGGACCCCGAGTGTTCGATCAAAGGACAGGTCCCGAGCCGAATCCTTTTACGCTTCCCACAGCCTGACCCATCCTGACTCGATCTCGAGATCAGCGGCGGCGTATCCCGGGTCACCGGGGAGCACGACCCGGTATTCGCCATCCGGGTCGGCGACCCGCACCCGGCGATAAGGCAGACGACGCGAAGCGGCGGCCATCGCCGCCGACGCGGTCGGATAACGTTCCAGGCACGCCACCATGCGCACCGTCGGCGTCATCATTTCGAAGGTCCCGGCGCGCCAGTTGGCTAACGCCTCTCGCGGGCGCACCCACACCCAGTCGACGATTTCGTGATCATCGTGCCGGGGTTCCTGCCCATGCGGCGCACGCGCCAGGAAAAACCGTGCGTCGAAGCGGCGCGGCGCACCCACAGGGGTAATGAAGCGCGCCACCTCCTCGAGCGCAGTGGCGTCGAATACCAGCTGCTCGGCTAGTACCAGGTCAGCAAAGATGGATTCATCGTCGAGCACCTGCTCGCGCCAGCGACTGACGTTCTCCTCGCTGACTGAACCCACTGCGAGGATCAATCCGGCCTCTTCCAATGTTTCCCTGCAGGCCGCAAGCCACCAGGCGAGTCCGCCGTGATCAACGCCCAGGCGTCGCGAGGCTTCCCGGTTGCTAAGGCCGGCGAATACGGTTTCGAGTGAATCTATGTGATCTTCCGGATCAACGCGGCCGCCGGGGAACACCCACATATCGGGCGCGAACACGACCCGTGCAGTACGCTTCACCATCAGGACGTGGAGATCCGGCCGGTCATCGACCAGCATCACGGTTGCCGCGGGTCGAACCGGCACTGAGTCCGGATCGAAATCGTCGTCAGTTTTCATTCAGCCTACTCTGGGGACATTTGTCTCTTGCTTTCGCGGTAGCTTACTGCAAGCGCTCAAAGCATAGCTGCTGGTAGTTTGAAGAGCGTGCGTATCCGAAGCCGAAGCCGAGACGCCGGGCCATACGGCGATAGCCAGCCGATTTTCAGGCGACAACCGGCGTTGTGAAAACCGACACGCACGACCCGGTCGACGGGCGTCGTCCTGTTGAGCTTTGCGCTTGAAACCCGCGCGACCGCTACCAGCGCCCGCGGTGAGACCTTGTGGTTACGCGCGCGATTCGGCGTAGCTGCGGCGGAATTCTGGATGCATGCAGCTGATGCGCAATCAGAATTGACTCAGATCGATCAGAGGGCAGGATGCCTAATGACGTCTCAACAGTAATAAACGCCTCGCATTTCCAATCATGTGGGGGAAGGCCTCACCGAACATTTCCCAGGCCTCGTTGGGACGCCGCCCGCTACGATGTTCTTCGAAGTAATAAGCCGTAATACTGGCGATACGGTAGGTAGCAAGGGCGCGGTACCAGCCGAGGTCCTCCAGACTGCCGTGGGCGAGCCGGGGTACGGTTTCAATGTAGCGCGCAACCAGCGTTTCCGGCCGCGGCTGCCAGCCCATGTGACGGTGACGTGACGGTCCCCAGCTATCACGGTCATAAATCATGTAAAGCCAGCCGACGTCGAGCAGGCTCGGACCAATCGTCGCACCCTCCCAATCCACCACCCCCGACAGGCGCTCGCCGTCGAAGACCCAGTTATTTGAGTAATAGTCGCCGTGCGTAAGTCCATGCGGGATGTGGGCCGGCTGTGTCTCGATCAGCAAATCACGCAGCGCGTGGCCCTGGCGTACCCAATCGGGGTTCTGTGCTTTGTGAAAAATTTTCGCCCAGTGTTCAATTTCGTCGTCGACGTGACGATGTCCGTCCCAGCCGTCGAAAGCCTTTGACACGTCGATCGCATGCATGCGCCCAAGTACGTCGACGGCCTGGCTGAACATTCCAGTCGCGTTGGGCAGGCCTCGCTTGGCGTCATCGCGAAACAAATCGGGCGGCGAGCCTCCGGCCAGTCGCGACATCATCAGGTAAGGCGCCTCGAAGATCGACTCGTCGTCGGACCAGTAACACGCGCGTGGCGCTGGGATGTTGTTAGCTTCGAGCGCCTGCAACAGCGGCACCTGGCGCAGGACGTCGAAGTTATTCCTGCGTGCAACCCCGGGCGGCGGCATTTTCAGAACCAGGCGTTGATGAACCTTCGTGCCGTCCAGAACATCGAAACCGATGGTTATACCGGAATGTCCGCCGAGCGAGCCGACATCTGCCACTCTCGAATTTGCGCCGAAGGTTTCGGATGCCCAGGTGTTCAGACGGGCGCCAAAGTCGATGCTTGCTTCCACGGACATATTTGCTAATCAGCATGCGACACAATTTCGCACCCCTTAGGGGGCAACAACTGCGACTTCAGCTCCGGCTGAGGATGATCTCACCGTCAGGACGCGACACGCGCACCTGCTTTGGTCGCTTCAATGTGATCAGGTGGTCAACTAGTGCCTGCATGTCCAGCTCATCTTCGTAATCATAAGTGCGCTTCACCGGACCGGCTGCGCGCGCAGCGTTCAGGTCTTCCTCTGGTACGAGGTAGCGTAACAACAATTCTTCGTCACTGATTCGCTTGCCGCCATACTGCTCGCGCATCTCGTTTAGCGAAGGTTGCGGACGCTGCCAGTCCCTCAGACGCCGGCCCTGGTCGCTCGAAAACACGC
>CAXGUU010000220.1:0-5643 GCA_964012875.1 uncultured bacterium
TACGACCTTCCCTGAGCGCGAGCGGATCAAGATGCCCATCTATGACTGCCGCCCTCTGATGGAAGAGCTATCACTCGACGATGCCGGCTTTGTCGTGGTTGACGAGCCGGCGGACTTTAACGATTTCTACGACCCGGCGGCGGTAAAAGCCACGTACTACCCACATGTGATCGAACTCCTCAAACGGCATACCGGCGGCATTGCGGCCTTTGTCTTTGATCACAACGTGCGCAACAAGCCGCGCGCCGACCGCGGCGAACATGGCGTGCGTGAACCTGTCGACGGTGCGCACAATGACTACACCGTCTCGTCCGGGCCACGTCGCGTACAAGAGATCCTGGAAGAGAACAAGGCGACGCACCTGGCAGGTAAGCGCGCGGCGTTGATCAACGTCTGGCGTCCCATCGTCGGTCCGGTACAGGATTTCCCGATGGCGATCTGCGACGCACGGACCGCCGCATTAAGCGACTTTGTGCCGACCCGCATCGAGCACTTCCTCGAAGACAACCTGGAAACACCGCACCTGGTCGGCGAGATCTACAATTTTCAGCACAACCCGGCCCATAAATGGTTCTGGGTGTCAGATATGCAGCCGAATGAAGCGATGCTGCTGAAGTGCTATGACTCGGCCGACGATCGCTATGCGTGTTTTACCGGACACACTGGATTCCCCAATCCGGAAAGTCCGAAGGACACCAAACCCCGGGAAAGTATAGAAGCCCGCACGGTCGTGATATTCGACGAGTGAACGTGGCGAAATGGCGGACCGCTAGGCCGTCACGATCCACACCACGAGTGTCACGACTACCACAACCCAGACAGTCCGGATGACCTACCCGGCTCGCTGACTGGCTGACAGGGTCGGTTTTGACTGCGCCAGACGCTGGCATTCCTGCCAGACATCCTCGGGCATCAACCGTACGGCGAGCGACAGCAAGGCAGGCAGGATGACCAGTTCGTCGATCCATCCGAGCAAGGGAATAAAATCGGGGATCAGGTCGACGGGACTCAACGCATAGGCGACCGCAAGTCCGATGATAAGCTTCGAAATCCGCGGCACCCGCGGATCACGAACAGCTAAATAGAGCGCACCGACATAGCACTTCAGCGCGATAACCTGCTCGCGCCATTTGGTCAGCATGCCGGTTCGGAACGTGCCCGTTTCAGAGACACGCCGCCTAAATACGGTTAGTGCAGCGCGCTCAGGACCGCGTCGAGACTCTCCTTGGCGTCGCCGAACAGCATGCGGGTGTTCTCTCTGAAGAACAACGGGTTATCGACCCCCGCGTAACCGCTGGCCATGCTGCGTTTGAGCACCACCGCAGTGCTTGCTTTCCAGACTTCGAGCACCGGCATGCCGGCAATGGGGCTGTCGGGTTCGTCCTGAGCAGATGGGTTGACGATGTCATTGGCGCCTATCACGAGCACCACGTCAGTCTCGGGGAAATCATCGTTAATTTCGTCCATTTCGAGCACGATGTCGTAGGGCACGCGCGCTTCAGCCAGGAGCACGTTCATATGCCCCGGCATGCGGCCTGCAACAGGATGGATTGCGAAGCGAACTTCTTTCCCTTTGTCGCGCAAGGCTTTGGTGATTTCGTAGACCGTGTTCTGCGCCTGCGCAACAGCCATGCCATAGCCCGGCACAATGACCACGTGGTTAGCTTCGCGCAGCAGGTCGGCCGTTTCGTCTGCGACGACCGACTGTACTTCACCTTCATACGTCGCGGCTGCTCCCCCGCTCGACGTTCCAAAACCACCAGCGATGACAGCCAGAAAATGGCGATTCATGGCGCGGCACATGATGTAACTCAGAATCGCACCACTCGAACCGACCAGGGCGCCGGTGACGATAAGCAAATCGTTCGACAGCATGAAACCGGTCGCGGCCGCGGCCCAACCGGAGTAACTATTCAGCATCGACACAACCACCGGCATATCGGCACCGCCGATGGCCATCACCATGTGCACGCCAAATGCGAATGCAATCAAGGTCATGATGAGCAGCAGTAATACGCCCCATCCGATTGTTGCTGCCCCAACAAACTGGTAACCGAGCCAGATACACAGTATGCCAAGCCCGAGATTCAGCCAGTGACGCGCCGGTAGCAACATCGGCTTGCCGTCAATCAGACCGCGTAGCTTGCCGAAGGCAATTACGGATCCGGTAAACGTGACCGCACCGATCAGGATGCCCAGGAAAATCTCGACTTCGTGGATTGCGCGTTCTGCACCGTGATAGTGGTCAACACCGTCAAGGTAGGTCGCAAACCCGATCAGTACGGCCGCAAGACCAACGAAACTGTGCAGAATCGCCACCAATTCAGGCATTTCTGTCATTTGCACCCGGCGAGCGGCAATCACACCGAGCGTGCCGCCGGTCGCCATTACGAGCACAAGCACAATGTAATCCGTGACCAGATCGCTCATCACTGTCGCCAGGATCGCAATCGCCATGCCGGCGATGCCGTACGCGTTTCCGCGTCGCGCTGTTTCGGGGTGGCTCAAGCCACCGAGGCTCAAGATAAACAGGATTGCCGCAATAATGTAGCTGGCTGTAACTACGCCTGATGCCATCGTCCCGCCCCTTATTTCTGAAACATGCGCAGCATGCGCTGAGTGACGAGGAAGCCGCCGGCGATATTGATCGACGCAATCAATATGGCGATGGCCGCAAGCAAGGTAATCAATATCGATGAGGTTGAGATTTGCAGCAGCGCACCGATGACGATGATGCCGCTGACGGCGTTAGTCACGCTCATCAACGGCGTGTGCAGCGCCGGGGTTACATTCCATATGACCTGATAACCGACAAAGCATGCGAGTACGAACACCGTGAAGTGCGACATGAACTCGGCCGGCGCGACCCGACCCAGCGCCCACAGTGCCACAGCACCAACGCCCAGCAGGCTGACCGAAGTCCACGGATTGTGTGTGCGCTCAACCGGAGTGGGTGGGGGCGCGGCTGCTGCTTTTGGCGGCGCGGCACTAATTTTTGGAGCCGGCGGCGGCCAGGTGATTTCCCCCGCATTGATCACGGTTGCACCACGAATCACCTCGTCCTCCATATCGACTACCAGCTGCCCGTCGCTTTCCGGCGTCATATCGTTCAGCAGATGGCGCAGATTGGTGCCGTACAGCTGACTCGATTGCGTCGCCAGTCGGCTGGGCAAATCGGTGTAACCAATTATGGTGACGCCGTTTTTCTTTGTGATCTCACCCGGTTCAGTGAGCTCACAATTACCGCCCTGCTCAGCGGCAAGGTCGACTATGACACTGCCATCGGCCATGGATTCAACCATGTCAGTGGTAATGAGTTTGGGAGCGGGCTTGCCTGGTATCAACGCCGTGGTAACGATGATATCGACTTCTTTTGCCTGCTCTGCAAATAAGGCCATCTCGGCCTTGATGAACTCTTCGCTCATCGTTTTTGCGTAACCGCCGCTGCCCGAACCCTCTTCTTCGAAGTCGAGCATGAGAAATTCGGCGTCCATGCTTTCGACCTGTTCCTTGACCTCTGGTCTCGTATCGAAGGCTCTGACAATCGCCCCCATGCTCTTGGCCGCACCGATAGCCGCGAGTCCGGCGACACCGGCGCCAATGATCAACACTTTTGCCGGCGGCACCTTGCCAGCGGCGGTAATCTGACCAGTAAAAAATCGTCCGAACTGTCCCGCCGCCTCGACGATGGCGCGGTAGCCACCGATATTGGCCATCGAACTTAAGGCATCCATCTTCTGCGCTCGGGAAATTCTGGGTACGCTGTCCATGGCGAGCACAGTCGCTCCGGTGGTCGATAATCGCTGCATGAGTGCTTCGTTCTGACCCGGCCAGATGAACGCTGCCAGCGCGTGATTCGGTTTTAACAGCGACACTTCATCGACTCCGAGGTCCGGATGCTGCTCCGGTGCGCGCACCTTGAGCACGATGTCGGCCTTGTCCCACAGGGCTTTGACGTCCGCTTCTATTGTTGCCCCGGCTTCGATGTAACCCGCGTCGGCGAAATTGGCGGCGGCGCCCGCATTCGCTTCGACGGCGACTTCATAACCCAGCTTGATCAGTTGCTTGACGACTTCCGGCGTCGCGGCGACACGGCGCTCGCCGGCATGAACCTCTCGCGGCACTACGATCAACATGTAAAATCTCCTGAAGTAAGGGTGTGCCCAAGTGCCGGCACGGCGGCGATTATATAGGGCCGCTGAAGAAGATCGAACGAACCCGGACCAAAAAATGCCACGGTAGACCGCTCGCATGGCGAGGAAGATCTGGTTTAAGCTCTCGTCAGCCCGAATGTATGGAGTATTCCCTAATGGCCGCGACATCTGAAGAAATTGGGGAGCAGGTTTTCGAAAGCGAAGATCAGCTGCGCGACTACGTTGGCAAACCGATGGATCTTGCCGTTGCAAAGGTCATCAATCACCTGGACCAACACTGTCGCGCCTTTATTTCGCGGTCGCCGTTTTTGTGCATCGGTACGGCCAGTGCCGACGGGCGCGGCGACGTTTCTCCCCGGGGCGACGGCCCAGGGTTCGTCCAGGTACTCGATGACAACACCCTGTTCATTCCGGACCGACCGGGCAACAATCGTATGGACACGATGACCAACATTATCGCCAACACCAACGTCGGCATTCTGTTTCTCGTTCCCGGTTTCGAGGATTGCCTGCGGGTCAATGGGCGGGCCAGCATCGTGCGAAATGACAGGCTGCTCGGCGAAGCAACAGTGAAAGGGAGAACGCCGAAAATCGGCATTCGCGTCGAGGTCGACGAAGCCTATCTACACTGTGCCAAAGCGATCAGACGATCGAAGCTCTGGAATGAAGAGTCAAAGCACAATCGCAAGGAACTTCCGAGCCTGGGTAAGATGATCCTCGAACAAACGGCATCGCCCGAAGATCCACCGAGCGACGAATTCGTCGCTGAGGTCGACGGATTTATCGAAGATAACTACAGGAACGAACTCTACTAGCAGCGCTCGCCGTGGCGCCTGCGCGCACGCCACGACTTTCGCAGCCCCCGCTCGGCGTGGCCGTTTTTTACCGGCTAACGAAGCCGGATCGGATCAGGTGCAGGCAGCCCCGCTGCCTCGCAGCCTTCCTGATAGAGCCTTAGCACAGACGTCGCATCGACCACCGTCTCGACGTTGCCAGCGTCATCAAGATTCAGATTCGCGCCTTTAATCGCGAACCAGACGTCGGTCGGACCTTCAACACCTTCAACATCGGTGGTCAGTGTATGGATTGAACCGGCAGGTTCATAAAGATATGAAAAGGCACGGTTTACGGTTTCAGGGTATTCCAGATATTTCCAGGCACCACTGTAAGTGACCGCGTAGACCTCACCGGTATGCAGGTGGCGCTGAATTGTGACGCCGTGCTGAAAAATGGTTCGCACGACCCATAGCCCCTGCTCTATGTCGACCTGCAGCAGTTGAAAATCGACACCTTCCATGAACCGCACAAACGGCAGGTCATCGGGGCCACGGTGCAGGGCCTCAGGAACGCCATCGATTGGGGTGATTTTGGGATTCGCTGCCATGTAAGTTCTCCTTGTGCTAACTGCTAGTAGCGCTCATGTCGCTGCACGCCCGCCGCGCCGACCGGCCGGGCCCGATGGGGTATAGACGCGGGCCGCTCACGGCTC
>CAXGUU010000221.1:0-5642 GCA_964012875.1 uncultured bacterium
CACACCTAAGCAGGGCTATCTGATGGCGACGATTTGCCTCGCGATTGTATTGGCGCCTCTGGCTGGCGCAATCCTGGCTGGCTTGTTTGGCAACAACATCGGGCGTGCGGGTGCACACTGGGTGACCAGTGGTGCGGTCGGTTTGTCGTTTTTCCTCTCCTTAATTCCGTTCTGGAATATCGTTGTTGCAGGCGAGCCGGTCTTTAACATCGACCTTTACACCTGGCTGTCGAGTGCCGGTATCGATTTTCGCATCGGATTTCTGGTTGACGAACTGACTGCAACCATGATGCTGGTCGTGACCTTCGTGTCGTGGATGGTGCACATCTACACCATCGGATACATGCACGACGATCCTGGTTACCAACGCTTCTTCGCCTATATCTCTTTGTTCACGTTCAGCATGCTGATGCTGGTGATGGCGAACAATTTTCTGCAGCTCTTCTTCGGTTGGGAAGCTGTCGGCCTGGTCTCCTACCTTCTGATCGGTTTTTGGTTCAAGCGACCGACCGCTATCTACGCCAACCTCAAGGCCTTCCTGGTTAACCGTGTGGGTGACTTTGGATTTCTCCTCGGTATTGCAGGTGTGCTGATGTATTTCGGCAGTCTTGATTACATGGAGGTGTTTGAAGTCGCGGGAGGGTACGAGCACGTAGCGGTGCAGATTATTCCCGGTGTCGACTGGTCGGTGCTGACGGTGATCTGCCTGTTACTGTTTGTCGGCGCGATGGGCAAATCGGCCCAGGTTCCGCTGCACGTGTGGCTACCGGATTCAATGGAAGGGCCGACGCCGATTTCGGCCCTGATTCACGCCGCGACCATGGTCACAGCGGGTATTTTTATGGTGGCGCGTATGTCGCCCTTGTTTGAACTGTCGGAAACCGCGTTGAGCACTGTGCTGATCATCGGCTCGCTGACTGCATTTTTCATGGGGCTACTCGGGCTCGTACAAAACGATATCAAGCGCGTCGTGGCTTATTCGACCCTGTCACAGCTCGGCTACATGACGGTGGCGCTTGGCGCTTCAGCGTATGCCGCCGCAATTTTTCACTTGTTCACCCACGCTTTTTTTAAGGCGTTGCTGTTCCTTGCCGCGGGCTCCGTCATCATCGGTCTCCACCATGAGCAGGACATGCGCAAAATGGGTGGTCTGAGGCGGTACATGCCTATAACTTACTGGACGAGCCTAATCGGCTCGCTGGCTTTGATCGGGTTTCCGGGGTTCGCCGGCTTCTTTTCCAAGGACGCCATTATTCTCGCGGTGAGAGAATCCACCATTTGGGGTGCTGACATCGCTTACGCGGCGGTGTTGAGCGGTGTGTTCGTGACGGCGCTCTATTCGTTTCGCCTTGTATTCATGGTGTTCCACGGTGAAGAGCGCATCGACCCACATGCCAAAGAACATCTGCACGAGTCGCCTAAAGTCGTAACCATTCCGCTGATATTGCTCGCAATCCCTTCGGTAATTGCAGGCGCCCTGTTCGTCGGCGACATGCTCTACGGTGAATATTTTGGTAGCAGCATCATCGTCCATGCGGAGCATGATGTGCTGGCGCGGCTCGCCGGTGACTATCACGGTGTATTCGGCATGATTACGCACGGTCTGGTGACGGCGCCTTTCTGGCTCGCCGTTGGCGGTGTTGTTACGGCCTGGTGGTGCTACCTGAAGCACCCGGAAATTCCACAAAAGGTCGCAGACTCATTGACGGTTGTCCATCGTGTGTTACTCGACAAATACGGGTTTGATCGCTTTAACGACTGGTTCTTTGCCGGTGGTGCCCGGGGCACGGGCATGGCCCTGTGGCGCGGCGGTGATGTCGGACTTATCGATGGTTTCATCGTCAACGGTTCAGCCAAAGCCGTGGCTTGGTGGGCGCAGGTTGTGCGTCATGTTCAGTCCGGATATCTATACCACTATGCCTTCGCCATGATCCTGGGGCTGCTCGTGCTGCTCGGCGTCTTTGTGCACAGAATCTGGACCTGATTCGAGCGTTCTGAAGGAAGCAAAGCCAAGTTATGTTCGCTGATTTTCCGATATTGAGCCTGACCGTCTGGTTGCCGATTATTGGCGGTTTGTGGGTGATTTTCGCGGGCAGTCGTGTTCATGATGGTGCTGTCCGAAACGATGCCTTGTTGATATCGGTAGCGACGTTTCTTCTGTCACTCTTATTGTGGCGGGAGTTCGACAACACGAGCGCGAGTATGCAGTTCGTGGAACGCCTGCCCTGGATCGAGCCTTTCGGTATCGAATACGCGCTTGGTGTTGACGGTATTGCGCTGCCACTCATTCTGCTGACGACCTTTATATCGGTACTGGTGGTGTTGGCGGGTTGGGTTGTCATCAAGGACCGGCTTGCGCTGTACATGGGCTCTTTCCTGTTGTTGGAAGGATTGATGGTCGGTGTTTTCAGCGCACTTGACGCCATCCTCTTCTACATATTCTGGGAAGCGATGCTGATTCCGATGTTTCTGATAATTGGCATCTGGGGCGGGCCGCGACGGGTCTACGCAACGATCAAATTTTTTCTTTACACGTTCCTCGGGTCGCTGTTCATGCTGGTGGCTTTGCTCTACCTTTATTTCAAAGGCGGCAGTTTCGCCATTGATGCCATGCATGACGCCACGTTAACCCTGGTTGAGCAGCAATGGATTTTTGTTGCCTTCCTGCTCGCTTTCGCAGTCAAGATTCCGATGTGGCCGGTTCACACCTGGTTACCGGACGCACACGTGGAGGCGCCGACTGGCGGTTCGGTGATCCTGGCTGCCATCATGCTGAAAATGGGGGGCTATGGCTTTCTGCGATTTTCTATGCCCATCGCACCTGATGCCACGGCATATTTCGATTGGCTGATGATCGCACTGTCATTGATCGCCATTGTCTACATCGGCTTCGTAGCGCTGGTACAGCAAGACATGAAGAAGCTCATCGCGTACTCGTCGATATCGCACATGGGCTTTGTGACGCTCGGATTTTTTATCATCTACCAGGTCGCGGCATCCACGGGCGACTGGCAGCACGCGGCGATGGGTATTGAAGGCGGCATGATTCAGATGATTTCCCACGGATTTATCTCCGGGGCCATGTTCTTGTGCGTTGGCGTGATGTATGACCGCGTGCACAGCCGTGAAATTGGTGCGTATGGCGGGGTAGCCAACACCATGCCCGTATTCGCCGCCTTCATGATGTTGTTCGCGATGGCAAATGCAGGGTTGCCCGGGACCTCGGGATTCGTTGGTGAATTCCTCGTCATTCTGACCGCGTTCAAGGCAAACTTCTGGTACGCCTTCATGGCGGCCATGACATTGATACTCGGCGCTGCGTACACCTTGTGGATGTACAAGCGGGTGATTTTCGGTGAGGTGGCGAACGACCAGGTTGCGTCACTGGAAGACATTGACGCCCGCGAAAAACTGATACTAGCCTCACTTGCAGCAACGGTACTCCTCTTCGGTATCTGGCCGGCGCCGATTTTCGACATGATGCATGTCAGTGTCGATCAACTCATTGCGCATATTTCGCAATCAAAACTTCCATAGCACAGACACATGGATGAGATATATACAGTTCTGCCCGAAGCAAGCCTGACGGCGCTCGCGTGTGTGGTGTTGCTGGTCGATGTCTATCGCCGCCCGGAGTCTACGGCGCTGACCTTCTGGACTGCGATTTTCGCCCTGCTGGCGGTGCTTCTACAGCTTGCTTTAGGGTTTCCCGGTGACCCGACATTTGCTTTCAACGGCACCTTCGTTCGCGACCCCATGGCTGCGGTGATGAAGTCCTTCCTCATGGTCGTCATGTTGTTGTCGTTCTTTTACGCCCGCGACTATTTGGACCGGCGTAATCACACCGATGGCGTGTTCTACATACTCGCGCTGTTTGCCGGCATTGGCATGATGGTTTTGATCTCGGCGCACTCGTTACTGACCGTCTACCTTGGTCTCGAACTGCTGTCGCTCTCGCTCTATGCCATGGTGGCGATGGATCGGGATTCGAGTGCGGCCTCTGAAGCGGCAATGAAATATTTTGTGCTGGGCGCGCTGGCGTCGGGTATGTTGCTCTACGGTATGTCGATGCTCTACGGCGTTTCCGGAACGCTGGACCTCGAAATGCTCTCGCAACGGACCAGCGGGCAGGGGCACAACGTCCTCTTCGTGTTCGGACTGGTGTTTGTACTGATCGGCATCGCATTTAAATTGGGCGTAGCGCCATTTCATATGTGGGTCCCGGATGTGTACCAGGGTGCTCCGACGCCGGTCACGCTGTTCATCGGATCTGCACCAAAGCTGGCGGCGTTCGCGATGGCGATCCGGGTCCTCGCTGAAGGCCTGGGTGGCCTCGGCAGCGAGTGGCAGGACATGCTGATTATCCTGGCCATCTTGTCAATGGCCATCGGTAACATCGTCGCCATCGCGCAGACCAATATCAAGCGCATGCTGGCTTACTCAACGATCTCGCACATGGGATTTCTGCTCCTTGGCATCATTGCCGCCAACGCGCTCGGTTATGCCGCTGGCATGTTTTACGTCATTGTCTATGCGCTGATGAGCACGGGCGCTTTTGCAGCGATCATTATTCTTTCCGAACCCGGCTTCGACGCCGATCAGTTATCGGATTTCTCCGGGCTTGCCCGGCGCAGCCCGTGGACTGCATTTATCGTGCTTATCCTCATGTTTTCCCTCGCGGGGGTACCACCGTTTGCCGGATTCTGGGCGAAGTGGTTCGTGCTGAAGGAAGTGATCGGTGCGGGTTACCCCTGGCTTGCGGCCGTCGCGGTATTCTTTTCTCTGATTGGCGCCTTCTACTACCTGCGAGTCATCAAGTTGGTGTATTTCGATGACAGCGAATCGGGGGTACGGCAGATCACGGCGACGGAAGACGCGCGGCTGGTCTTCAGTGTCAATGGCCTGGCCGTGCTGGCTCTCGGCTTATTGCCCGGCACGCTGATGTCGGTTTGCCTGGGTGCGATGCTCGCGGCTGGCGGCTGAGAATCTCAGTCGCGCCGAGACTTCTCGACCGGTCGTCCTAGCGTGGATATTAAGGCCTGCGGCGCTACCCGGTGCGAATCAGATGACCGATCGTTTCGTTTACACGAACCGATTTACCACAGACGGTACCGTCATCCCATGCGACCAGCTCCGGGCTCGTCAGCACAATGACGGTTGAGCCCATATTGAAGCGGCCGAATTCTTCGCCGCGCTCCATCATTCTTTCTGTAATGTCGACGGTCATGCCGGACGCGCACGTTGAGCCAGTCCGGTTTCTGAATGGTGTGTGGGTCGGTAGCGTCAACGCGATACTGCCGACGTTCAATGCGCCCACCATGATCATTGCGAAAAAGCGGCGTCCGGTCGCAAAGTGCATAACGACCCGTTCATTACGACAGAACAGATTCGGCAGCCCGGCCACAGTTTGTTGATTGACCGAAAACAGCGCGCCAGGAATATGCATCATGGCTTCGGGCTGCCCATTCGTCGGCATATGCACCCGATGATAGCTGTATGGGGCAAGGTAAATTGTCGCAAAGTTACCACCGCGATAGCGCTGCACCCACTTCATATCGCCGGCCAGAAGATCCTCGAGGCGGTAGTCTATGCCCTTGGCCTGGAGCAGGCGATTGTCGTCCAGCGCGCCGATCTGGCTGACG
>CAXGUU010000222.1:0-5599 GCA_964012875.1 uncultured bacterium
ATGGACGAGCACCAGCGCGCCGAAGGACTCGACGCCGAGCGCGCGCGCTGTAATCAGCGTTGCGCCGAGCGCCAGCAAACCGCCGAAGAAGCGCCCCCGACCATCTTCACGAAGTTGCGGAATATTCTCGAACCCGTGCGTCGTAGCGTGTCATCCATGCAATGGCTAACTGTAGGCCCGGTTCTGGAAATCCAACATCAACGGAAACCGCCGCGCCGGTAAAGTCGCCAGAGTACCGGCCAGGCAAAAAGCAACGGGTACCGGTGTTGCAATGGACTGGCTTCCTCGCGGATATCGCTATGACGCTCCACCTTCCACAGTACGTATGCCAGTGCATCATTAAACGTAAGTGCCGCCTTGAGCAGGCGCGCGGCGGAAAGAAATTTTCCGAGCGCGCGCCGATGCCACCATCTGCTGGCTGAACCGCGCGGACTTTCGGGGCTGGGACTGACTGTCCAGCCGTCGCTGGCAGCTGAAAGCCAGCCGCTGGATCGCGCGACCGATGAGGTCAACTGATCGAAGTGATCGCGATTATGATTGACGAGTTCAATGCTTTTGTCCTGACCTTCACTACGCAATTCGCAGGCGTAGGTGTTACGCAAGGCCGCGGTCCATAGTTCGTCCGTCGTGAAGTGACTGTCCAGCAGCGGCGCGGTTTCCTCAATAACGCGTGTGGCCGATCTGAGTGCGGCGGACTTCAGCGTCGCCAGAATCTCATCATTACGCACGAACACGGTGTCAAACGGCTGCGCGAATCGAGCCCAAAAATAGCTGTGAAAATCGTTGGCTATCGCGTTGAAAAATGCGTTTGTCGACACAACCGCGTATTTGGCTGCAACCTGTTCGCCATTCATGTCGGTCTGCAAATGGTAGACGTTGGGCGCGAGCAGGTAGTTCGCGCACGCTTGCACAGGACTGGAATATGCCGAGTAGCTATCGATTAACACGTAGAAATCAAGGAGGGTCGAACGGTTACCGCGCAACCATGACCCGTATAGCAGTACCGCATCGGTATGGTCACCAAATCGCTCACGCAGCAGTTCGGCAACGTGCGCTGGCCAATGAGCGGTTTCTTTGGCCTCAACGATAGGCACGCTTGGTACCACTGAATTCCGCGAATGCGCACGGGAAATCCGAAGCTGCCGTCGGCACCTCCAGCCAGGAGTGAAGCGGCCCATGGCGAAAGCGTTCGACGATGGCGTAGCCCAATCGGCCCAGTAGAATCAACGAACTCGTCGCTGTCCACAGAACGATGCCCACGAAGCCAATGTCCGGGCGGCCTGCGATGGTTGCCACACTCAGAATGACCATACAGGGATTGCGGCGCGCGGTGATCAGCCGGAAATAGGCATCGAATGGCCGCCAGGCAAACATGCTGCAACGGCCCAAGGCATGAAACGCGCCTTCGATTAAGCGACCGCCGATGTATCCACCGACGATCGCAAGGTTCAGGGTAGAAATGTCGTAGCCGGCAAGCGGCTCACTGAGATTAAGGCCTAGGCCCCAGTACACGTACCAGAATGGCGGATGCACGATGTCCATGCCGTGGTCCATCACATGTCCGATGCGGCTGCTCGTTACGGTAACCCGCGCCAGTTTTCCATCAACCGTGTCGAGCAGCGTCATTATCCAGCCGCAAATGAGACCACTAATGAACCACCCATGCGCAAACAGCGTCATTGCCGATAACATAAAAACTACGCCCGCCAGCGTGACGGCATTGGCACTGATGCTATGGTCGGCGCACCAGGCGACGATGTGGCGGGCCGGCTTGGGCCACCACCACTTGGTCACGAAATCAGTGATTCCCTTATATGAATTTCCGTAGAGCAGCGCCTCCAATTCACCTTTTCGCGCCGGGCTTACGGCTTCCAGCAGGGGCGGTTCTGTGCGTCGCAGATGGTCGTCATACGCATACAAAGATTGGGTGAAAATAATTTTCAGTTTGCTACCCGTGGCGGTGGATTGGCTGAACGACGCTAACATGGTATCGAAATGATCCTGATGGCCATGCGCCGCCGCGATAGTGCCCTTGTTGTCGGCGGCCAGCACTACGTTGCGCTGGACCAATAAGCCCTGAAGCGTTTTGATCTCAAATAAAAAGCGTTGGTCGATGATCAGGATTCGATCCGTTGCAGGTGGCGTTTCGTCCTTAAGCCTGACGTCGACGATACCAATCGCGCTCAGTTGGCGACGCAATCGTGTGTTATTGTCCAGTCCCCACAAGTCGACCGAGCAATGGCCAATCAATACAGCGCCGATGGTCATGTTATGATGGAACCAGTGTAAAAACTCCTGTAATTATAATAAGTTACTTCCATGGCGGCAAAGCAGGGGTCAGGCGACTGTGCGTTTCATACATATTACTGATCCGCACCTGAGTTCACTTGCGGGCAGCAATTTCTGGCGCCTGCGTGGCAAGCGGCGGTTGGGTTATCTGTCATGGACGCGGAATCGTCGCCACTTCCACAAGTGCAGCGTCCTGGAGACAATGTTCGACGCCGTTGTTGGGCGGCAGCCCGACTACATCGCAATCACGGGCGACCTGGTGCAAATCGGATTACCACAGGAATTGGCCGAAGCGCGCCAGTGGCTGGACCGGATGGCCGGCATCGCACCGCTTCTGCTGGTACCGGGCAATCACGACGTTTACCAGTCTGATTCGATCAAGGGCATCAAAACGGCATGGCGTGATTACCTGCCGGATGACATGAGTGGTGACGGCTTTCCGCATGTGGTCACGCAAGGGAAGATGAAATTTATTCTCGTAAACTCGTCCTCGCCGCAGCCTTTCTGGTCTGCCGGTGGTACCGTCGATGGCGAACAAATGCGGCGGCTTGAGAACATCTTGTCTGCGGGTGATGACGCGTTTCGCTGTGTCCTGGTTCATCATCCGCCATTGCCGGGGCTATGTGCGCCCCGCAAGGCCATGAGCAATGCATCCGAATTCGCCGACCTTCTCAAGCGTTACGATGTGGAATTAACGCTTTACGGCCATGTCCACCGTAACCAGGAAAATGTCGTCGCGCGTCACTCACGTATCCTTTCGACGGCGTCGGCTTCGAACACCGGTCCACCGGCGCCGGCTGCGTTCCGCTGTTTCGATATCGGGTTTGAGCCTGCGATGACACGCGTATATTCGCGCCTAATGAGTCTTGACCTTAAGTCCGGGCAGTTTCGAACGGCAGACGAGCAGACTTGGGATTACGCCCCGGCGTCTTAAGACTGGCGCGAAGTTGCCAGGAGAGCGACCAGTAGTATTGCGATCGGGGGGGCGAATGCGGCGATCGCGGGCGCGACATTGAACAATTCAGTCGATTGCCCGCTTACCTGCTGCAGCAGGTAGAAGGTCACACCAATTGCGCCGCCAATCACGATTCGAAAGCCAGTAGATCGTGGCTGCGCGCCGCCGAGCACAATCGGCAAGGCGAGCAGCGTCATTGCGATGACCGATACAGGAACGCTCATTTTTCGCCAGTAAATACCTTCCATCGCGATATTGTCTACCCCTGAATCTGCGGTGGAGCGCAGGTAATGGTAGAGATCGACGGTGGACAGCGTATCGATGGGCGCAACCAGCGTCTGTAACTGTTCGGGTGAGAGGAAACTGTGCCACTCAAGTATCCGGCTTTCTTTGTAGGTCAGTTTTTCGCCGTTGATTTCTGATTCTTTCGCCTGCAGCAAGCGCCATTTCGGGTGTAGGGCAATTTCCGCCGACTCCGCCGTGATGAGTCGCTGTAAGCGGCCGTCGCCGCTGAGTTCGAAAATTTCTATTGCCGTTGGTATGCGGCCGTAATCGATGCCACCAATTCGCAGGATGCGGTTCTGGTCACGACTCCAGAATTCATCTCCGCCGCGCTCAGTCTGGGTCAGCGCGCGAGCCCGGAATTCCTGAGCCTGCGTCTCCGCCAGCGGCACGACGTAAGTCTGGGCGAATACCGTAGCGCCCGCGATCAGGATCGAGATTATCAAAAGTATCGATATCAAGGTCCGTTTCGATGTTCCTGCGGCTCGTATTGCAACCAGCTCGTAATGATTCGCGAGGGCTCCCAGGCCCAGGATCGATCCAAGTAGTGCTGCCACGGGAAGTAATTCCACGACCAGTGCCGGGATTGTCAGCAGCACAACTGCCAGCGCGTCGCTCGTGCCGAAGCTGCCTCTGCCAACGTCCTCCAATGCCTCGGTTAAATTGAGAAAACTGAAAAGTACCAACAGCAGCGTCATCACCACGGCAGTCGTGATGAACAACTGCCGTGCGATATAGGTAGCAAGTAGAACGGGTTTCATTGCAGCTGCCGTCGTCGGTGGAATTCCCACATTAGGATTGCCGACAGCATCAGCCCATGAATCCACCACAAGGTGTCGATCTCGGACTGCTCGATCCAGTTGCGTCCCAACCCGAGCAGGTTGTAGTAAACAGCGTAAATGGCGAGCGCGACAGGCAGACGTGTGTACCGGGAATGGCGGGGGCGCGTATCGATCATCGTGAATGCGGCGATGGTTAAAACGATGACCGATATCGGCGTCGACAGGCGCCAGTGGAACTCTGCCCGGTCGTGAGGCTCCCCGGACAGCACCAGTGCAGTGGAGGGCTCAGCCTTGCGGCGGTAACGACTGTCAATTTCTTGCTGTGCGTCGAGGGTCAGTGACAGGCGTTTGAATTGACCCAGGAAATCCGTGTCGGTATCGGCGCGGCGTAATATCGTCGCATCAGACAGGATCAGTCGGTGAGTGGTCGGCGTCGTATAGGCTTCCAGGGTACCGCCCGGTGACGAAATGGTTTGCAGGGAATCTTCGTTGCGCTCGCGAATGAAAACCCCCGACAGCTCGGTCCCGGATTCATCGATGCCCTCCACATAAACTACGCGTTCTGCGTCGTTGTATACGTAAAACCGGTGGGCCTTGATGCGGTTCAGTTCTGACGATGACTGTGCAGCGTCTTTGACTCCATACATCGCGGCATAGGCCCACGGCCGAACATGCCACGACATGACAGCGACCACCGTTGCTAGCATCAGGGCAAGAATTGCCAGCGGCAGCTGGATCTTCGTACGACGCATTCCTCCTGCGCGGAAAGCGGCCATTTCACCATGCATGGCGAGGCGCCCGAAGCCGACGATGAGTCCGAAGAAAAACCCGATAGGCAACAGCACTTCCAGCGCGATGACCGATTTGTAGAATGTCAGCTGCCAGACTTCGGTGGTGTTGAACAGGCCGCTGGCGGCGTCGCTCAGAAAACGGGTCAGGCTGTAGGCAAGAAAGATCACCGTCAGTACACTGGCAACGGCAATGAAGCTCGTGCCGATTTCGCGCATGAGATAACGATTGAGGATCACGGTGTGTATTGGCGACCGTTTGTGCTGGTTGGGGACTGTCGGGAAAAAACCGGGTTAGTTGCGCGGCCAGAGAACGATCATGCGGATTCGGCGTGCGAAGCGCAATTGCGTCGGCGTGCCCGACGCGCGGCGTGGCTGGCGGTCGCGATCACGTGTTGCGTATCAACGGCTTCTGTTATAGCTCAGACAGTGGAACGCCGGGTCTTGACTGTCATCGCCGATGAAGCAACGCAGAGCGAACGCAAAGATCAACTCAGCGTTCG
>CAXGUU010000223.1:0-5598 GCA_964012875.1 uncultured bacterium
TACCGCGCCAGAAACGGGTCCCGGTCTGCACGGGTACGTCTGAAAAAACTGCACCCAGAAACTGCGGTTTCTCCGCAGGCTGTTCCAGCCACAAGCCGTGCGGACTCGACGGCAGGCCGCCTTCGATGCCCCAGACGACGGAACGCTCGCGGTCACAAAAATATGAAAAGACGCAATTTTCCACGTCGAGTATGGTGCCGCGTTTCTCGAGCCCGACGCCGCCTCGAAACTCACCCGGTCCGGCACTGTCAGTGGTGATTTCCATCTTTTCAGTACTCACCGGGCACAGGCGCTCCTGGCCCTCGACCGGCTGGGTCATGAGGCCAACCCCGAAGCAGGACGCCGTCACGCTCAGCCCGTCGCGGCCGTTGCGGCCTCCCCAGCCACCGGACAACCAGTCGTAGAGCATGAAGTAGGGGCGATCCTCACTGCGCGCGTCGTAGCCGCCGGTCTGCAGGTACTCGATGTTGAACGCACAGGCCATGGCCCGCTCGGGCATGATGATCGAGAAGAGTTCGAAAATCGCGTTCATGATTTTTTCGAACCCCATGACGAAACCCGTGACGGCGACCGGCCACTGGGCATTCACAACGGTATTCTCCGGCGAGATAACTTTGATCGTACGGTACAGTCCGGCGTTCAGCGGCACATCGGGGAAAAAGGTTTTCATGCCGGAGACGATGGCGGCGAAGGTGCCGCCGAAACCTGAGTTGTAGATGGAACCAATCGTCGGGTGCGAACCAGTAAGATCGAACTCCGCCTGGTCACCCTTGATTGTGAGTTTCACGCGGATCGGAATGAGCCCTTCCTTGCCTGCCGGATCCTGATCGAGGAAATCGACCGTCTCCCAGCTGCCGTCCGGCAATTCCGAAAGTCTCAGGCGCACCGCGCGTTCGACATAATCCTGAACGTCGGCGAACGCTGTCTTGATGGTTTCAACACCGTACTTGTCACACAGTCTGAGCAGTTCGCGTTCGGCGATGCGGGTGGCCTGGGTTTGCGCATCCATGTCGCCGATGATGGCTTCCGGATCACGCGTGTTCTTGGCGATGAGCTTGGCGACATCGAGGCAGTGTTCGCCCTTGCGCCAGATTTTGACCGGCGGCACGCGAATGCCTTCCTTGAACATGTCTTTCGCGGCAACGTCGAACGAGCCCGGTACGCTGCCACCCATATCGGCCCAATGGCCGTTGGCCTGGCTCCAGGCGATCAGTTCGCCGTCATAGAAAACCGGGAGCAGCACCCGCGTATCGCTGAAATGGGTACCGCCGACGTAGGGGTCATTGATGAGGAATATATCGCCCGGGTGAATGTCATCGCCGAACTCTTCGATAACCGCTTTGCAGGTGTAGTGCAAGGTGCCGACGTGCGCGGCGAGATCCTGGTGACCCTGCGCTATGGTGTTGCCCTCAGCGTCACACAGGGCGTTGGAAAAGTCGCGGTTGTAGACGACGAACGAATAGCAGGTGCGGCGAACCTGTTCGGCCATCTGGTCGACGATGTTGACCAGTGCATTGCGCAACACTTCGAAGGTTACGGGGTCGAGGTTGCTTGCGGCGGTGGTTGGTTTATCCATCGTGTCAGATCCCCTTAACTCAGACGGTGATGATCAGGTTGAGCCAGGCATCCACATCGACGTGGGTATCCGGCGGTACCAGCGTGGTGGAATCAAGCTGCTGGATGACGGCGGGGCCGTCGACACGCATGCCGCATTTCAAATCATCGCGCCAGTATATCTTTGTCGGCACCGAGCCTTGATCGAAAATCACGCCCCGCTCGGAGCGCGGTTCCGGCACTTCGTTGACGGCCTGGTGTCTGGCGAGTTCCGCCTTCGGCGTTAATCCAACGGCGCTGACGTTCAAGCGGAAAATTTCGATGCCGGCATCGTCGCGACGGTAGTTGTATTCGCGTTCGTGCGCGGCACCAAAACCTTCAACGGCCTCGGCCATATTGGTGAATGGTGTGCTGACCGGCACCGCCAATGAGCGCCATTGGCCGTTATAGCGCATGTCGATCGTGCGCTTCAGCACGATGTCGCCGTCGGCCACGCCTTCAGTGTTCAGCCGCGCTCTGGCTTCATCTTCCAGTTTGCGGAACTCGGCTTCGATGTCTGCGGGTGCCGCGGTCGCGGCGTCGGCCAGCCACGTGGTCAGCAGATCATGCTGAATGTCGACCAGCAGGCAGCCCATCGCCGATGTCACGCCGGGGTGCGGTGGTACGATCACTTTCGGGATCGACAGGTCTTTTGCAAGCGCCGCACCGTGTAACGCGCCCGCGCCGCCAAAGGCGACGAGGGCGAAATCCCGTGGATCATAGCCGCGCATGATCGAGACCAGTCGGATGGCATCCGCCATGTTCGCGTTGGCGACGTTGATAATCGCCTGAGCCGCGCTGATGACGTCCATGCCGAGTGGTACAGCGACTTTTTGCGTGATGGACTCGGTGGCCTTGTCCAGATCGAGATCGAGATCGCCGCCGGCCAGATCGCCGCCCAGGCGACCGAGCACCAGGTTGGCGTCCGTATTGGTCGGCAGTTCTCCACCGCGCCCGTAGCAGGCCGGTCCCGGGATAGAACCGGCCGACTGCGGGCCATTGCGCAGGCTGCCGGCTTCGTCGATCCAGGCGATGGAGCCGCCACCCGCACCAATGGTTTTGATATCAATGCTCGGGAAACAAATGGGGTGGCCGTACTCGATTTGCCAGTCCCGGGTGGTGAGCATTTCGCTTTCGTAAGCCAGCGACACGTCGGTGCTGGTACCGCCCATGTCAAAGCCAATTGAGTTTGGAAAGCCGCACAAGGTGCCGATGTAACGGTTGGCAATCGCGCCGGCTGCAATGCCGGAGCTGGCCAGGCGCGCGGCCTGGAAATCAACGGTTTTTGGTGTCATGACGCCGCCGCCGCTGTGCAACAGCAGCACGTCACTGGCGTAGCCTCCTTCTTTCAACCGATCCTGCAAGCGCACCGCATACTCACCGACCACCGGCCGCAGCACGGCATTGACTACGGCGGTCGAGAAACGATCGTGCTCGAAAATCTCTGGCAGCACCTCCGCCGAGGTGGAAATGGCAACGCCCGGCAGCTCGCGTTCGAGGATTGATTTCAACGCGCGCTCGTTGTCGTCGTTGGCAAAGGCATTCATGAAACAGATAGCAACAGCCTTGTAGCCACGTTTTTTGAGCTTGGCGGCGAGCGCCACAGCCTCGTCTTCGTCAACGGTTTGCACCACCGTGCCGTCGGAGTCGGTACGCTCCGCTATGGGCAGGCGATCGCGCCGTCGGATGTAGGCTGGCGGGTTGTCCTGATAGGCATCCCACAGGTCTTCCTTGGTCGAGTTGCCGATTTCGATGACGTCACGAAAACCTTCCGTTACTACCATCGCGGTGTGGGGGAGGTTGCGCTCGATGAGCGCGTTGGTCGCGACCGTCGTACCGTGGGAAAAAAGCGAGACATCTTTCAGGTCAATACCCGCTTTGTTCATACCGTCCAGGGCTGCGTCGATCGGGTCTTTGGTGCTCGGCACCTTGGCGATACGGAGTTGATTGTCGCGTTCATCCAGAATGCAGATATCGGTGAAGGTTCCGCCGATGTCGACTGCGACGCGTAGATGGCTCATGGGTTAGTCCTTGTCAGCTAGTTTTCGCGCAGCTGTTGCTGGCGCTTAAACCGGGTTTCGTTTGACCAGTTGTTTGGCAATGATGATGCGTTGCATTTCGTTAGTGCCCTCGCCGATACACAGCAGAGGCGCATCGCGGTAGAGCCGCTCGATTGGATATTCCTTCGAGTAACCGTAGGCGCCGTGAATACGCATGGCCTCAAAGGCGACATCGGCAGCGGTTTCTGAGGCGAAGTACTTCGCCATGCCGGCTTCCATGTCGACGCGCTCACCACGGTCGTAGGCCTCTGCCGCGTCTCGGACCAGCAGTTCCGCGGCCCGCGTTTTCGCTGCCATTTCGCCCAGCTTCAATTGAATCGCCTGGTGCTGGCAGATGGGTTTGCCCATCGTTTTGCGGACCTGTGAGTAAGCCACCGACTCGCGCAACGCGCGCCGGGCGATACCGACACCGCGAGCGGCGATATTGATGCGGCCAATCTCAAGCCCGCCGGTGGCCATGTAAAAGCCCTGGCCTTCTTCGCCGCCGACGAGCGAAAGTTCGGCACTGCAGCGATAATCCTCGAAGATAAACTCACCCGAGTCGATGCCCTTGTAGCCGAGCTTCTCAAGCTTGCGTCCGTTTTTAACCCCGGGCAGCGGCGCCTTCGTTTCGGGATCGATCTTCGGCACGATGAGCATGGTCATGCCGGTGTGGCGTGGCTCGGCCTCCGGATCGGTTTTAACCAGGAGCGCCACGCAATGGCCTTCAATGGCGTTCGAGATCCAGGTCTTGGTGCCATTGACGACATAGTCTTCGCCATCGCGAACCGCGGTTGTCCGAATGCCCTGAAGGTCGGTGCCGGCGTCGGGTTCGGTCAGACCCAGCCCGCCACGCAATTCGCCGGATGCGAACTTCGGCAGCCAGTAGTCTTTTTGGATGTCAGTACCGTAGCGTTCAACGATTCTTCCCATCATGCAATGGGAATTGAAAATACCGGTCAGGCTCATCCACTCTTCCGAAATAAGGCTCACGATCCTGGCGTAAGTCGTCGCGCTCAGGCCAAGACCGCCCCATTGCGGATCGATCAGCGCGCCGAAAAGGCCGAGCTCTTTCATGTCTTCAACGAGTTCCTCCGGGTACTCGTCGTCGTGTTCGAGTTGCATCGTGACGGGTTTGACCTTTTGCTCGATCCATTTTTCGATGGCGTCAAGGATGAGTTGTTGATCGCCGTCGTCCAGCGTCTGTGGGTTCGCATTCATCTTCGTTGTCTCAATAGGTATCGATCTGATCTTCGACCGCCCGTCCGGCCGCGGGTATCAGCATGTTGCGTTGAAACGAGCACACGAGTTCCTGGCGCTGGTTATAGCCACGCGTCTCAATCGTCACGATGCCCTGGCCGGGGCGCGATTTGCTTTCCCGCTTCGCCAGCACCTCGCTCTCGGCGTATAGCGTGTCGCCCGCGAACACCGGGGCGGTGAACTTTACGGCTTCCATGCCGAGGTTTGCGATTGCCTTCTGGCTGCAGTCAGAGACGCTCATGCCGGTGAGCAATGACAGTGTGTAGGTGCTGACGACCAGGTTCTGACCAAATTCGGAAGCGGTGCCGAATTCACGATCAAAATGAATCGGATGGGTATTGAGGGTCAGCAGCGTGAACAGGTGATTGTCGTATTCGGTCACGGTCTTGCCGGGCCGATGTTCATACACGTCACCCTCATGGAAATCTTCAAAATAGCGGCCGAATGTTTCGCGGTAACGATCGGGTCCGATTTTCTTGCTGTTCTGCACCATGCCCTTAGAGTTGTGCCCGTTTGAATTTGGTTGAACTCATTAGATGGCTGCCGGCCCATGCTTTCAAGTGCCACGGAAGCGTTCACAGCATGGCCAGCACCAGCGCGATCGCAAGCACGCAGAAAGCGGCGACCGTCCACTGTGTATGCTTTTTCTGGCGCGCCTTGGTTTCTGCCTCCGCGCTCATTATTTCCGCCATCGACTGCGAACCGA
>CAXGUU010000224.1:0-5557 GCA_964012875.1 uncultured bacterium
CTCAGCACCGCAAACGCATGCGCGAAGTGGCGCAAAGGTGCCAGCCGGCTGATAAGCGTGAAATACAGGCCCGCACCACCGAGCGCTATGACCAGCGGCAATCCCCAGACCAGGGAGACCATCTCAGACCAGAAGACTTCCATTATGATGACATTAACCGTCGGCGGGCATGAATTGAGATTCGCGTTGACTGCGCACACCGCGCTCGCCACCACGATAGAATTCGCGGACCAACGATTGTATGCCAAGGTCGAACCCGCGACCCTGGTGCTTTTACCCAGGAGAATTGCGTCGTGAGTAAAGCGCGCGAGCTTGAGCTCGGTCTGTTCATGCCGAACTGCTCGAATATGTCGGCCATATCGACCTACCGCATCGTCGAAGACGAATGGCCCTACGAGACGAACAAAGATATTGCACTTGCGGCGGAAGCGGCGGACTTCAAGCTGCTCTTCCCGGTCAGCCGATGGCGCGGCTTCGGAGGAGAAACGGACTATCTCGGCACCTCGCTCGAAACCATGACCTGGGCTGCCGGACTGCTTGAGGCGACCTCAAGGATCAAAATCTTTTCCACCGTTCATGTGCCGGTTTTCCATCCCGCCGTGGTCGCCAAGATGGGCGCGACGCTTGACCACATCAGCGGCGGACGCTGGGGTATCAACCTAGTCAGCGGCTGGAGCGAGGATGAGTTCGGCATGATGGGCATCCAGCTCGAGGAACACGCCGAACGCTACCAGCGCACCACCGCTTTTATCGAGGTGTTGCGCGGACTGTGGTCGGAACCGGCCGGCACGTTTAACCACGAGTCGAAGTGGTACACGATCAAGGGCGGTTACTCACTGCCGCAGCCGCCAACGCAACCGCCGATCGCCAACGCGGGCTCGTCGGACGATGGCAAGAACATGACCGCCCGACACTGTGACTGGTCGTTTCTGTCAACGCCGTCTCTGGAGGCGACCGCGCCCATTGTTGATGACATCAAATCACGGGCCGAGGCTGCTGGCCGCAATGTCAAAACTGCCGCCTTCCCGTTTGTCCTGTGGCGCGACTCCGAAGACGAAGCGCAGGCGGAGATTCAACGCATTATCGACAACAAAGACGCCGTTGCCGCCAAAAACTGGATGGATGGCGCCAAGATCGGCAGCGGCTCCTTCGATCAGTTCACGCTCGACATGTTCACCGTCGGCGCTGGCGCCGTCCACGCCATTGGCACCAAAGAACAGGTCGCCGAGAAATTAAAAACCCTCTACGACGCGGGCATCGATGGTGTGCTGATGGTGTTTCAGGCCTACCTGAATGACACCCGGCGATTTGCGCGCGACATCTCGCCGATCCTCCGCGAGATGGGCGTCATCGGACAATAACAGGGCGATATTCAACCGTTTGCGTCACTTGCATAACGCCAGTGCAACAGTGAGTAGTGCATATCACTATCGTTGTGATGCTCGAATACGCCGGTAACGCTCGCACCGATCTCGATTTCGCACATGGGGTCACCCAGCAGGTTACCCACCAGCCTGACGTTGTCAGCATGTGGTAGCTCCACCAGAACGATCACATACGGCCCCTGCTCTTTCAACGCCGGATGGACCGGGTGCCACACCCGCTGGTGGCTGTAGATCACACCGCGGGCCTCAACCGACGCGAATTCGAGGTCGGGATTCAGACAGCGGTGGCAAATCCATTCAGGGCCCCATTGGTGGCGCGCGCAACGACGACAACGCTGAACCTTGAGTACTTCTTGCTGCAGTCCTTCCCAGAACGGGCGATCGAGGTCGGTGGGCTCAGGTGCCGGAAGTCCGGACGCAAGATAGTACGTGTTCAAAGCGTCGCCTCGCTACCAAATATGCAGCTGCTGACCGGGGTCACCATCGGTCCCGAAATAACCATGGAGACTTCCGCGTGCGGTACCTGCGCACTTGAGGTCCGGCGAATCTGGCGTACGGCTTCGATGTTGAGACCAAGGCCGTGCATGTAGCACTCCGCTAGATTGCCGCCGCTGGTATTAAGCGGTAACTGGCCTTCGGGGGCGATCAGGTTGTCGAGCACAAAAAATTCGTTGGCTTCTTCGGCACGGCACAAGCCGTGCTCAACAATGCTCATCAATACCCCACCCGTGAAATTTTCGTAACTTTGCAACACATCAATATCCGCGGGACCCAGGCGCGCCATCTCGTATAAACGCGGTGCCACGCTTTTAAAACTTGATGTCGCATAGTCGGGTGTATTGTGAACCGGCGCACCAGCACGGTACTGGCTGCCTGCCACCGCACCGAGCAGGTAGCACGGTGGGTGGGGAAAATCGCGTGCGCGCTCGGCCGAGACGAGGATCATGGCCGCCGCACCATCGTTCTCCAGGCAGCAATCAAACAAGTGCCAGGGCTCAACGATCCAGCGCGACTCGTCATAAGTCTGTTCGTCGAGCGGCCGCCCGTGCATGACCGCCCGCGGGTTGGCCTGAGCGTGCTGGTAGCAGGCCATCGCGATTGCCCGCTGCGCTGCCTGCTCGACGCCGTACTCGTGGGCAAAACGTCGGTACTTCATCACGAACATGTGCGCCGGCGACATCAGACCGTAAGGTACGGTGTGGGCCAGATCACCTGTGACCGTCAGCTGTTGCGCCCCCTGCCCGAAGCGCCCGAACTGACCTTGCGCAAGGGCGCGGAATACAACCACGCATTCCGCCATGCCGCTTTGGATCGCTGCCGCGGCGTTGCCGATCGCGGCCGAACCGCCACCACCACCACCGCCCCACTGCATGTTGGCAAAACGCAGTTCGCAACAGCCTAAAGCGGCGGCAAGCAGCGACGGGTCACTGCGGTCGTTACTGAACGAGGCGAAACCGTCAATATCGCGCGGATGGATACCGGCGTCTTCACAGGCCTTGATAATCGCGTCCAGCGCCAGCTTGAACTCGGCGTCCGGCGACTGTCCGCGCTTGTAATAGGCGGTCTCGCCAATGCCGACGACGGCAGTTCGTCCGCGCAGACTACGTTGGTTCATTGCCGTGGCTTACCCGAACGCGAACGAACTGACTATTCAGGATTGAGCGTACACAGCTCACGCTCAAACAAGCGCGTGAGGTAGGCACGCAGGTTCGGGAAGGGCTCCAACTGGCCCTGACGACGGCCCCAGTTCACGCACCAGCTGGCAATGATGTCGGTCACCGAGAAGGTGTCGCCGACCAGAAACTGCTGATCGGCAAGCTTGTCTTCCAACACCTGGGCGCCGTTACGAAACTCCTCGAAATTCGGTTCAACGACCGCAGCGACGCGCTTCTCCTCAGGATAGAACGCCGTATGCTTGGCGTTGCTCCATAGGTAGGCCTCCATTTCGCTCAATACGAACGAGGTCCATTGCTCGTGCAGGGCGCGTTCGCGTGTTCCCGGCTGCGCCAACAACGAATTCCCCGGCACAAGATCGCACAGCACCGTGCAGATGGCCGCCGACTCAAACAGCGGTTCGCCGTCAATCATAGCCGCGGGAAATTTGGCCTGTGGGTGGAGCGGGCGCAGTTCATCGCTGCCGATCAGCGCGCGATCTTCAACGTAGTCGAACGGCAGGTCGAGTTCGAGCAAGGTCCACCGACAACGCGCTGATCGAGTTGGCCCGAGTCCGTACAAGGTAATTTCATGTGCCATGTTTCAGTCTTCTGCAGCGGTCGAATAGGCGCGCGATTACATTATACAAAAGCTCGCACCGACGATGCTGTTCCCTTGGGAATGTGCAATAAGTCGCGCAACCGTCCCGGCACTATCGCCCTTTCCACTCTGGCGACCGTTTTTCTGCAAAGGCCGCTGCGCCTTCGATGCGATCATCGCTGTTATACCAGTTGCTGAATGCCGGATAAGCGGACTGAGTGTCCATTGCCGCCTCGATACTCGACTCATCAAGCCCGCGCATGACAGTTTGCTTCGATGCACGAATCGCCAGTGGTGCACATTTCAGGATGCGCTCGCACCAGTTTTTAATGGATTTTTCGAGATTCGCCGGTTCCACCAGTTCAGTGACAAAGCCAAGCCGAAATCCTTCACTGGCTCCGACCATATCTCCGGTCAGGATCAGTCCCATGGCCTGTTTAAGGCCAATTTGGCGCGCCAGACGGTGCATGCCACCGCCAAGCGCAACTGCGCCAACCAGGGGCTCGGGCAGTCCAAATCGCGAACGCGGGGTCGCCAGCAAGATGTCGCAGGCGAGCGCGACTTCGAATCCCCCCCCCACGGCAACACCATCAACGGCAGCGATTATGGGCTTCTCCAGATCAAATCGCTCAATCAGTCCGGCGTAACCACTGGCCGGATAAATATTGGGCTTGCCCGCCTTTGCGATGGCTTTTAAATCGCTGCCGGCAGAAAACGCGCGTTCGCCGGCACCGGCGATCACACAGAGATACTGGCTGTCGTCGGCGGCGTAATCATCGAACGCAGACTGCAACTCGTCGTGCATTTGCTGATTGATCGCGTTCAGAACCTCGGGGCGATTCATAGTCACGCGCATAACATTGTCGCGCTTCGAAACTTCGATAGATTGATAATCCATTCGTTACCCCTTGTGTAATGTTGATGCCTGCGAAAAAGAGCGGTGGCTGCGGTCGATGATATCCGGGACGGCATCATTTGTATTAACCGCGAACATCAGCTCGCGTGAATGAATCGCGCGGTAGACAGACGCAGCCCTGCAAGATCCCATGGCGCCGGTTCATAGGCGCTTTTGACCTCAGTTCGTCCTACGCGTAATGCCGCGGCCGCCGGCCCGACCACGGCAGGGCCTGTTCCAGCTGGCCTGAGAGGCTGTACAAGGTTTCTTCATCTCCAAGGCGCCCGACGAACTGCATCGCCAATGGGAGGCCTGCCTTAGACTGCCACAGGGGCAACATCACAGCGGGCTGCCCGGTCGTATTAAACAACGGCGTGAACGGCGTGTAGTCGTACATCATATGCATCCACCAGCCCATCGTATCGAGGTCGCTCGCGTTTTGATCGAGCTCACCCAGCTTGCAGACGTCGCGGGCAAGGCCCGGTGTAAGCAGGACATCATAGTCACGCATGACCTTGCCGACAGCACGGGAGACGGTGTTCTGCACGCCCATCGCCCACTCCATTTCCATCGCCTTCATTTTCCGCGCGTAGCGGTACACTTCGAGCGTTACGGCCTCGACGGTGCGTGGCCCGATTTTGCGCCCGGTCATCTGCGAAAACATTTCCATGTAGTGACCCAGTGTGACCGCCCATAAGCGAATTGTTGATTCGTTAAAGGCTTCATAATCGTAACGCAACTTCACCGGCTCACAACGATGTCCCAAGTCTTCAAGCAAGGCACAGGTATCCTGCAGTCGGCGTTTGTTTTCAGCCGCGGTTTTGCCGCTCCCCGGCAGGCGATCAATAACGCCGATGCGCAGGCCTTCAGCCGGTCGCATGGCCGCACCGAGATAACTCCCGCGCGGCGGTTCAGCGCTATAGAAGTAGCCGTCATCCGGACCGCCAACCACATCGAGCAGTGCTGCTGAGTCCCGCACCGTGCGAGTCACTACGAATTCGATGGCCAGTCCCCACAGGAAAAT
>CAXGUU010000225.1:0-5464 GCA_964012875.1 uncultured bacterium
CGGCGTGCGGTACTTGACCGCGAGGTGCTCGGCATAAACGCTCTTGCGCAGGCCCGCGGCATTGGGCGAACCGCCCTTTAAGGTGAAGTCTTCGCCGCCAACGACCACTTGCCGACCTTCGATACTGCCGAAGCCCACGACGTAGTTTGCCGGCGTGAACGAATCGATACTGCCGTCGTCTTTGAGGTAAGTGCCGCCGGCGATTTTGCCGTGCTCGCGGAAGCTGCCCTCGTCGAGCAGCCGATCAATTCGCTCTCGCACGCTGAGCTTTCCGCGCTCGTGTTGTTTGGCGACGCCGTCGGCGCCACCTTGTTCAAGCGCGAGTTTGCGCCTTTGGTGAATGCCGTCGATTTCGTTTTCCCAACTCACGATTTTTGGGCGCGCGCCTTCATTAGTGGAGATTCATGCTTGTCGATCCAGCCGGTCGCTAGACCGGCCCCGAAGCCATGGTCGGCCGTAATGTCTTCGCCGTTGATAAAAAATGAGGCGTCGCTGCTTAAGAATTTGACGATGTTGCCAATATCAACCGGCTCCGCCGCGCGACCAATGCAGTCAATCACCCAGTCAAGTTGCCCTGAGCCGGCCTGCTCCTTGAAGTCGGGTAACAGCGGCGTGGCGACGGGGCCGGGGCTGACGGTATTGGAACGTATGCCGCGGTCGAGCGCGCGCCCCGCAAGCTGTTTGCCGTAGACAACGACGCATTCCTTGCTGAAGTGGTAGGCCGTATTGCCGTCCATGTCCCGCGCCTTGCACCACTCGACGGCCTGGTCGAAATCGTCAATTGCCAGCAGTTCGCTGATGTCCTTCAGGTGGCGCGCCCAGTTGAAACCGGCGATAGACGCAATACTGACAATGGCTGCGTTGTCGTTTAGTTGATCAAACACCCCTTCGGTCAGGTGTTTGAGGCCGACCGTATTGACGCGCATGATGACTTCAGCGGGCACGGTGCCGGGAACCCCGGCGATGTTCAGCAACGCGTCGAATCGCCCGTCGAGCTTCGCCAGTGCATCGTCAATCGATTTCTGATCTGAAAGATCGCAATGGTAATGCTGGCTGGCGTCATCCGGCGCGTCCTTGATATCCAGAGAAATGATTTCATAGCCGCCGTTCGCAAACAAAGCCGCCGTGGCCGCGCCGATTCCGGTCGATGCGCCAGTCATCAATACCCGCTTCCCGCTCATGTTTTTTCTCCCGTCAATTGCCGATGCACAAAGCCTGGCATGATGCCAGAATCCGTTGAGGGAAGGCACCGCACCTATTGGAGAACGACCATGATTCTCGATGGCATTCGGGTACTCGATTTCACCCAATATCTGGCTGGCCCTTCAGCGACGCGGCTGATGGCCGAGATGGGCGCGGAGATTATCAAGATCGAACCCGGGCCCGGGGGTGATCCCGGTCGCGCTATACCCATGGTGCGTGACGGTCGTAGCGGATTTTTCGTGCAGCAGAATCGGGGTAAGAAGAGCCTGTGCCTGGATTTGAATTCGAACCGTTCTCACGAGCTGGTCAAAACGATCGCGCCGTTCGGGATCTTTAAAGGTCCCCAGGGATAGCTGGTGATCGGCGTGCTGGAGTTACAGTGGCCGCGTTTCTGCGAGGCCATGGGCAGAACCGATCTGAAAGAAGATCCGCGCTTTGCGAGCAATGCCGCGCGATCAAAGCATCGCGACCTGATGATCGACATCTTGGAGGCGTGGGCCCCGGGGTTTCCCAACCGACCAGAAGCTGCTCGAGCATCTGGAGTCTCATCGTGTCCCCTCGGCACTGGTTATGGATCCCATTGATACACTTGACCATCCTTGCTACCGCGAGCGCGGCATGGTGCGCGAGGTGTTCGATGGGGTGCTGGGTAAGGTCGAGGTACCGGGCCTGCCGTTCAAGTTTTCTGCGCAGCCCGAGGTACTCGAAGCCGAAGCGCCGTCATTGGGTGAGCACAATCAGAAGATACTTGCCGAGTTTGCCGGCCTGAGTACCGACGAAATTGAAACCCTCGTCGCTGAGCAAGTTCTGTTCTCTGAGCCGGAACCGCCGATAGCGTCGGCTCAGTAGCGGTTCATGACCTGTTCGGCAAACGAACGCATCTGGCCGACCGCGTCTTCGGTGACCTGAAAGGCGAAGTGGGTCAGGCCTGCTGCTTCCAGCGCGCGGATACGTTCAATGATCTGATCGGGGTCGCCCACCATCGCTGCGATCTCGGCGATCTCCGGCACCATGTATTCGGCTTCCTCGGGTCGCGTGTACACCAGGTGCCCTTCGTGCAGGATCAGATGTCTTCGATCCGCTGGCAGACTCGCTTCGTACTCGCGGTAGCGCCTAACATGTTCGGCGATTGCGGGATCGCCAGGCAGGAGTTGGTCATCCCACTCGCATAGCACGTGCAGCAGATTGGTGATGAACGGCCCGAGGTCGTGGAGCACGCGTGGACTGGCAGAGGTTTCCCCGGGCCGCAGGATAGACAGCGGGCAGATGGCCTTGGTCGGAATGTCTTCCGGCGCCCGGCCTGCATCGCGCGCCGCCGCGTCAATAATTTCACGATTGGCGGTCAGCATTTCCGGCGTAGCCGCCCAGGTCAGGTGGGCGTCACATTCGGCGCCGCAGTAAGCAAGGGTCTTAGGTCCGAAGGCTGACAGCGTGACCGGAATGTGGTGGTCAAGATTGATGAAACCATCATGCTGATGCAGCAACTTGATCAGGCGCTGTTCGCCTTCACAATCGTGCATGACTTCTTCCCCGCGAAGCAGGGCCTGAATGATGCGGATTTCATTTTTCATGCGATTGAGCGTGATGGGACGCAAGCCCATGGTCAGGCGCGCGGTATTGCCATTGCCCACGCCCAGTTCGACACGACCAGGGGCAAGTTCGGCGATGGTCGCAATGGAGTGCGCGATAACCGGGGCCATGCGGGTGCTGGGTACGGCGACGCCGGTGGCGAGCTTGATGCGCTGGGTTTCGCGCGCAGCCACCGCCATGGTGGCGTAAACATCGGAATAGATCATCTGCGAGTCGAAAAACCAGGCCTGATCAAAACCGAGCGATTCGGCCAGTTGCACCAGGTCGTAGTCGCCGACACGCGAGGTGAATGCAATTCCAAATTCCACGATTCGTCTCCTATAAAACGAAAATGGCCTGCACGCTCGGCGTGCAGGCCACATTTGAAAGCCCTTTGGGCGAGCCTCAGGCGGCTAGGAAATCGACGGCTTTGTTCAGCAGCCGATCGCGTTGCTCCAACGGTGGCTCGTGGCCACACTGTGGCAGCATGAAGACTTCGCTGTTCGTGATCGCTTCACCGAAACTCTCGGCATAAGCCGGCGGGATCAACTTATCGTTTTCGCCCCAGACGATCAGGCTGTCAGCGCTGATGCGGTGGATGCGCTTGCGCAAGCCCTTGTCCGGGATGGGCCAGACCACTTTACCGGTGCAGCCAAGCGTCCACACGAAATCGATGGTCCATTGGTCTTGCGCCCGGCGGCCTTCCGGTGGCGTCATACGCTTTACTACGGCTGGGTGGTTTTTGTCGTAAAACAGCACATCCTGAATCGTTTCGAGGTCGTGCGAGCACCAGTTCCAGACCGAGTAGGGCGAATCCTCCCGCCACAGCCCTATCGGTGCGATGAGGATTAATTTTTCCACCGCCTTGGGTCGTTGCGCGGCAAGTTCGGATGCGATCAGGCCGCCGAAAGAGTGGCCCATCAGTCGACACTTGCGGATTTTCAGCGCATCGAGCAAATCTTCGTAGGCGATAACTGTATCCCACAGGTTGTCGAGTTTCTCGATGTCGTTGGGGCGCCCCGGTGCGGTACCCGGGAAGTGCGGTGCGTAGACCTTGTAGTGCTCAGACAAGCCGTCGAGAAAATTGTCCCAGTAAAAACCGCCGGCCGAGTGGCAGAACACGAGCGGTTTGCCTTTGCCGGCGACGTTAACGGTCATTTCGAGTTCACCGCCCAGTACCTTGACGGTGCGTTTGCGTGGTTTAGCCATGGTATGTCCTTGTAATCTGTTAGCGCCTGCGCTCAGGCGGCCTCACGTTCCACTTCTTTTTTGCACGATTCCGGCCACCAGTGATCGACCCAGTCGGTGTCGTCCCAGACATTGCGTAAATGCGGCATTACATCTTTCGAAATACGTTCGATGTTTTCCATCGTGCGCTCATGAGACAGCGAGCCGAACTGCGGCAGGATCATCAGGTGGCCAACATTCAGGGTCTTGATGATGTTGAGCAGGCGTTCGGTGACGGTCTTGGCGCTACCGCAGACCACGTAGTCGCGATCATTGAACTCGGGATAGCGCTGCTTCTTGAGCTCGTCGTACGGCGGAAAGGGACGTTTCGTGATCAGGTGGCTCAGACTGGAATGCGTCATATGTCCGGGCGGGGCCAACAGCTGCTCCGGTAGATGCAGGCCTTTGTGATAGAAGTATTCCGAAGCGCCGCCATAGATGCGCTCTGCTTCTTCATCGGTATCGGCGACGCCAACCGGCACCAGGAAACCCATGCGATAAGGGTTGCGATCGCGACCCATTTCCTCGGCGCGTTGCCAGAAGCCCTCGACCATGTGGGTCGCGCCTTTGGCGCCGAAGTAGGTGAGATAGCAATAGGCATAATCGTTTTTCAACACGAAGTCCCAGGTGCTCGGGCTGGCGTTGCCCGGGACCCAGATCGGCGGCGTCGGTTGTTGAACCGGTTGCGGCCAGATATTGACCATCGGCAACTGGTAGTACTTGCCGTTCCAGGCGAAGCTGTCGGTCGCGGTCCACGCTTTTTTGATCAGGTCGTGTGCTTCGTAATAGCGCCCGCGCTGTTCCATCGGCGCCATGCCATAGCTGTAGGAAAAGTCGCCGCCGAGACCAACCGGGAAACCAGCGATGAGGCGTCCCTCGGAGATGGCGTCGAGCATTGCATACTCTTCGGCGACGCGGATGGGCGGATTCAGGAATACTGCCGTTTCACCCATTTGCACAATGGCGGTTTTCGTACCGCGCGTGGCGCGCGCCAAGACCGACCCCATCATATTGGGATTGACCATGAAACCGTAGGCATTTTGGTGATGTTCGTTGGTGCAGACCGCGTCGAAGCCGCATTCCGCTGCAAACGTCAGTTCGTCTAGTGACCAGTTGTAGTACTGGGCACAACGGTTGGGATCAGCAACTTTAGAAAAAGGGAGCGAGAACCAGGCTGACGGATATTTCTTTTCAAAGTCTGGCTCGAGATCGCGATAGGGCATTAAATGAAAGCAAGCGATTTTCATGGCGGTGTCCTTGAGTCAGGGGTCTTGTCTTCAGACTGAACGCCGATTATGGCTTGAGTCAAGGCGGTAGTACCAGTTGTGGTCCCGGTCATGCTGCGGCGCAACTAGGGCCGTCGGGCAGGCAAAAAAAGTCGGACCTCGGGAAAGGTCCGGCGAATCGGGGGTTCAGGGGGGAGAAGGTAGGGGCCAGACCATTTAGATCTTTTCCGCCTCACAGT
>CAXGUU010000226.1:0-5429 GCA_964012875.1 uncultured bacterium
ATTGAAATCACGCGAAGTCTTAAACGCATGAAGGGTTCGGTGACAGCGCGACAACGGGCCGGCCCGTGGAATCCTGTACAAGTCGCGCACTCATGACCGCGAGCACTGCGCGTTCGGGGCTGTCGCGCCGTGCCATGATCTCCTGCTTCAGCTCGAGGCTGACGGATTCAGCTTCGGCGGCATCCATCCCGTAGATGGATATGTGTGCTGACAGTGATTGTCCCAACCTGGATTCCGTTTTTCACTGGCTAAGCTGAAAGGCATGAGCGCTAATACTCGCGCGCACAAGTGCAGTCATCAGTAGGACTTTGGGCATCTCCATTGTTTTTTCTCCAATCCCACTCTCGCTGGCTCTGGTGGCCGCTCGACAGTGGACCCGGGTAGATTACCCCTGTAGGTTCGTGAAATGGTTCGTCCAAATGTCTTAAATGTGAAGTTTTTCCAAATTTTATCGCCTAAGTACCGATTTAAAGGTCAATTGTTGTGCCGCGGAGGCACCTAGATCGATGCCCGTTTTCGATGCTGACTACTACGATCGTTATTATTTTTCGGCTGCAACCAGAATTGCTGAACCGGAATATTTCGATCGTCTGGCTCAATTCGTTGCAGCTTATCTGAATTTACTCGGCTGCCCGCCCGAGACGATACTGGATGCCGGTTGTGGAGCCGGGATGATTCATGCTGGGCTGCTGCAGGCGTGGCCGGAGGTTAGGATTACTGCCTTCGACACCAGCGAATACGTTTGTGACCGTTACGGATGGACACACAGCTCGATGGAAGATTTCGAAAGTTCCGATACTTATGATCTCGTGATTTGTTACGACGTATTGCAGTATCTCGACCGCGGGGCGGCCAGCGCGGCAATAGAGAAACTCAGTGACCTGTCGTCAGCAGTATTGTTGTTCGGTGTTTTAACTAAGGAAGATTGGCAGCAAAACTGCGACCAGGAGCGCACCGACGGCCGCGCTCATTTGCGCTCTGCGGCCTGGTATCGAGAGCGCTTGAAAGATCAGTTTCGAAATATCGGCGGCGGAATCTTTGTGCGCCGCGATGTGGACGTCGTGACCTATGCGCTGGAGTCGCTCTAGCGCAATCGTTGCCCAAGCGTTCTATCCGCAATGACAATATCCAGCCACAGATCAGGCGTCTGATTGCAGTGGTTTGAAATTCAGAGCCACGCCGTTGTTACACCAACGCTCATTAGTGGGTGAAGGTCCATCATCGAACACGTGCCCCTGGTGACCGCCGCATTTAACGCAGTGATATTCAGTTCGCGGCCAGATCAATTTGTAATCCGTTTTGGTCCCGAGGTGGCCGGGAATGGCGGTGAAAAAACTCGGCCATCCGGTACCGCTGTCGTACTTCATTGCCGACGTGAACAACGGCAGTCCGCAGGCCCGGCACAAGTAGACGCCCGACCGTTTTTCGTCGTTCAATTTGCTGGTGAACGGTCGTTCCGTGTTCTCTTTGAAAAGCACGTCGTAGGCATTTTCGGGCAACTGCATACGCCATTCGTCATGGCCGCGTTTGAGCTTCGGTGTCGGCGCGACAACTTCAGTTCCGGATGCCAGAAATTTGGTCCATTCGGAACGGAGCTTGTTAATTTCAGCGCTGGTTCGGTCGCGTGCGGCTAGTGATTTCGGCACTGTTAGCCACGGTATTGTCGAACCTGCCAGAAGCAAGGTGACTAGTTTTCTTCGGTCCATGGACTTCCACTCTGTTGGCTGATGCTTGTTCGAGCCATTGCCGGCGCGAAAGTTCCGGTCCGGCCTCAAACGGGTACGTTCGGAAGGAACCATCCCATGTGATTCGCCCAGGGTGCCAAAACCCGCCGGCTGAATAGTTAACTGGCCAAGTAACGAGCGATGTAGTCAGACAGCGACTCGTCGTCATTTGTCTCGAGTTCTCGCTGTTCTCCTAGAGATTGCTCCGCGAGGCGCCGGAATTTCTCGGATGCAGATGCGTTCTGCACGCCACTGCGAAAGTCTTCGGCGTAGCGCTTGGAAAGTGACATCACGTAATTGTGGTATTCGACATTCTGGTTCTGAAGTGTTTTCAGGATATAAGCCGCGGGGAGCCTATCCGGGGTAGCTATCTGTTCAATTTGACGGATGATCGCTTCGCTGTAGGGGCCATCGTCGTCGCCATCGTCAAGTATGTGACCAATCGGTTTCAGCGCTTCGCAGATCGACGTGGCCCAACGCCAGATGCATCGACGCTGACCACTATCAATCAGATCAAGGTCAGGCGTGCGCCCCCTCAACGCGACCGTCAGTTCGTTGTACTCGATTTCGGAGAGCGCTTCGCTGGTCAAACGCGGACTTTCGCTAAACAGGCAATAGATAAGGAATGTCTCGATGAATCTCAACTGCTCGATATCGACACCGGTCGGGCTAAGACAGTTTACGTCGAGCGCGCGTACCTCGACATATTCAACACCGCGTTGGTGCAGCGCTGTGGTCGGCCGTTCCATTTGTTCGGTTGTCCGTTTGGGCCGTATAAAACTGTAGTACTCGTTTTCGATTTGCAGAACGTTGGTACTCAGCTGCACGCGTTTGTCACCGTCAGTCAGACCGATGGCTTCGTACTCTGGGTAGGGGGTGACGAGTGCCTGGTTCAGACTGCGTACATAGTCTTCCAGTGCATCGTAGGAAACTGTCAGTGCCGATTGATTTTTATTCTTGTACCCGATGTCGCTCATACGCAAGCTCGTTGCGTAAGGCAGATAGTAAGTTCCGCGCGACATCGCCTTGAACCGTGTCGTTCGTCCGGCCAGGAACGTCTTGCAGACAGCGGGTGAATTACCGAACAGGAAAGGAACAATCCATCCAAGGCGCTTGAAGTTGCGAATCAAATCAAAATAGGACTCGTCTATAAAGGTCTGGCCGCTACATTTTTTGTCCGCGAAGCTTTCATAGACGGGCCAGAACGACGGTGGTAGTGAGTAATTGAAATGAACGCCAGCGATGGCCTGCATACGACGACCGTAACGGTAATCGAGACCAACACGATAGATATGTTTCATCTGGCCGACGTTAGATGATCCGTATTCGGCGATTGGGATACGGCTGTCGTCCGCAACCGCGCAGGGCATGCTGGCGGCCCACAGCAGTTCGTCGGTGCCCATGTTCTGATACAGGAACGTATGTAGGTCATGCAAAAAGCTGTAGGTTTGATCAAGATCGGTAAAGGCCGGCGTAATCAGTTCAGGCAATGCCTCGGAATAGTCGGTGGTGATATAGGGATGCGTCAGTGGCGCTCCCCAGGCAACAGGATGCGGGGTCTGAGCGATTTCGCCATCCGACGAGATCCTCAGGCTCTCTTTCTCAAGGCCTTTCAGCCCGCCGCGGAGGGTGTCGGATTGGCCGCTACGGAGCAGCTGGTCGACTCGTGTTTCGTATAGGTTCGACATAGATCCGTCTATTCATACAGCATCCGGGATTGCGGTGATGGAAGTTCGGCTACCAGCATTCGCGTTGCAATTGAGCGTGGTAACGACGCTATTCGGTGGCGGCCCCCCGTCGCCCCGGCCCCCGACCTGATCACGGGTCGATTATACGCGTAGTGAGAATTCACCATGGCGGTCTATGCTTTATCATTACTGTGCATTGCGGAAAACGTAACGGCCGTAACGAATTATCAATCGCGCAGGAGGCGACGCTGGTCATGCCGCATCAAGTGACTCTCAGTTCGGCGGGAAACATTTGGAAGATCCTGGTGAAACCAGGGGACGTGGTGAACAAAGGTGATCCCCTGTTCATCATGGAAGTCATGAAAATGGAGGTTCCTCACGAGTCGCCCGCCGCAGGCGAGATCGAATCGGTCCACATTGAGGAGGGTGCCGAAGGGATGGATGAAGGAGCGCTTGCAGTCGTCATCAAGTAAGACTCTAGCCTGTCAAGATATTGGGGCCAGGCCCGAGCTCGCCATTTCGACTGCCTTTATAATCGCCCCGGCCTTGTTCATGGTCTCGGTCCATTCGCTGCTCGGAACGGAATCTGCAACGACTCCGCATCCTGCCTGAACGTAAAGTCTTTGATCTTTAATCAGCGCCGTTCGGATCGCGATTGCGGTGTCCATATCGCCGTTCCACGAAAGATAACCGACGGCTCCGCCGTATAGTCCGCGGCGGGCAGGTTCGAGTTCGTCGATGATCTCTATCGCTCGAATTTTTGGAGCGCCGGAAAGCGTGCCAACCGGTATCGTAGCTCGCAGTACATCTATGGCGTTATAACCTTGTTCCAGCTCGCACTCGACGTTCGAAGAAATGTGCATTACATGTGAATAGTGTTCTACGACCATCTGTTCGGTGACCTTGACACTGCCAACCTTGGCAATTCGACCGACGTCGTTGCGATGGAGATCGATAAGCATCAGGTGCTCAGCGATTTCCTTAGGATCCGACAGCAGTTCGCGTTCGAGTTGCCGGTCTTCTGCTTCGTTCCGGCCGCGTGGCCGGGTGCCCGCCAGCGGTCGGGTAGTAACTATGCCGTCTTCGACCCGAACAAGGATTTCCGGCGAAGATCCAACGACGTGAAAATTTTCGAAATCGAAGTAGAACAGGTAGGGCGAGGGATTCAGATGGCGCAGCGCGCGATAGATTTGAATCGGCGGTATGTCGAGATCAACCGACAGGCGCTGAGCCAACACGACCTGCATCGCGTCACCATCGACGATGTAGCGCTTGATCCTTTCGACCGCTTGGAGAAACATCTCTTCACCAAACTCGGAAGAGAATTCGAGTGGGCCCGCGTAACGTGACGGTTGCGTCAGCAGGTCCGGTAGTGGTTCGCGCAGCCTTGTTACGAGTGAATCGAGTTCGGCCTCTCCCTCTTCTACCGCGCCGTCGTCGTTGGTATCGATTGTTTTTACGATAACCAACTCCCCTTTCAGGTTGTCGAAAACGATGAAGTCGTCGACCTGCAACAAGTAGAGATCGGGCAATCCTATGGGGTCAGGGGGGGCGCTTGCCGCGAGTCGAGGTTCGACATAGCGCACCGTATCGAAACCAAAATATCCGACGAGACCCCCGCAGAAACGCGGAAGGTGCTCAAGTTCGGCTAATGCAAACTGCGCCTGGTAGTTCTCGATGAAGGCGAGAGGGTCGGCTAGTTCACGCTCATCGACGATGGCGTCATCGTCGCGGATGACAAGGTTACGCCCGCTAATCTGCAGCGTCCGTTTTGCCGGTAGTCCGATGATTGAATACCGTCCCCATTTTTCACCGCCTTCAACGGATTCAAGCAAAAAGCTATTTTTGCCTTGCGCCAGTTTGGCGTAGACGCTTAGCGGCGTTTCGAGATCCGCCAGTACCCGCCGAGTTAGCGCAACGCGGTTTTGTCTGTTCATAAACTGCAAGCGAACTCAAGATTACTGACAGCAGCGGTTTGTACAGGCCGCCGTCGTGATTACTGCCACTGTGGCTTCTC
>CAXGUU010000227.1:0-5425 GCA_964012875.1 uncultured bacterium
AATGTAATGCCGTAGGTATGTCAGTTTCACTAACTCGGACAGTCGGCCCGGTACCACGACATTCAGACCTGCTGAGACATTCATGGCTCGGAACGTGATCCAGAACGGCGCTCGCGGCGTGCGTACCAACAACGCGTGGCGATAGGTTGCGAAGACAATTGCCAGGAACATCGGCAGCTGCGCGGCCAGAGCAGCGTAAATCAATTGCGAATCGTAAATCCTGCCACCACTGTCCGATAAAAACGTCCACGCTACGACAGCACCCAACAGAACGACAGTTGCGAGTCGGAGCACCGATCCCAGAAATCGGAATTTCTCCGGTTCTGCAGCCGCTTCCCCTACACCCCGTGCGGATTCTTGACGGTCGTTCACGAGGTCAGCAATTCCAATAATACGTCAAAGCCTGTGCCCCAGTTGTAATCGGGACTGAGCGTATGGGTGTGCCAGCACACGCTGGCGATTCCACCAACTGCGACAACTTCATTAAGCCAACGCGCCATCGCTTCTGCAAGCGCATCCTCATCCGGCTGCGCGTAGTCATAAAAGTGGGAATCCATAAACACCATCGGGATCGCCGCAAGAGTCATCGACCGATTGCGTTCGACATCCCAGGGGTTGAATCTCAATGCACAGCCATTCCGGAAGGCCGGGCGGTCGTTAAAACCCAAAGTGCTGTCGAGGCGCAGTCCACAGGCTTCCTGTGCGCGCCACGTATCGTCCCAGGAGAAACACAGCCAATGTTGGCGACAGCGGTCAATCGACTCACCACAGACTGCCTCAACAGCGAGTTTTTCTATCCCCATGCTTTCAGCGTCGGGGACCGCTGTGTAGCGTTGATGCAAACCAACATGCCACTTACCACGACGCAGATGCCTTATCTCGTTGGCGATCTTCTCGCTGCCGACGTCGTAGCCCGGATCCAGTAATATCCGTTTTGGGCTAACGCGCCTGAGGCCAGGAGCCCCACCGTAGAAATGGAATGTGCTGCGCAGGCCAAGTCTCTCCTCTTTCTCGCGAATTTCCGACAACGTCCAGAAATGGCCGCGGCTAAAAGCAAACCTCCCGGCCTGTACCAACTTGCTATGCGCCTGGCCGAAGTTCTGGTCGGTCAGCCCACGAACGGCATTGTAAAGATTAAAAGCAGACTGTTTGATTCGAATTTCGAGCGTTTTACTTACTGCATCGACGTCGTGAGTCAAATCGATTTCGTGCGCCGGGAACCGGCCAAACAAAACGTCCGCGTCGATTTGAGCCGCACGAGCCGCCCAGTTTCGCAAAAAAATGAAAATCCAGTTGGCCCAGGCCCGATCAAACAATCTCGTATCGACGTTATCAAGTTGAAAGCAATACGAATTGAAGGCGGGTTTCTCAGCCTGACTACGACGTTCGGTGGCACCGATAAGATGCAAATAGGCCGCCAAGATCCAGTCGCAGCGCTGATACGCTGGCGCTGGACCGTCACATAACGCCGCATTGTCGACAAGGATAGCAGTGGGCGCGCCGGCGCGCCCCGAAAATGCCCATGCTGGTAACTCAACGTCGACCGAACTACCGTGGCAATGTCTGGCGAGCTCGGGAACGGGCAGGGCTTCAAGCGCACCGGCGTTATTGGGCCAGTAACGCGCACCACTGGACACTACCCAATCCCGCCAGGCATCGTCTTTCTCGTCAATAGTTGGTCGCTGCACTGGGCGCGAACACTCCGCGGGTTTTGCGCACGTGGCGATGTGGGAGCCGCCGACGACATCGTCAATGCGAGCGCTGCTATAAACGCAGTATTATAGGCGCGAGCATTTTTTATTCGAGCCCCGTTGTTCCCTCATGGCTATTGGTGTAATACCGCGCTTTACGCCCGAAACAACGCTAATTGACATTGCGACTAGTCTCATCGGCGGCAACGCCCGGGCGGACTTGTCGCCGATCGATGCGGTCGAGGCCGCGCTCGCAAGCGCGTGCGGCGCCAGCAGTGCAGCCATGATGCCGAGCGCTCGCGCCGGACTGTACTGGATTATGAGGGCGCTGAAACCGCCACGAATTTATTTACCGGCATTCCTGTGCTCCTCCATTTACGAATGCGTTCTGCGCGCTGACATACCGATAACTTATCTTGATGTCAGGCCCGAATCATTCGAAACCGACTACAGCGGTATTGATTTCGAAGCCGGCTCTATATTGCTCCTTGTACACCAATACGGTATCCCGAGTGACCCGGGTGCGGCTCGCGATGTAGCCGATAAACACAATCTTGTGTTGGTTGAAGACATCGCGGCAAGCCTCGGTTCGACCTGGGAAGGCCAGCCGGTCGGCAGTTTCGGCGACGCTGCGATTGCAAGTTTTGAGTTCAGTAAGACCATCTCCGCGTGCAAAGGAGGCGCTGCACTGTTCCAGGACGACAGCATCCGTTCCGCTGTCGTTCGAGCGATCGAGCAGGCGCGGGCCGACGGCGAACTCGACACGCAAACTCCATGGTTCGCGCACGCGTTGACGGGAATGGTGTATCGCTTTCTATTACTGCCCTGGGTTTATGGCGCGGTAACTCTGCCGCTTTTCCGGATGCGGCACGGTGCGTTCGTCGACCGTAGCCAAACGATCGAGACCAGGGGTGTGTATCAGGCTGATTTTGCCAACGGACGCGCGGCATTACTCAGTCGAATGTTGCATCGCCTTCCCCGGATCAGCGAACGTCGCCGTGCTATCGGCGAACAATACCGAAGCCATCTGTCTGACTGCCCGGGTATTCGTATGACACAAATAGACGACAGAGCCACAAGCGTCTACACACACTTCCCGACTCTGCTTGATGCCGAGAAACGCGATCAGGTAGTCCATGCTCTGTGGCGTGCCGGCATCGATCCGGGTTTTAACTTCTCTTACCTTTGCGGCGGCAACTCAGTCGCCGCGGCGGCGCCCCGGTCGTTAGCCTATACCGAATCGATCCTGACGCTGCCCGTCACGAGCAAGCTCTCGGACGACAATGTTCGGCACATCGCTCATTCGTTAAGAGACGCCGTCGCCGCCGCGACCTGACGACGCGACCCCGGAATGGAACGGATCGATTGAGTCGGATGCGTCAAACGTTTGAAGCCACGAATTTTTGGCGCGGATTGTTAGAGGCAATTTTTGGCTTCAAAGAGCGAATCGTCGAAATGGATGGTTTGAGTCTGGTCTGCTGGCAGCATCCAATTCGCGACCGATTGATATCTACGCCGTACCGGGATCGCCTCGCCTTGCAGTGGCAAAAAGGATCGCCACATCTTGATTTGGAGGCGCTTGCGCGGGCGCTGCCGGATCAGGACGTTGTGCTTAAAGATTGCGCGGAGTTTCTGGTGCAGAAGGAGCCTGCGTCCCTGCCACAGATGACCAACAACTACGTGAATACAAGTGTGCAGCTGGACGATGCCCTGCATGAGCGATTTAAGCGCTCGGCAAAAAAGAATATCCGGCGTGCACGTGAAGTCTATGGCCTCGAGACTGACATCAATCCGCCTGGCGTCATTGATGATTTTTATGCCCTGTACCTGAAGACGCGCCAACGCCTTGGCGTCGTCCCCTATCCGCGACATTTTTTTGAATACCTGCTTGCGCAGTCGAATTCGCCGGTTGTCGTTTTTCGCTGCCGCGCACAAAGCTCAACACTAGGCTACCTGTGGTGCTATCTTCATGATCAAGAAATGATCTCGGCGCACATCGCGTACGACTTTTCTCGACGCAACATGCGGATCAGCGATTTCTTATTCGTCTCCGCATTCGAGTGGGGCATGGCCAACGGCCGCAGTACTTATCGGTTTGGCGCAGACAACGCCAACCAGACAAGCTTGATAAAATCCAAGGAGAAGCTGGGCGCGGTTGCACGAAAGCAATTCGACTATTCCGCTGTTGGTGCATTCGGCAGCGTGGATAATCCGAATGCCTGGCATCGCAGGATTTTGCGTAACCTGCCGCAACCGGTTTTTCGTAAAACTTCCATCGTTACGCGCTGGCACTGTGATTAAAATTGCGTCTCGTTGGGAGCTTTCGTTTAAAAAGTAGCAATATTGGATTTCCCTCCGGTCCATCGACCGAAGGTCTACCCATCGGCCTGCAAGCGGTCGGTGCGGAATTCCATGACGACCGCATCTCGGAAAGACGTGCATTACCGCAGACGCCGTCGAATGAACCTGTAGGAGGGTATTCATGAAGCACTACTTATTTATGGCAACAGCAGGTCTTTCTTCGCTTTTGTGCATGGCTATCTTCGCGGACGAACATCACCTGCCTGAAAAATGGTGGCCATCACCTTGGGGAGCTACCGACCAGAAAGGCGCGCTAAATCACCTACGCCCAGCAACGGTTTTGCGGGCCACGAAATTAATCACCGACGGTGAGATTTACGACATGACTCATGTTTATGAAGAGTCGATGCCTTTGTTTTCGCTAACCCCTGGGAAACGAAAATTTACTCTATCGATCCCGGGTGCACCTTCTTGGGGACCGATAGGAGAAAACAGACTGGTATGGAACGAAGATTATCTCGCGGGGCATCTCACGCAGGATGGGACACAGTTCGATGCGCTTTCGCACATGGGTACACAGCTGGGTGCCACCGGTGATCTAAACCAGATCCGCTATTACAACGGCTTCACACATGCGGAGATTGGAAGCGGGCGTGGATTCACCAAACTTGGCGTTGAGAACGTCACCCCAATCTTTACCCGCGGTATCTTGATCGACTTTGTGCGGTTGCTGGGACGCCCACTTGAATGCGGTGAAGAAATCGCACTTAGTCAAGTTACAGCAGGACTCGAGCAGAGTGGGTTTTCAAAAGATACGATCCAACCTGGCGACGCCTTGTTCTATAACACTGGATGGATCCGATTCTGGAAAAAAGACAACGAAAAATTTAGTGCTTGCGCTCCCGGTTTGTCTGATAAGGCTGGTGATTGGGTAGTCGAGCAACAGGTTTTGCTGGTCGGCACCGATAACTGGGCTGTCGAGGCGATTCCAGGGCCGAACCCAAAGATTTTTGCGCCGAATCACCAGAAATTTCTGGTGGAGAACGGAATTTACATCATGGAAAATTTGAACCTATCCGTCTTGATCGAGGCCGAAATTTACGAATTTGCCTTCGTCTTTGGTGCATTGCCTATCAAGGGCGCGACTGGCACACCGGGAAGACCATTTGCCATACGATGAAGAAGCCCACCAGTTCTGTACTTGTGGATCGGCTAGCGCTTCAACAGCTCCGGCGGATGGTATAGAGCAGACAGTTTAGGCAAGTGTTACACCTCGTTCATTGAAAGTAGACTTTAATCAAGGTTTCGCCGGGCTATTCGTCCAATTCTTTTTAGCTAAATTGTCCGAGTCAGTACTGCTTTAAAAAGGTTGGTAGAGAGCTAAGTAGTGATCAGATCTTCTGTAAGGATCTGTACGATCTTTTCTTCTCTGA
>CAXGUU010000228.1:0-5410 GCA_964012875.1 uncultured bacterium
CCATTGGCCATCCGCGAGCCGGTCGTACCGGTGCCCAGTTCCTCTAGGGCCTTCTGACCAGCTGCGATGCAGTCGGCATCGAAAGTCAGACCGAGATAATTGTTTGTCCCGGCCATGATCGTCTCGCGCCCCTGGATAACCGCTCGCGTCGCGCTTAGCGTACGCTCTATAACGATATCAGTAGGATTGGTCGGCAATTGCTCGAGTTGCGCTCTAATCCCCGCAGCTTCGCCAAACTTGTCTAACAACGCCATCCGCGTTTCAGCTTTCCTGCAAAGCCAGAATCACGCTGGCGAGGTCATCGAAGGTATTTACATCGGCGAGCTTGTCTTCGTTGATATTGAGATCAAAGCGATCTTCGACATCACACAAATATTCGATCACCTGAATTGACTCAAGCGCGAGATCGGCAATGAGCGCTGTCCGGCCTTCCAATGCGCGGTCGAACTCGTGCGACTGTTTAAAGAGTCGGATCAGTTCGTCGATGATTTCTTGTTTCTGCATTTCACTTAGCCGGACGCTCGATCGGTAAACGTAAGGCGGGCACCTTCTGCCAAGTCGACTTCGGGTTTCCACGAAGTCTTCTCACGGAGCGGGCGATTATTGCAAAGCCACGCCGGCTCCGAAAGCTCAGCGACCTTGCCGGGTGTCAGCATTGGCCGATAACCGAAGACTCGCGCAAGCGTGGAGTTGCCATGGGCTAACGCCGAAAATAACCATCTCGGCACGAACACCCTTACTACGCGGCGGCCACCAACGGCTTCGATGATGTCATCCCAGCCGTACCCTTGAGGAAATCCGTCGTCCGGCTCGTAGATTTGATGTGTGGAATCGTCACGCGCCTTCATCACAGCCAGGATCGCGGTCACGAGGTCACCGACGTATAGCAGTGACAGCTTTTGCGTGGCAGGTCCGACAATTACGGCCACGCCTCGCCGAATCCAGGAAAGCAACGGCCGCATTTCTCGATCGCCAGGGCCATACACTGCCGGCGGTCTCAAGATCACCCAGTCCAGCTCAGGCGCCGATAGCAACACTTGTTCACCGCGCGACTTACTGGCCGCATAGCTTGACAGATGAGGGCGGGTTGCGGCCAAGCTTGAGATGAGAACCAGGCGGCACGGTCTATTTGTGTCACGCATCGCGCCGATCAAGCGGTCGACGCCCGTGACATTGGCGAGCTCGAAATCCGCCGGCGTCCGCCCTCGCACCGACCCTGCGCAGTAGATGACCACGTCAACGTCGGCGAGGACGCGTTGCCACGCTGGTTGATCGTCCAGGTCGAACGATTCGATTGCGCAGCCTGCCTCAAGAGCCCTCGGGGGTCGGCGCCCGGGCCGGACGACGAGCGTCAGCTGGTGTCCGTTCGCTAGCAGGGCCCGCGACAGATGGCGACCGATAAATCCGGTAGCCCCCGTCAGTACGACGTGAATCTCTGGTCTTCCTTAGCCCTGGCCGACGGCAAGCTTGCCGGGTTCACTCTGGCTGCGGGCAAGAAAGTCTTGTTTGGCTTTCGAGCGGGACAGCTTGCCCGACGATGTCCTCGGCAGCGTGCGCGGGGGAACCAGATCGATATGACACTTGATGCCGAAATGGGTCGATATCAGCGCCTGAAGTTCTTCACATAGATCGCGCGCTTTCGCCGGATTTTTTTCTCTTGATTCAACGACCATGACAACCTGGTCGGTACCGCGTTCGTCAGCGAACGAGAACGCCGATACGTTGCCGAATCGAACGCCCGGGAGGCTTTCAGCCAAATATTCCAGATCGTGCGGCCAGATATTCCTGCCGTTAACAATGATGACGTCTTTACGTCGCGCTGTAACCACGACATGATCATCCACGCGGTAACCGATGTCGCCGGTATCAAACCAGCCGTCGTCGGACATGACTTCAACGGTGGCTCCGGGATTCTGGTAGTAACCACTCATTACGCTGTCACCGCGTAAGCAGATTCGTCCGCACTGGTAATCAGGCAAATCATTGCCTTCGTCATCACGGATGCTCATTCCGAAACTAGGCAGAATCTTGCCGCAGTCTACGAACGTCAGTGTCTCGATTTCCGAGTCATCTTCCTGAACCAGAACTGCGCCCGTGGTCGACATTTCTTCGCGGTCAACCTTGCACGAGCTTATACCCGTACCTAACGGCGCAAAGCTGATCGCTAATGCACATTCAGCCATCCCGTAACACGCGACAAAGGCGTTGGCGTCGAATTTTGCTGGCGCTAAGACATGGGCAAACTGCCGCAGTGGTTCCGGGTTAATGCGTTCCGCACCGACGCAGGCCACCCGCCACGAACTCAAATCATAGCGGTCCTGATCGGTGAGTCGGAGTCGCTTTGCGCACAACGCGTAGCCAAAAGGTGGGCTGGAGGAAATCGTCCCGCGATTTTGCGAGATGACTTTCAACCACAAGCGCGGTCGCATGGCGAAAGTACGCGGGCTGAGATAGTCGGCGGAAAGCTGACTGGCCAAGGGCAGCAGAACGAAACCGACCAGCCCCATGTCATGATAGAGCGGCAACCACGCAACCATGCGATCCTGATCGGTGATCTTCAAACCGTGGCAGGATATGTCCCGCAGGTTTGTCATAACGGTGTGCTGGGATATTTCTACACCACGCGGGAAACGCGTACTGCCAGAGGTGTATTGCAGATATGCGGTCTCGTCAGCGCGCAGGGGTGCCAGTTCAATATTGCGTTCTGGCAGGACATCAAATTCATCCGGTGTGCCGGCTTTGACGAGATCCAGTCGTTCGACCGCCTGGCGTAAGAATCCGATGTGTGATTCCGGCGCGACTGCGATGTCGGCCCCGCAGCTGTCGAGCATGCGTTCGAGTTGTTCGACGTAGGCCTTGCGTGCACCCATCTGGAAGCCTGCCGGTAACGCCACCGGAATGTATCCGGCGTATTGGCAGGCAAAAAAGAACCGATGAAACATCGGTTCAGTTTCCGCCACGATGGCAACACGGCTGCCGCGCTTGCAGCCCAGCCCCACCAGGCGTCTCGCCAACGCTTGCGCCTGGTCGCGTAATTCCCTGTAGCTGACAACGGCAAAGAGCTCTCCTCGACCGTCATAAAAGTTGTAGCCCGTTTCCCCGCCTGCTGCGTAGTCGAGCGCTTCGGTGAGCGTATCGAAAGAAGCGTTACGTAGCGGCAGTAACGTATTGGTTTTTGTAGATTTCATGTGAAACGTGGTTTCGTTACAGAGACTGAATCAACAAATCGACACGGTCGGTTTGCCCCGTTTGAAACAGCGGGCTGAATTATAACCGGTTCGTAACATTATTGAGGTAATTTATTTAACTTTCGCTTTCTAAACGAAAATAGCCGTATGACGCGGTGGGCGTAATTCTTAGTATTTAATCGCGTCTGCCGACAAACCGTAAATGGCTCTGAGGTCAGATTTTGGTCGCACCGGCAAAAATATGCAATAAGTTGTTGAGTTTACTTGCTAGAATCAGCTTGGTAACGGCGATTGAAAACGCATCAAATGGACACCCGGCCGACCGTGACCGGACTGATTGTTAGGGCAACGCGCGACGGCCGCAGTTCCGGCTTCCAGCCGGCGCCTGGGTTCTGAGGCTCAGAATGCGGTTTCGGTCCTCACTCGAAGATACCGTGCAGATACCAATGCCGCTGTCCGCCCAATTCGCGATAAATCCATAAACGTCCGCCGCGGCGAGTCCTGGCAACGAAGTAATCTCGGGCAATCGCAGCCTCGTCCCACCAGCCATTGACGATGCGCTCTCTTTCGGGAACTAAATCCAAAGGACCATCAAAGAACGGCTGTCCTTGGTCATCCCGAAGCTTGAGCGCCTGCCGCAATAACCATAACGGCCGTCGGACACGCTTATCCTCAACATGAGACAGGCCCTGGTAATGGTAATGAGAGGCAGACATCGGCTGCAGCCAGCGCCAGGCAGTGTCCGGATTATGCTCGGCTTCGATCCCCAGACACCGTAGCGCAGTGGTGCCACAACGCGACCGCAGGCGATCAACAAAGCCAGCATAAGCTTCTTGCTCGGTGGTGTTTCCGGATTTAAACAAATCCCGACTGCCGGGCACAGCGCCGAAGGTGATGTCTGCAACGTGCAGACCAATACCCTTGACCGGGCCGGACAGGACTGTTCGTGTCAGGGTTTCCCGCAGTAACAGCAACAAGTGTTGTGGATCACGTGTTGGCTGGCTTGCGCGCAGCTCAAAAATTTCCGGTTTGCGATCACAGCCCAGCAAGCGCCAGCGTATATGCCTGACCGTTGCTGCATGTGCGGTGAGGTATCCATGCAGTTCATTAAGCAAACGTTCACCGGCCGTTAACAGCTCACGACTGTTTTCAATATCCCAGGGCAGTTCTATTTCGGCATCAAAACTGCGCGGCGCCTGAAAAACATATCTCGGATCAGGTTGATCGCCATAGAGCTGATCCAACCGGGTAAGAAAGTCGGGCGATAATCGACGGGCAAGGCCCTCTCGTGGCAAACGCCTACACTCTCCTAGGCATTTCACGCCGAGATTGTGCAGTGCTGCTTCCTGCTTCCTTTCAAGCCGTAAGGAAGTAATCGGCAAACACGCTAAAGTAGCCTTCAGCTGGCACAATTCCAACACGGTTTTTCGCGGGTTTGAACGGGCCAAAACCGAAGCTGCTGCCGGTGTTGGTGCCACCGCGTAGTCGAAACGGTAACCCAGTCGGCGCAGCCCCTGGCGCAAGCGACTCAGCAGTGCCTCAAGTCCGCCATAGAGTTTAAGACTACCCTTGATTTCAATCAGGAGACCATCCGGCTCGACCAGACTGATCTCAGAGCTTATTTGCATCGTCCACATTGCAAGCCGTTCCAAAGCTCGCCGTTCTGCCTGAGGCTGGCGCGTCAGTACCTTAATATGCCCCAGAGCATGGGCTGCATTAAGCGGCATTCCCACACGGATGCCCATACAAGCGGCCTTGCGGTTGGTCATGATCACCGATGCATTACGTCCCTCCCCTCCTGCAAGCACACAAGCCTGTCCATCCTCGACACTTCGCGTCAGCACTTCCAATGGCAAGGCCGGTAAATGCAGGTGCAACCACAAGCCCGAGTGTTGTAGCGTTGCCCGGGGTTGATGCCGGGGACGATCTCGATGACTGAAATTGAGGCTATCGCTCAGAGCAGGCGTATATGCATGACTTGCGACACTATTCATACTTTATCTCCAGCCGCATACTTCACACGGACAATTGATAACTCTCCCCAGCCCGGCTTCCGCGCGCTTTCAGCAAGGTCAGTTTTAACTCATCGGCATCAGGGTTCCTGCCTGACGGTTCGAGCTTGAGACGTATTGCTGCGGGTGAAGGATGCCGCGCGAAACTGTTCGGCCTGAATATGACCCCCCAGGTTGAACCTGCTTCAGCAGCTAACTGCAACCGCCGTA
>CAXGUU010000229.1:0-5399 GCA_964012875.1 uncultured bacterium
CGCGCCGCTGTCGTGGCAGAGCGTCAAGCTGAATAGCTTCATGGCTCGCTGTATAGGCGCATCCAACGTTGCTGTCGGTCGTAAAGCGGCGCGGCCGGAGGCGCGTGCTGGCAGTGACTGACCTCCCGATACAGCAGTTGTCTCAATTTCCCGATGCTGAGTGGGACGCGTATGTTGTCGCACATCCACAGGCACGATTCTTTCATCTGAGTGCGTGGGGTGATGTCTACCGCGCTATTGGGTATCTGGAACCCTGTTTCATTTACGCTAGGAAAGCCGGGCGTATTTGCGGAGTTCTGCCTATGGCCAGGGTTTCAGGTTTGTTCGGTGCGGGACTTCTGTTGGCGAGCCCGTTTTGCGTTCTCGGCGGTGTGCTGGCCGACGATGAGGCTATTGAAAACGCGCTTGAGGACAAGGCGCTGTCGCTCGGTGCGGAGCAGGGTTGTCGCCAGCTTGAACTGCGCGGGCTGGAAGACAACAAAGGTGCTGATGCCTGCGATCGCGGCTATGCCTATTTTTCTCGTCGAATCTCCCGGTCAGACGAGGAGAATCTCAAGCAGGTACCGCGCAAACAGCGCGCTATGATTCGCAAAGGCGAGTCAGCCGGCCTCGAGTTCGACACGGGCATTGAGTTGTCGGAATTCGATGCCCTGTACTCCCGCAGCATGCGCGACCTTGGTACGCCACGTTATGCGCCGCAGCTGTTCGAATCCTTGCTCGATTCTTTCGGTGAGCGCACGTCAATTGCCGGGGTGCGTGAGAGCGGGAACCTGGTGGCCGCAGTGATGAGTTTTCGTTTTCGGGAATGCATCATGCCCTACTACGCTGGCGCGGTGCCGCGCGCACGGGCGCTGAACGCCTATGACTTTATCTACTGGCGTTTGATGCAGGAAGCCGCCCGTGCGGGATGCACGGAATTTGATTTCGGCCGCAGTCTGGTCGGCTCAGGCGCTTACGCGTTCAAGAAAAATTGGGGTTTCGAGCCGCAGCCCATGGTGTATCGACACATCGCGATCAACAACGCCCCAATGGCAAGGGTCGATCCCGAAAGCGGCTTTAATCGCCTGGCCCGGCGCGTCTGGTCGTGTCTGCCGCTGGGGGTGGCAAACCGGCTCGGCCCGCTGGTGGCGCGCCGACTCACCTGAGCGGCGATTGCGGCGCCCGACTGAAGATTTCAGTCCGGCTCAAACACCTGAAGTTGATCCGGTTCCATCGCTTCAACCCGCTCGCGCATAGGCGCACCTGTTTCAATGCAGGGCGACCCGGCCAGCCGCTCAATTTTCCTAAGCGTAGCCCGGCGATTGCGCCAGAGCAGCAGGCTCATCGCGGCAGACGTACCCGGAAACCTGAAATAGGGCTCGGTGTCATCGATGTCGTACGGGTGAATATAGCTCCACAACAGGACCTCGGGTGCGATTGCGCGAACAACGGCAGCTTGCAGCAAACCCGGCAGGTAGCGCAGGTAGATCCCGCCGAGCGCCGGGATGCTGAGTGGTCCCAGGTGAACTACCGGCGCCGGCAGCTCTATGATGCCCGAAGGCCAGGCGAACGGGGCCCGTGGCGCGCCGGGCAGCCCAAACAGCGGATTGGCTGCCGGCAAGACGCTGGATGAGTATTTGAAGTCAAGCTCGGCGAGGAGATCTGAGACCCAGACAGTGTCAGCCGTCAACGAGAAAACAGGCGCTCTGAATCCTGTGACTGCCTCACCTGCTGCATCCTCGAGCAGTGATTTTGCGTCGACAAGCTTCGGTCTCAGCGCGGCGCCGGATTCCTGGGTCAGCGGCGTGTGCGTGGCGGAATGTAAGGCGAATTCGTGACCGTTCGCGACAGCTTCTCGAATGAGCGCGCGGCACGAAGAAACGAGATCGCCGACGATGAAGATTGTCGCGCGCGCTCCAAGTTTTTCCAGGTGTTCGAGGATGGCACGGCCGTTGGTCTGATATCGGCAAGCGGGATTCGCCCCGAGCGTGTGGTCTTCGAGATCAAGCGTGAATGTCAGCGACCGCGCGTTTGTCATCAAGCCCGCGTGTATTTTGATTTGAAATGCGATTCGAATATTTGAGTCGGGAAGAGCGCCATGCCCAAATCGCGGACCGACTGCCGCCACCAGGAACATGGTACATACCAGCGCGCGATGCTGCGCGTGCGGTCCTGAACGTCAAATACAGTGCGCTGTAAATTCGACTGGTAAGCGGTAAACGCTTCGGCCCGTTCATAAGTCGATAGGGCATCGGCCAGCACGCAGGCGCCCGTGAACGCCATCGTCGCGCCCTGCCCGGATATCAAGGTTAGACTGTGTGCGGCATCTCCGGTCAGGACACTGTGATGTTTGTACCAGTCGTTGATGCGAACCTGGATCAGTGGGTCGATATAGAACCCCCCGTCTGCGGGGCAATAGTCGAGCACATCGCGCACGATACCCCTGGTCCCAGAGTAGGCGGCCTGCAGAAAGCCACGGCGTGTAGCGGGCGAGGGCGCTTCGCCAATATCGGTCGCCCATACAAAGACTGCGGCCAGATCGTCTTTCGGTGTCGTGAAGATCACCATGTAGCGATCGCATTCCATGTGGGTTTCGAATTTCTGTTTAAGGGCCGCGATATTGGGCAGCCGGTAGGCCGCGGCACACAGCCCGAGATACCTAAATTGCACCTGGTCGCTGGCGAAGCTCAGGCGCCGCACGCCCGAATGCAATCCGTCAGCGCCGATGATGACGTCGTACTCGTCCTCGCTGCCATCTGAAAAACGAACCATCGAGCGGCGCCTGCCTGGCGTAATTGATTCTATGTTCGTGCCGAACCTGAATTCAGCCAGGTTGCGGGCATGGCTATAAAGGATGTCCTGCAGGTCGTCCCGCATGATCTGCACGACGTCTACACCTTCAAAAAGCGAGCGGTAATCAAACTTAAGCAACGTATTGCGGCCGCGGTGATAGCTCGACGAAGTGACACCGGCACAACGCTCACGAATTTCGGGCAACAACTCGAGCTGATCGGCGAACCGGTACGATCGATGAGACAAGGAAATAATGTAGCCGTCGGCACGAACATCCGGTGCCCGCTCAACGATTGTGGGCTTAAAACCCTGACGACCAAGCCAGACCGCGCTCGTAAGCCCGGCCACACCGGCACCGGAGATGAGAATTTTGCTATTGGGGTTCATAGTTCTGAAGTTGGCCGCCTGGAGAAGCTCTGACTGAGTTCGGGTCGAGTGGCTCGGGGGCAATTGTGCGAAGAGGAGGCGCGAGCCACCTGGATTGGCCCCGAAGGCGGGCGTAATAGCACCCCATCCGACCCGCCAAGCCTCGCGCAGTTTACGCCGGCCCGTTACTCCTGAAAATGTGGCATGACCTCACGCGCGAACAGTTCAACCGACGTCATTGCCTGGGCGCCGCTGAGACCTGGCAGATGCATCCAGCAAACGACTTCCGTGGGACGGACTGCGCTACGATATTTTTCCAGCTCCTGAATAGCGAATTCCGGGTCGCCAATGATGTAGCGATTCTTGAAGTTCTCGAAATCAACCTGATCCTTGTCTGTAATGACCGACCCATCGGCGGCGCGCAGCACGCGGTCACCCGCCGCAGAAGCGGCGCCGTAAAGCTCGGTAAACAGGTAGTTCAGTGCCGGCGCTGCCATTTCTTCAGCTTTGGCGTGTGATTCAGCGACAAATACCGACCGAATAATAGGTCGCTCCGGTATTTCCCAGCCGATTTTTTCGGCTTCTTCTTCGTAGGGTCGAAAATGCTCCACGAGTTCTTCAGGCCCGTGTCGCGGTGACATGATCTGGACTGCGTGACGGCGAGCTGCCCGTCGCAATGAAGATTTCGCCGAGACGCCGTACCAGATCGGCGGATGCGGATTCTGCATAGGTTTAGGTGTCATGCGCGTCTCAGGCACCGTGTAGTACTTGCCGTTGAAAGAAAAAGTGTCTTCTGTCCACGCTAAAGTCATCAGGTCCAGCGCTTCTTCGAATCGCCCGACCCGCTCATCGCGAGGAATATTGTGCGCTGCGAATTCTTCCGCGACGTAGCCTGGCGCCACGCCGAAAACGAAACGACCGTTGGATATGTTGTCCAGAACGGCGATGTCTTCGGCCAGTTTCAATGGCGCATAGAGCGGTACCAGTAAGACGCCGGTACCAATGCGCATGCGGTTGGTTACGGTAGCCGCTGCGGTACAGGCAAGTAACGGGCCCGGACACAGCCCGTCTTTTTGTGCGTGGTGGGAGACCTGCAAGCAGGACTCGTATCCCAGGTCTTCCGCGCGCGGCAGACATTCGAGCATGTCTTCATAGGGTTCGCGCCACGACAGGCCGCTAGCCGGCGGCACCTGTTGCGAAAAGAGCAAGCCAAATTTCATCGTCAGATCCTCGTGCGCTAACTCATGACCGGCGCGATTTTGCACCCGGTCTCATGGAGCGCTTTGCGAACTGCGTCGCCAACGTCGGTTGAGTTGGGGCCGTCACCGTGAATGCACAGGCTTTCGGCGTCGAGGGGAATCAAGCTGCCATCAATTGCCTCGACCTTTTCTGACTCGACATAGCGTTTGACCTGAGCCGCAGCAAAAGCAGTGTCGGTTTCGTGCTTGGTTCGCTGTATCACCAGCGTCCCATCCGGCGCGTACTGGAGGTCCGGATAAATTTCGCCGACGACCCGGATGCCCGCTTTCCTAGCCGCCTCTGGCATGGCGGCCGTGGTCGGGGCAGGCCAGTAGAGCATTGGCGTATCCGGAAAAGAAGCGATGGCCTCGGCCACGGCTACGGCTAATTCTTCCTCAGTGCGCAGGACTGAATAAAACGCACCATGCGGTTTGATGTGATGCAAACGCATGCCATTCTTCTGTAATGCTGCCTGCAGCGCTCCAGTCTGGTAAAGTACATACGCGTGCGCGTCTTCGGGCGTAATGTTCATCGCGCGACGGCCAAATCCAAGCAGATCAGGCAGACCTGGGTGGGAACCAACCACGACCGAATGAGCCTTGGCCAACTCGACTGTTTTGATCATTGTCACCGGGTCGCTCGCGTGGAAGCCGCAGGCGACGTTGGCGGTGGTGATCCGCGGCATCATGCCCTCGTCGTTTCCCATGTTCCAGTTACCAAAGCTCTCGCCCATATCGCAATTGATATCGATAGATTCCAGCATCTGACGTTCCTCCAAAAGCTAATGCCGCCAAGTGTAACGCTCGCAGACACTACCCCGCGACACAGCGGCTGATGATCGCCCATAGGACCGGTTGATCTGACCTTACTCCGAAGGGTCTGATACCCGGTTGAGCCGTGGGGGCTTAATTTGACAGGGTTTGGGGCGCCACTGATAATCGCGCCCCTCGCGCGCCCGTAGCTCAGCTGGATAGAGTACCTGGCTACGAACCAGGGGGTCGGAGGTTCGAATCCTTCCGGGC
>CAXGUU010000230.1:0-5381 GCA_964012875.1 uncultured bacterium
CGCCGTCAACCCGGACTTCAACCCGCGCTATATCAGGCAGTCAAACCGCGGCGTTAGTGCGGCGCGCAACACCGGCATTGATTCGAGCATTCACGACTGGATTGCATTTCTCGACTCCGATGATGAATGGCGACCGCAAAAGCTGGAACTTCAGCTGTTGGCCGCAAATTCCGCGCACCGACCCCGCCTGGTACATTGCGACGAAACCTGGCTTCGACAAGGCAAGCCACTGGCGCAAAAGAAATACCACGCCAAACGCGGCGGCGATTTGTTCAAAGACTGCCTCGCCCGCTGTGTCATTTCACCCTCGGCCGCCCTGGTGCACAAGTCACTACTGGACTGCGTCGGGCACTTTGACGAATCATTGCCTGCAGCGGAGGATTATGACCTGTGGCTGCGAATCTGCGCCCAGGAATCAGTGGCATTCGTGCCGGAGCCGTTAGTGATCAAATACGGGGGGCATAACGACCAACTATCGCGCACCACCGCCGTCATCGATCAGTATCGGATCACGGCGCTGGTAAAACTGCTTCGCGGTAACGCACTTAGAGAAACGCAGAAGATGATGACGCGCGCCATGTTGCAGAAAAAATACGACATCGTGCTTGCCGGCGCGCTCAAGCATGGCAACTCCGCCTTGGCAGACCAACTCAAAAAACTGTGCGCTGACACTCTGAATGCTTAACCTGATCGTTGCATTGCCGAGTGAAGCACGACCATTGATACGGCACTTCGGGCTGGTTGAACACGGTCAGCATCCATTCAAACACTATCTGGGTGACGCCATGCAGCTCGTCGTCAGCGGCATCGGCATAGAAGCGGCAGCAGCAGCGACCGGATTCGCAGCAGCCATCACACCCCCAGACCGCTCCGTGCGATGGCTTAATGTCGGCACCTGCGGACATGGTGATTACGAGATTGGTACGTTGGTCATGGCGGGGCGCGTTCGGCGCGCCGATGACAGCTGTAGTTGGTACCCAGGCGTTGCAGGCGGCATCGATATCCCGACCGTTACGCTGGTATCGGTAAATGCGCCAGTGACAGACTACCCCGACGATTCCTGTTACGACATGGAAGGCTCGGGATTTGCGGCAGCCGCAACAAAAATCGGGGGGCACGACTCAGTACACCTTCTGAAAATCGTATCCGACAATCACGAACATGGGATTGAAAATTTTTCACGTGAAAAGGTCGACAAGTTGATCAGCAATCGATTACCCGATATCGAAAGTTTCATTACTGACGCATGGCCGGATGGTTCGATACAGATCTCCGAAAGTGCCGAAGAGTGTTACGCAGCGATCGGCGCCGCGCTGAAATTTACCGTTGCCCAGCGCAACCGCCTGCAACGCTTGTGCACACGCCTGATCGCCCTTGGGGTAGAGCCAGCCGACCTGCTGAGCACAGCAAAAGCTGCGACCAGTGAAGACGTCTTTGCGCGACTCGAAGCGTTAAGGCAAGAACATTCACCCCCTTCTGTATGAACATCGAAACCGTTTACGTCGAACGCGGTGTGCGCGACCACGCACGCACCCAATCGATCATTGCGCGCTCAAACCCACGGCGGGTGATTGAAATTGAGCATTATGGCGAAGTGTTTAATCGGAAACGGCAAAATTTTCGCCACCAAAAAGCATCTCCCGCGCTCATCATCGGCCGCAAAACCGGACCGAAGCTTCTGCCCATTCCAGAGCAGCACGGGCTCGATGAAGATCCCGGGTATTACTTTTCGCACATGCTCAACTGCCTGTACGACTGCCGGTATTGTTTCCTGCAGGGCATGTTTCGCTCGGCCCACTACCTCGTGTTCGTTAACTTCGAGGACTTCATTGACGAGATCGCTAACAAGGCCGGGCAAAGCGAGTCTCCCTGGTGGCTGTTTTCCGGCTACGATTGCGACAGCCTCGCACTTGAGCCGGTCACTGCGTTTGCCGAACACTTTGTACCTGAGATTCAATGCCGGCCGCACGTCAAACTCGAGCTGCGCACGAAAAGCACCCAGGTCCGCTGGCTGTTGAATCACGATCCGAGCGAGAACATTGTCGTCGCCTATTCTCTGAATCCCGACGAGGTCTGTCGCCGCTATGAACACCGGGCGCCGCCGTTGTCGAGCCGTCTGCGCGCCCTCGCGGCGGTTCAGGCTGAGGGGTGGCCCATCGGGCTGCGCTTCGACCCGCTTATCCTGACGCCGGATTTCAAGCAGGTTTACGCGCGCTTTCTCGAACAAACGGCATCCGCCATCGATTGTGACAGAATTCACTCGATAACTGCCGGGTGTTTCAGATTGCCGCGCGATCAGTTCCGACGCATCGAGCGACTGTACCCGGAAGAGCCGCTCTTCGCGCAGGCTCTCGACGAAAGCTCAAAAGTCGTGACCTATGATGCCGCGGTGATCAACGAAATGCGTGACTGGATGCTAAACGAAATCGGCCGCCATTTCGGCACAAGGCATGCCGTGCAGATAATGGCTTAAGCGATCGTGACCGCAATCGCGTTTTTCTGCTATCTCTCACTGATCGCCTGCATAGCAGTGCGGGCAGTCAGAGCGACCCACAACGTGGACGACTATCTCATCGGCGGCCGCAAGGTCGGCGGTGCCATGGCCGGCCTCAGCGCCGGCGCTTCGGACATGAGCGGATGGCTGCTACTCGGGCTGCCCGGGCTAGCCGTCGCCGCACCAGTGGAAGCACTGTGGGTTGGCGCGGGCCTTGCACTGGGAACCTGGATCAACTGGCGTTTCGTAGCGAGAAAATTGCGCGAAGAAACCGGACGCTACGGCGTACTCACGATACCGTCATTTTTTCGCCGTCGATTCAAGACTCATGGCGGCGCTGTTCAGGCGTTGACGGCGGCAAGCATTCTGGTCTTTTTTACGCTCTACGCCGCCGCTGGCTTCGTCGCCGGCGGCAAACTGTTCAGCAGCGTATTCGACCTGTCCTATAGCAGCGCCGTAGTCATAGGCGCAGTGCTAATACTCGTGTACACATTGTGGGGAGGATTCCTTGCGGTCGTTTGGACCGATGCGCTTCAGGCCACCATGATGATAGGCGCCCTGGCCATCGTCACACTGTGCGCCGTCATTGACGGCCCGCCGACGGCTACCATTCCAATTGTTATTGACGGTGACTTCGACTCCCTGGCCATTGCGTCCGCGCTCGCGTGGGGTCTTGGGTACATGGGCCAGCCCCACATTGTGACGCGGTTCATGGCCATGACTTCGCCCGACGCGGCCGCCCATGGCCAACGCATTGGCGTAACCTGGACGACCGCATGCCTGGCGCTTGCCATCGCCGTCGGAATTTTCGCCGGCCCCATACTTGGGCCGCAGGCCGATCCCGAACGCGTATTCATCCTCGCCATCGAGCAATACCTGCCGCCACTGCTCGCCGGCATCTGCCTTGCGGCAGTGCTTGCAGCTATCATGAGCACCGCCGATTCTCAGCTGCTGATCACAGCGTCTGCTCTAGCCGAGGATCTGTTGCCTTACGACCCAAGCGCGATTGATAGTTCCCGACGATTGCGCAATGGCCGCATCGCTGTCTTTGTCATTTGTTGCGCGGCATTGACCTTCGCACTCAATCCTGCTGCAGGTGTGTTCAGCCTGGTTGCATTCGCGTGGGCTGGCTTCGGCGCAACCGTTGGCCCCGCTCTGCTGATTGCGTTGCATGGCAGCACGAACTCAGGGGCGGGCTCACTCGGCGGTATTGCCACCGGCCTGGTCGTAGTCACCTGCTGGGACTGGTTACCGAATGATGGCTGGGGTATTTACGAGTTGTTACCCGGCTTTATTGCCGCCCTGCTCGTCAATATCGGAGTCAGTCGGTTCGTTCCGTAACGGCAGCCGCAAAAGACATTTTCCATCGTGGCCGTCGAACTCAATCGAGTGACCCGGGAGAACAAGGGAGGCCATGGCGCATGAACAACACTGTCGAACAAGTTGTACTAAAGCGCGCAGCCTCCGCGCTATGTCCGCGCCGTGCGTTTCGAATACGCCTTCACTGATCCGGAATCGCGGGCCCGCAGCGGAGAAATCTGGTCGCGCCGACCAGACGGCCGGTACTATCCACGCGTCAGCCTGAAGTGATCACTGTCGAATCACTCAAAACGGCCCCTACACTTCCGCTGACGGGTCGACTTATCCGAATCGTGCTGTTCAGGCGCCAACGCCACCGCGAATATTGCTGCAACCGCTTCTAACAGAGACCCTTGACATGCATCTGATCTTCGTTGCCCTACTCAGCCTCAGCCTGATTGCCTGTTCCGGCGACCCTGCCGAGCTTCCACGGCTCGATGACGATGCCATAATTCTCGCATTCGGCGACAGCCTGACGCGCGGCACCGGTGCCGGGAAAGGCCAAAGCTATCCGGATGTACTCCAGCGTCTGAGCGGTCGAAAGGTCGTCAATGCTGGTATCCCCGGGGAGCAAACAGCAGCCGGATTGGAGCGCATTGCAAGGGTTCTGAACAAGCACGATCCTCAGTTACTCATTCTGTGTCACGGCGGCAACGACATGCTGCGAAAGAAAAGTATCGCCAAGGCCCAGCAGAACATTGAAAACATGATTGCCGAAGCCCGCGAACGTGGCATTCCTGTCGTCCTGCTCGGCGTGCCAAAGCCCGGCATTTTTTTAAGTTCGGCCGATTTCTACCAGGCCGCGGCCGAGCGTACGAATACCCCGTTGATCACGGACCTGATCAGCGACGTGCTCGGCGACGCCGGACTTAAATCCGACCCGGCTCATCCGAATGCGGCTGGCTACCAGTTTATAGCAGAAACAATCTATGAGGCCTTGCAGGATTACGGCGCGCTTTAATTACCGGGCCAACCCCTGTTTCACGCCGTCGTGATAGATTACTCGCGCCGCTCGAGGCGCCACACTCCGAATCAACTCAACCGAGAGTCGTATGCATAAAGCAGCCATTGCACTGATCCTTTTACTCGCCGCCAGTCCGGCATTCGCGGAAGGTACGTCGCTTGAAACCGACAGTGAAAAATACAGCTACGCCATCGGTATCAACTTCGCACAAAGCCTGATGCGCCAGGGCGCGCCGATAGATCCCGACGCGATCTACATGGCCATTCGCGATGCCCTTGATGGTTCACAACCGCGCCTGTCTGCCGAGGACATGACCACTGCATTGCGCACCGAGGCGCAGAAAGCCGGCGAGCGCAAACGAGAAATGGCGACCAAGAATCTCGCAGCCGGTAAAGCGTACATGGAGACCAACGGCAAGAAAGACGGTGTCACAACCCTGCCCAATGGCATTCAATACGAGGTCGTCCGCAACGGCGACGGCAAGTCACCGAAATCGGAAGACCGAGTCAAAGTCCATTACGCCGGCACACTGATCGATGGACGCGAGTTCGACAGTTCCAAGCG